>NZ_MBQA01000157.1:0-57811 GCF_001709235.1 Pseudoalteromonas sp. BMB
CCGCAGCTCAGGTTAATTACTTTTCCAGATATAGCGAGGCAATATGCTAGAGTTAAGCAAGAAGCTGTAAACGCCTGTAACCAGAATATGGAGAAGTACATTGCATTTAAGAATGACTTTATTCAATACCATGAGCAGCATGCATTGCTATGGCGGTTTGGTTAAGGCACAAACTTGATAGGTACGCTGTCCTTTTGGGTTTTATACTCTTCTACAGCGTTTACATATTCCTGCCATAGCGCATCGTGTTGTGTAGCTATAGTGTATAAGTATTGCCAGCTGTAGAGCCCTGAGTCGTGGCCATCATCAAAAACAATGCGTGCAGCATAGTGACCAACGGGTTCAATTTTCTTTATAGCGACATTCTGTTTGTTTAGCACGAGTTGCTTTTGCGCTGGACTATGTCCTTGCACTTCGGCTGATGGTGAATGTGTTCGTAAGAATTCGGCACTTAGCGTAAAACAGCGGCCGTCCTCAAAATAAACATCGAGCACTTTACTGAGCGTATGATAATGAAGTTTGGTGACTTGATACATAATTGGTATAATTCAAAAAGCGGAGCAAGGCTCCGCTTTTGATTTTAATTTACAGAATGAAGCGGCTTAAATCTTCATCCTGAACAAGCATGTCTAAATGCTGTTCAACGTAGGCGGCATCAATCGTCAAAGTGTCACCGGCCTTTTCACTGGCATCGAATGAAATCTCTTCCATCAGTTTTTCCATCACAGTGTGAAGGCGGCGCGCACCGATGTTTTCAGTTTTCTCGTTGACCTGATATGCAGCTTCAGCCAGTTTGGTGATAGCGTCATCGGTAAAGTCGATAGTGACGTCTTCTGTTTTCAGTAGCGCTTGTTGCTGCTCTGTAAGAGATGCATTTGGCTCAGTTAGAATACGTTTGAAATCACCCGCAGTCAGTGCTTCTAGTTCAACGCGAATAGGTAAACGACCTTGTAATTCAGGGATTAAATCCGACGGCTTGGCCATTTGGAATGCACCTGACGCGATAAATAAAATGTGGTCGGTTTTTACCATACCGTGTTTAGTATTAACGGTTGAACCTTCGATAAGTGGTAGTAAGTCGCGTTGTACACCTTCACGGCTAACATCTGGGCCAGAGGATTCTCCGCGCTTACAAATTTTATCGATTTCATCAATAAACACGATACCGTTTTGTTCAACTGACTCAATAGCTTGCTCTTTAAGCTCTTCTGGATTAACAAGCTTTGCAGCTTCTTCTTCAATCAATAGCTTAAGTGCTTCTTTAATCTTCAGCTTACGGCTCTTTTTCTTGTCACCCGACATGTTTTGGAACATGCTCTGTAGCTGGCTGGTCATTTCTTCCATACCAGGAGGAGACATGATCTCAACATGAGGCGCCGTTTCTGCGATGTCGATCTCAATTTCTTTGTCGTCTAACTGACCTTCACGTAGTTTCTTGCGAAATACTTGACGTGTTGACGAATTTTCATTTGGCTGAGACTCACCCCAAGCGTCTTTTGCTGGTGGCAAAAGTGCATCTAAAATACGTTCTTCGGCGGCTTCTTCAGCGCGGAATTTGAACTTCTTGGTTTGCTGTTCACGTGTTAGTTTAAAAGAAACTTCGACTAGATCGCGGATGATAGTTTCAACTTCTTTACCAACATAACCCACTTCGGTGAACTTAGTCGCTTCTACTTTGATAAATGGTGCGTTAGCAAGCTTTGCTAGACGGCGGGCAATTTCAGTTTTACCTACACCCGTTGGGCCGATCATCAAAATATTCTTGGGTGTAACTTCTGCACGCAGCTCTTCATCAAGCTGCATACGACGCCAGCGGTTGCGCAGTGCAATCGCGACGGCTTTTTTGGCTTTGTCCTGACCGATAATATGTTGATCAAGCTCGTGCACAATCTCTCTTGGAGTCATAGCTGTCATGACGAGTCCTATTACAATTCTTCGATAGTTTGGAAATTATTGGTAAATACGCAGATATCGCCAGCGATCTTCAGGCTCTTTTCCACGATTTCTTTCGCACTTAAGTCTGTATTTTCAAGTAGTGCGGTTGCAGCCGCCTGTGCGAAGTTACCACCACTGCCGATAGCAATAAGGTCATGCTCTGGCTGCACCACATCGCCGTTACCTGTGATGATAAGCGAGGCGGTTTCATCGGCTACCGCAAGTAGGGCTTCAAGCCTTCTTAATGCTCTGTCGGTACGCCAGTCTTTTGCCATTTCTACGGCTGCTTTAGTGAGATGGCCTTGGTGCATCTCAAGTTTTGCTTCAAAGCGTTCAAATAATGTAAATGCATCAGCTGTACCGCCAGCGAAACCTGCCAGTACTTTACCATTGTATAGACGACGTACTTTACGCGCGTTGCCTTTCATAACTGTGTTACCAAGCGAAACTTGGCCATCACCGCCGATAACCACTTTGTCATCGCGACGAACACTAACGATGGTAGTCATAGTAATCCTTATCTGGGCCTGTGCCCGTGTAACTCTAGATTAGTAGGAAATATGGGTGGACTTATAAAAATCAAGTCCAGCCCCAAATCCCACAGCCAAATATCCCGACGCGCTGCAATTTGTTTTTATCGCTTTCCGCTAAACGCTTGGTATCGTAGGGGCCAAGACGGACACGATACCAGACACCGTTACCCCCTTCGGTACGACGGATCTCCGCGATTAACCCAGCAAACGCAACTTTGGCTTTCATGGTTTCGGCTTGGCTATGGGTTCTAAATGAACCACACTGCATTTGATAAGGACCTTTGCTCTCGATCTCTTTAACTTCGACCTTGATTTCATGATTTTTAATTTCTTCAATGAACTCAGGTGGGCGAGGCTTGGGCTTACTAACCTTTTGTTCGGCAACTGGATGCGGGTTTTTGGCTTGCTCTACTTCTTTAGGATCGGCATTGGTTTTTATAAACCAAAGACCGTAGGCAAACCCTCCGATTAGTAGAAATGCAAAAATAGCAGCAATAACAGGAAATTTTGCCGATTTTTCTGGCTTGTCTTTCCCCTTGCCTTTAGGTTTCTTATTGATGTAATCGTGCTGTGCCATAGGTTATTTGATTTTAATAGCTATCCATTGGATCAACATCTATGCTCCAGCGTACTCGATTGGCAGACTCATGCGTAGCAATATAGCGCGCAAGTTGCGAAAGGTAGTCCCGCAGCACAGTGCGTTGTTGTGCGTGTATATGTAATTGATATCTGAACTTTCCAGCTATTCGTTCAAGTGGTGCTGGAATTGGACCCAGCAATTGTATACCAGGATAGGGGGTAGCTGGAACCAAATCCGACAAAAAGCGCAATACTGTATTTATATTTGTTGCCTCGGCGCGGATGATAGCTAAGTGTGCGAAGGGGGGAAGCATAGCTTCTTCACGTTCTTGTAGGGCATATCGCGCGAAGTCGCCATAACCATTATTGATTAAATCTTGCAATAATGGATGTTCTGGAAAATGCGTTTGCAATAACACGGTTCCCGCTTCACCGGCGCGTCCGGCTCGTCCAGCAACTTGCGTAATAAGCTGCGCCATTTGCTCGGTTGCTCTAAAGTCACAAGAGTAAAGTCCTGAGTCCACATCCAAGATAATCACAAGACTGACATCGGCAAAGTGGTGGCCCTTGGCAAGCATTTGAGTGCCGACCAAAATTCGCGCGCCACCTTGATTAATTTCTTCAAGGGCGCTTTCAAGGCTGCCCTTACGGCGCGTAGAATCTCGGTCAATGCGAGTGACGGGAATATCAGTGAAGCGTTCGCTTAAAAAGCCTTCGAGTTGTTCTGTACCAAGCCCTGTGGGCATGATTTGGGTGCTGCCGCAATCTGGACACTGTCTAGGTACAAAGTCCTGTTCACCACAATGATGGCATACCAAGCGGTTCATGTTTTTATGGTACGTGGCGCTGGTAGAGCAATGTTTACAGGTATTAAGCCATCCGCATTCGTGACACATCAATGTTGGCGCAAAGCCTCGACGATTTAGAAACACCATAACTTGCTTACCGCGAGCGAGTGTTTTTTCCATCCAATGTAAACTCATTGGTGAAAACCCGCCTTGTTCTGGCTGACCTTTCATGTCTACAAGGTGAAATTGGTTATCGTGCTGGGTCTGCGCTCGTTTACTCAGTGTGACGAGTTGATATTTGTTGGTAATGGCTTTGTGTAATGTTTCTAATGCCGGTGTTGCTGTTCCCAAAAGCAAAGGGCAGTGTGCCTGATGCGCTCGAAATGCAGCGAGATCTCTGGCGTGATAGCGCAGGCCTTCTTGCTGTTTAAACGAGTTGTCGTGCTCTTCGTCAACGATGATCATGCCGAGATTTTGAAATGGTAAAAAAATGGCCGAGCGAGTACCGATAACCAAAGCGCTCAGACCCTTTTCGGCGCGACGCCAAGTATGTAGGCGCTCGTTATCGGTTAGATTTGAGTGCCATAAATCAATGGGCAGGTTATTAAAGCGCTTCTTAAAGCGGTTGACTGTTTGTGGTGTGAGTCCAATTTCAGGCACCAAGATCAGTGCTTGTTTACCCGCTTTTATTATGTTTTCAAGGCTCTGTAAGTAGACTTCGGTTTTACCACTTCCCGTTACACCTTCGATTAAAAAGGTACGGTAACCGACTTGTGCATTGACGGCGCTGCAAATAGTCGCTTGTTGGTCGTTTAGGCGTGGTTTTTCGCCAAGCTGTAATTCGTTTTGCGACCAATCACTATCATGCTCAATAGATTGTGAGATAAGCGCTTTTTCTTCCAATGCTTTAATTGTTTGGTTTGCAAATCCGAGCGCTTTGAGTTCGCTTAATTTTATTGCGCCACCTTCATATAATTGAGAAAGCAGTGCTTGTTGCTTTTTGGCTCGCAGTGTTGGTAGTTTCTGCCCTTTTTCCGTTAATCTGACGACAGGGATCTGAGTTTTGTCTGGGCTTCCACCATCTCTGAGTACCGCCGGTAGTGCTGTGAATAAGGTATCGCCAATTGGATGACAGTAATACTGAGAGACAAAGTGTAAAAAGCTAAGTTGTGCTTGATTAAAGACAGGATGCTCGTCCAACACCTCAATAATTTGCTTGAGCTTTTCTTTTGGTACATCGGTGTCGCCTTTTTTAGCAAGCACAATCGCTGTGCAGCGACGGTTGGCGAAATTGACGGTGACTCTCATTCCTGCTTCAACTTGCATGGTTGGTGCTAGCAAATAGTCGAATGTTCGGTGCAGTGGCAGCTTTAAAGCTACTTCAAGAATGAGCATGTATTACAATTCCATAAAGTGAGCGCAGTGACGAAGTATATACCTAAGGTGGTACGAATTGAAAACGTACTCAGAGGCGGTGATAAAAAACTCTGAAATATTGCTTGTAGATTGTTCAGATAGGCACTAAAATACGCGTCCACATTTTTGTATAACTACGTATGGTGCCAGACTTCGGGTTTGGAGAGCGATACGGCCTTAACTAGAGGTTGCTATGAAAGAAGGTATTCACCCTAATTACGAGACGATCACTGCATCGTGCTCTTGCGGTAACAAGTTCGAAACTCGTTCAACGCTATGTAAAGATATTCACCTAGACGTATGTTCTGCATGTCACCCGTTCTACACTGGTAAGCAGAAGATCCTTGACACAGGTGGCCGTGTAGATCGCTTTAACAAGCGTTTCGGTGCACTTAGCAGCAAGAAGTAATCTTGTTGGTCTAGTCGAAAAAAGCACCTTAGGGTGCTTTTTTTGTGCCTGTTTGAAAATACCTTCCCGATTTATACATCCTATTCTGCATCAACAGACAGACCGTCAGTCATCCCGTCTTATTGTGTCTTTTATTCTTCTAAAATAAAAAACTTGCTAGTTTGGCAGCAAAACTTTACTGATCTCTTGGGTAGAGTAAAAACTCTATTTAGCAGATAAATATTGAACATTTACGAGCTTAAGTTGTGAAAATAATCAAAGCTCATATAGTAAATAGTATCAGGTATGAGTACTTAATATAAACTAAAGTCAGTATATTGCGATTAAATGTCGGTATCTTGACGTTAAAATTAGCTAAGTTGCTATTTCCTTATTGTTTTTATAATTAGTGTACATTTGTTCTGATTTTATACATTTTGTGCTGGTTTTAGCGTCTTGTTTCTTAAGTTTTAGCTATTTTATTTGTGAAATATTTCTTAAAATTGAGCTTATCTTCTCGGAAAAGTATAGAAAATGCCGTGCTAGTGGATAGACCTGATTTTACTTGAATAATGAGCAAAACTCGGTATTGTGTGAATACGGTCGATTAACTATATGTCCTATTGACATACCGCGACAGCAAAGCACATACGCTTGTTGAGTGGTTGAATGTCGTCGCTCATATAGTTAATCGCACTGTGTGTTGCTGTAACCAGCCTAGATAGGTTGCCAACATTCAGAATGCGAACGTTTACCACACTCTCACATTAACTTCGTAGGAAAATATCGCGCCATGACAGATTTTCGTCAACAAGCTCTAGATTATCACGAGAAGCCCGTTCCAGGTAAAATCAGTGTTGAACTCACTAAACCTGCCGAGACCGTAAAAGACTTAGCACTTGCATATAGCCCAGGTGTTGCAGAGCCAGTACGTGAAATCGCGGCTGATCCGGCGAATGCATATCGTTACACGGGTAAAGGAAATATGGTTGCGGTGATCAGTAATGGTACGGCAATTCTTGGCTTGGGTAACTTAGGCCCTTTGGCGTCAAAGCCTGTTATGGAAGGTAAGGCGCTATTATTTAAGCGTTTTGCGGGTCTTGATTCAATCGATATCGAAGTTAAGCACAACACCACCGAAGACTTCATTAATACGGTGGCAAATATCGCAGACACATTTGGCGGTATTAACCTCGAAGATATTAAAGCGCCAGAGTGCTTTGAAATTGAGCGCGCGCTAATCGAACGTTGTGACGTTCCTGTATTCCATGATGATCAGCACGGCACCGCAATTGTAACCGCTGCGGGTATGCTGAATGCGTTGGAAATCCAAGGTAAAGATATTCACGATGCGATTATTGTGTGTCTTGGCGCGGGTGCAGCTGCTATTGCTTGTATGGAATTATTGATCAAGTGTGGTGCTCAACGTGAGCACATCTATATGCTGGACAGAAAAGGCGTGATCCATACTCGCCGTGATGACCTAAATGAATACAAAGAGCTGTTTGCAAACAACACGGATAAGCGTACGTTACAAGACGTGATTGCGGATGCGGATGTATTTGTTGGTGTTTCTGGCCCAGACTTACTTTCTGCTGAAGATCTAAAATTAATGGCTGACAAGCCTGTGGTATTCGCTTGCTCTAACCCAGATCCAGAGATCAGTCCTGAAGTTGCACACGGTGCACGTAATGATTTGATCATGGCGACAGGTCGCTCAGATTATCCAAATCAAGTAAATAACGTGCTGTGTTTCCCGTTTATCTTCCGTGGTGCGCTTGATGTACGTGCAACCGCTATCAATGACGAGATGAAGATTGCAGCGGTTGAAGCAATTAGAACGATTGCGAAAGAGCCTGTGCCTGCTGAAGTGTTAAAAGCAGCTGACGTGGATAGTCTTGAGTTTGGTCCTGAGTACATTATTCCAAAACCAATGGATCCGCGTTTGTTACCTCGTATCGCAAAAGCGGTAGCGGTAGCTGCAATTGAATCAGGTGTGGCACAAATCGATATGCCTGCTGGATATATGGAATAATACCATTGGTATTATCCAAATGAAAAAAGCCTCGATTGAGGCTTTTTTTGTGTCTGTATTTCCACAGAGTAAGAGTAGTTATCACTCTTCGTTTATTTCTGGGATCTCCAAACCGCGCTCTTCCATTATTTGTCTTACTTCTAACGGAATACGCTCTGGATTATCTTTTCTCAAGTCTTCATCACTCGGCAGTGGCTGACCTGTGAAGGCATGTAGAAACGCCTCACATAAAAGCTCACTGTTCGTGGCATGACGTAAGTTATTCACTTGGCGACGTGTACGCTCATCAGTTAGCACTTTGAGTACATTCAGAGGTATGCTCACCGTGATCTTTTTTACTTGCTCTGCTTTCTTACCGTGTTCTGCATATGGGTGAATATACTCACCGTTCCATTTTGCCATAATTGTGTACTTGCCTCAGTTACATCAATGCCAATATGACTGGGTTCTGGTCTACATTATTCACCAACCGCATGAATATAGGGATAACCTTACGAATTAAAGATAAATCCCAAACTCAAATAGATGAATAAACTAATCCGCCATAGCGAGATAGAAGAATCTCTGCCATAGTTTTCAATAACTCAGTCGTATTAGCAACGCCTAGAGTGGCGAAATTTTATCGGTTTAAAAAAGATAGTCAAATACTAGTTATTTAGCCATTTAGCAGTATAAATGTTTTGACTTCTAGTTTCTGTTGCTCTAACCTTTTAGACGTCTAAACATCCAACTATCTAGGTGACCTTATGAGTCAAGTTAATAAATCGACGGTTGCAGTGCGTCACGGTATAGAAGCTGATAAAGCACATGGGGCAGTAGTGCCACCGCTTTACCTTTCTACCACCTATTCTTTTGCCGATTTTGATACCAAACGCGACTACGATTATGGACGCAGTGGTAACTTTAATCGTGATGTGCTTGCACAGGCACTTACCGAACTTGAAGGTGGTGCTCGTGGCATTATTACCGCGACTGGCATGGCTGCCGTTCACCTAGTAACTCAGCTACTTAACCATGACGATACGCTGGTTATTCCACATGACTGTTACGGTGGTAGCTATCGCTTGTTTACATCGCTTGCTAAGCGTGGATTGCTCAAATTAGCCGTCTTGGATCTCACACAATCGGAAAGTCTTGCACAGCTGCAGCAGATCAAACCTAAATTAGTTTGGATTGAAACACCAAGTAACCCAATATTAAGGCTAACGGATATAGAAGCTGTCGTAAATGCAGCACACGCAGTGGGTGCTTTGGTCGCCGCCGACAACACCTTCTTGTCTCCAGCACTACAAAATCCCATTGCCTTTGGCGTAGATGTAGTCGTGCATTCAACTACTAAATATATCAATGGTCATTCTGATGTCGTGGGGGGCGCGGTGATCGCGCGTACACAGGAGTTGGGTGATGAGTTAGCTTGGTGGGCGAATAATATCGGTATTACCGGTGCACCTTTTGATAGTTACCTTACCCTACGTGGACTGCGCACCTTAAACGTGCGTTTACGCCAACATCAAGAAAATGCTCAGCTTATTGCGGAGTATTTAGAAAAGTCGCCGTATGTTAGCCAAGTTTATTACCCTGGCCTTGAGTCGCATCCTCAACACGAACTTGCGAAAAAACAACAGCTCGGCTTTGGTGGCATGGTGAGCTTTGATATCAAAGGCGATCTGCAAACATCAGCGAAGTTTTTAACGTCTCTAACGCACTTTTCATTGGCAGAATCTTTAGGTGGGGTTGAGAGTCTTATTTGCCATCCAGCGACGATGACACACGCAGGTATGGATCCGCAAGCGCGTTTAGAAGCGGGAGTGGGCGACACGTTGATTCGTATTTCTGTAGGCATTGAAGATGCACAGGATCTTATTGCAGATCTGGAATCAGGATTTGCATGTATTGATGAAAGTCAGGCGAGTGATGATGCTAAGTCATTCAAATTAACGCCTGCACATACAGTAGCGTTGTGGTGAGTAAATGGCAAAAGTAGTACATAAGTTTGGTGGTTCGAGTTTAAGCTCGCCAGAGCGTTATCAGGCAGTTGCCAAGATAGTGTTAGAGCAATGTCAACTAGGTGACAGTGTTGTGGTTTCTGCTGCAGGAAAAACAACGAATACCCTAGTGAAGTTATGGCAAAGCTTTGAGCAGCAAGATGTTCGCGCATTCAACGATGTTTTATTACAAGTTGAAAATCATCAACGAGAATTAATTGATGCCCTGTTTGTAGGTGAACAACACAGTGTGTTACTCAAACAGCTCGTCAATGAGCTGCAAGCAATCGCTTTAGGGCGAGAAGAACAGCTGCTTCACTACGCGAGTTTACTTGCACATGGAGAGCTATGGTCGGCTCGTATATTAGCAAACTACCTCAGCTCTCAAGGTGTTGAAGCCAAAGCTGTCGACGCTCGTAGGTTATTCGTACAACAAGAGGGAGTGTTACTCCACGCCCATAACAAAGAAGCGTGCTATCGCGCCATTGATGATCACGCTATCTATATCGTTACCGGTTTTATTGCCGCAAATGCACAAGGTGAAACTGTGACTTTAGGCCGAAATGGCAGTGACTATAGCGCAACTTTGTTGGCAAGTTACCTTGATGCGGCTCAAGTATCAATTTGGACGGATACAACTGGTGTATTCAGCACTGATCCACGTAAAGTCGCTAATGCCATAAAATACACTAAGGTATGCCGTGGCCAAGCTGAATTACTCGCACGATTAGGTAATCCGGTATTACATGCAAAAACGCTGTCTCCACTTAAAGATACCGATATAAAACTACAAGTTCGTAGCAGCTTTGATGCTGATGCGCTTGGCACTGAGATAGTAAAGGCAGGCTATAGCAAAGAGAAGCGCTTTATTACCACTTTTGGACAACTTGACCTGTTACGCGTTGAGCAGCTAAAAAGTGGTGAAGTAAAACAGCTAAGCCAGCTTATCCAGCATAGCATTCATCATTTTGTTAAAGGTGGAGAGGCACACTTACTGGTGCCATCTGAGTTTAGCCATGTTGTGATCAAAGCGCTGGATTCGCGGGCCAATATTATTGAATCACAAGTACAAGGCTTTGCTATTGTTGCCCCAAGTCAGGATGTCGCTGGCTTACATCAGCAGGCACTGGAGCTATTGGATGAACATGCAATTGTCACCCGTTTTGTGCTGCAAGAGCGCCATTACAGCTTAGTGTTAACCGATCAAGCAATTGATAGCGATCTACTTGCTATATTGCACGAGCGTTTGGTGAATAAAGGCAGAGAGCTTGCAGTGATTGTGGCGGGTGTTGGCAACGTGGGTGAAGTGTTTATCGAACAATGCAAAAACCAAGTCGCTAAGCTGAGTGAGCACTTTGATCTTAAGTTGGTTGGCCTACTGCGTTCTAAGCAAATGTTGTTCTGTCCAAGCGGGTTGAATTTAGCATCGTGGCAACAGCAATGGCAAAATGAGGCCATCGAATACAATGAAGCAGAGCTATTCACTCGTATTAAAGAGCTAGATTACGAGCATAAAGTGGTGGTCGATATTACTGCGAGCGAGCGTTTCAGTGAGTTGTATCCGCTGTTTGTTGAACATGACTGTCATTTGATCAGCGCCAATAAATATGCCGGCACGGCACAACAAGGTTGGTACTCAAAGCTGCGTCAGCAGTTACAAGAGCGTAACCTGTTATGGCGTTACAATACCAGTGTTGGCGCAGGTCTTCCCATTAACTTTGCATTGGCTGATCTGCAAAATAGTGGCGATGAAGTGGTGAGAATTGAAGGCGTCTTTTCCGGCACTTTATCTTGGCTTTGTAGTCGCTATGATGGTTCTGAAGCATTTTCTGAGCTAGTGCTTGGGGCGCAAGAACTTGGTTTTACCGAGCCCGATCCGCGCGAAGATCTATCTGGCCGTGATATGCAGCGTAAGCTTTTGATCTTAGCACGAGAGTTAGGCATTGAACTTGAGCTTGACGATATTGAATTAGAGGCGCTAATGCCTGAGTCCTTGAGTGTGGGTTCATGGCAAACGTTTTTAGAAAATCGCCAGCAACTTGATGACTTTTATGCGACACACTATGCAAAGGCCACAGCGAATGACGCTGCGCTTCGCTATACTGGGGCGCTTGAAATTGCAAGCAATGGCAAAGTGTCTGCAAAAGTAGGCATTGCACAGGTACCAAACGGCTCGGCAATCGCGAATTTAACACCGGGTGATAATATTTTTGTGATCCACACTAAATGGTATGAACAAAATCCACTGGTGATCCAAGGCCCAGGGGCAGGTAAAGAAGTGACAGCAGCGGGAATACATTCCGATTTATTCTGGCTAACGCAAAATCTAAAATAGCTCTATTAAGAAAATAGATATAATACAACTGGTATAAGACAAAAATGCCGATACATCTGTATCGGCATTTTTATTCTAGAATAACTCTTCGTGAGTTGGTAGCGGCGCGGTATCGTCAAACGGTGTGCTGCTATCCGTATCTAATACGTATTTGGTTGGGGCCGTACCTTGTTCGAAATACTCAAACCGAGATGTGTAGTCGTTCTTACGAGACAAAAGCCCTGTCTTTAAGTCAATCCGAGTTGAGATAAGCCCTGGAGGCGGCTCTATCGGAGCCAAAGGCTCATCTTTAAGTGCCTCACGCATAAAGTCTATCCAAGCAGGTTGTGCTGAAATTGCGCCGGCTTCTGCCCCAACAAGTTGATTATCACCAAGGTTAGCGTTGTAGGCCGCACGACCCAAGGATTTACTCGCATCGTCAAAGCCAACCCAAACTGTGGTGAGGACATTACGGTTAAAGCCCGTAAACCAAGTATCTACGGAGTCGTTGGTGGTACCCGTTTTTCCAGCAAGGTCACGACGTTTTAACCACTGACCACGCCAGCCTGTGCCGCTCCAGCCCGTGTCGTGTTTCCAGCTACCACCACCCCAGATAGCACTGTGAAGTGCATCGGCAATCAGAAATGCGTTTTGCTCCGAAATCACTTGCGGTGCACAGCGCTCAGGTTGTTCTTCCAGCTGCTGCTCGTCGCAGACCAATAACGGTTCTGCCGAACCCAGTTCAGTGCCGAATGAGTCGGTAATTCTATCGATAAAGTACGGCTCAATGAGGTGACCGCCATTGGCAAAAGTTGCCATGCCGCGCGCCATTTCAATAGGAGTCAGTGCAGCACTACCAAGCGCCAATGACTCACTGCGATTAATATCTGCGTCTTGAAAACCAAATTTAAGCAAATGATCAGCGGCCTTATTTATGCCAACGCCTTTGATCAAACGAACAGATACCACGTTTTTCGATTGTGCAAGTGCTCGGCGAATACGGATCGGGCCGTTATACACTTCAGGGCTATTCTTCGGACGCCAAGCCACGCCAACGCTTCTATCCCAATGATTAATCGGGGCATCATTAAGAATGGTGGCTAGGGTATAGCCATTTTCTAATGCGGATGAATAAATAAAAGGTTTGATGTTTGAACCCACCTGGCGCTTAGCTTGAGTAGCGCGATTGTATTGGCTAAGCTCAAAGCTGTAGCCGCCCACAATCGCCTTGACACGCCCATCCTGCGGGTCAAGTGAGACAAGAGCACTGGATGCCTGTGGCAACTGACTTAACATCCAGCCGTCGTCTTGTTTACGGACAAACACTTGCATGCCCGGCGCGAGGATATCTGCAGTTGTTTTTGGTGGTAAGCTTTGACGCGTTTCACTGATGTATTGTCTGGCCCAATTTAAGCCTGACCATTCCAATGTAATTTGCTCACCGGTTTTTAAGAGCAGGTCGGCCGTTTTCTCTGCAATGTTTAGCACCACAGCGGCTTTTAACGGCCCAATTTCATTGACCTTTTTAAGGCGAGTAATAATGCCTTCATGGCTTAGCGGCGATTCCGTTTCAGCATGCCAATAGGTTTCTTCTGCGCCTCTAAAGCCGTGACGCATATCGTAGGCATGTAAATTATCAACTAATGCATGCTGAGCAGCCTGTTGCATGTCTGATTCCACACTGGTGTAAACTTTCATGCCTGAGTTATAAGCTTTATCAGTACCGTAGCGTTCAACCATATAAGCGCGAACCATTTCAGAAATATAAGGTGCATACAGTTCAATTTCTGCGCCATGGAATTTAGCCGTGATAGGAGCTTGTGTCGCCTCATCATATTCTGCGCGGGTAATATACTTTTCAGCAAGCATTCGTCCGAGCACAACATTCCGGCGCAATTGCGCGCGCTCTGGGTTACGAATTGGATTTAACGCAGAAGGCGCTTTTGGCAGGCCTGCAATCATTGCCATTTCTGCTAAAGTTAATTCTGATAGTGAGCGACCGTAGTAGACTTGTGCTGCTGCACCGATACCAAAGGCGCGATTACCCAGTTCAATTTTGTTTAAGTAAAGCTCAAAAATTTCATCTTTCGTTAATAGCTGCTCAATATGCAACGCAATAAAGATTTCTTTCACTTTACGAATATAGGCTTTCTCTCTTGTTAAGAAGAAGTTTCTGGCAAGTTGCATGGTGAGCGTACTGGCTCCCTGCTTTTTTTGCCCTGTGGTGATAAGCACTATAGCGGAGCGGACGATACCTATCGGGTCAATGCCGAAATGATCGTAAAAGCGATTGTCTTCTGTCGCTAAGAATGCTTTTCGCATGGGAAGTGGAACATCCTGCAAACGTACAGGGATCCTGCGCTTTTCACCAAACTGATTAATGAGTTTTCCGTCTCGTGTAAAGACTTGCATGGGTGTTTGTAGTTGAACATCTTTCAAAACCTCTACACTTGGTATGTCAGATTTGACATAATAATAAAGACTGATAAGTGTCAACACGCCTAAAAGGGTACAAACAAAAACGAATTGTAAAAATCTTTTCAATAATTTCACGGAATTATCCCTAGTTAGACTCCCAATTACAGGTAGACACTGCTAGTATATCTTGATTAAAAAACGATTAATATTTTTGTGTGCTAAATTTTTATGGTACACAGTCTTAAAAGGAAACGGGCGCTTCACATGCTGAGCCAACTACTAAAAAAACAAGCACCTCTGATGATAGGGATCGATATCGGTTCCCATTGTGTCAAAGCGGTGTTGCTGTCGAAGACAAGTTCCAGCTACCGAGTAGAAGCCGTTGCGATTGAACCTATTCCGAAAGGAGCAGTAAATGAAAGGGCCATTCAAGACATTGAAGCGATCGGCAACGCGATAACTAAAATGAAGCGGCGCATTCCAAAGCTCACGCAATATGCAGCAGTTGCCGTATCCGGTCAGACCGTGATTACAAAAGTGATCTTTATGGATGTGTCATTAACTGATGCTGAACTCGAGTCCCAGATAGCGATTGAAGCAGATAGCCTGATCCCTTACCCGTTAGATGAAGTTAGTCTAGATTTTGAAAAAATTGGAGTAAACGAAGCCGATCCGTCAAAAATGAATGTGCTGCTCTCTGCAGCTCGTACCGAAAGCGTGCAAGCACGGGTAGGCGCATTGGAAGAAGCTGGTTTCAAAGCGAAAGTTGTTGATGTAGAAAACTACGCACTAAGTAGAGCTATGGACGTCATTTACCCTGAACTGCCAAATGATGCCTTTGATAAAATCGTAGCAATGATAGATATTGGCGCTGTGCTTACGTTGATAAGTGTTATTCAATCTGGGAAAACGATTTATACCCGTGATCAAGTGTTTGGTGGTGAGCAATATACCAACAGTATTGTTGCTTATTACAACAAAACTTACGATGAAGCTGAACTGGCGAAAACGACGGGGGATTTACCGCCAAACTATACCTTTGAAGTCTTGGCTCCTTTTCAAACTTCTATGCTGCAGCAAATTCGTCGAGCAGTGCAAATGTTCATGACGACCAGTGGTAAAGATCATATCGACTACATTGTGTTGACGGGTGGAACGGCTTTGGTGAGTGGCTTAGATAAACTGCTCATTGATGAGCTTGGGATCCACACAATAGTGGCAGACCCGTTTACCGACATGGAGATCGCACCAAAAGTAGATAGGCATGTGCTGCAAAAGCATAAAGCGCAGTTTGCCTTAGCGACAGGCTTGGCATTAAGGAGCTTCTCATCATGCCACATATAAATTTACTTCCTTGGCGCGAGCAGCAAAGGCAAGCATCGCAACAAATCTTTTTGACTATTATTGCGGTGATCATCGCGGCTTGTCTGTTGTTAATGTACTTGCTTGGCAGCTTCTATGACGGCTTGAAAACCGGGCAAGAAATTAAAAACCGCTATCTCGAAAGTGAGATCACTCAACTAGATTCACGGATAGTCGCGATTAACGATTTGAATAAGCAAAAAGAAAATTTGCAACGTCGTATTCGGCTGATTGAAGAGCTACAACTCAACCGTAGTCTCGGCACGCAAATTATCGATGAAATAGCACGAGTAGTTCCGGCTGGGGTTTATCTCACCAGTCTTGAACGGCAAGACAATATGATCAAAGTCATTGGTCGAAGTGAATCGAACAACCGCTTATCGCAAATGCTACGACAAGTTGAATCGTCTTATTTATTAGAGCGACCTGTGATCCAAGGCATAGTAGCCGGTGAGCAAAGTTCAAAATTACTGAGTGATTTTACGATGCATTTTTATGTTAAGTCTCATGAAGACATCCACTTAGCCGATAAAGCGAAGTAGGGCGGAGGCACAGTGCATGAATTTTGACTTAAACAGTTTAAAAGAAATCGATTGGAATGAGCTGGAGCTCGACAACATAGGTCATTGGCCTTTTCCTGTAAAAGTTTTATGTTCCATTCTCGTGGTTTTATTAATGATGATATTGGGTTATAACCTGATGGTCTCAAGCTCAATTGACCGCTACGACCAAGCGGTTAAAAAAGAGCAGGAGCTAAGAACGAGCTACCGAATAAAATACGCAAGAGCAAACAATCTTGAGCTTTATAAACAGCAAATGATTGATATGGAAGCGCAATTTACAGAGTTGTTGAGGCGACTGCCAAGTTCCAACGAAACGCCAGGGTTACTTGATGATCTGACTTACGTTGGTACTTCAAGCGGATTAACCTTCCTAAAAATTGGCTGGATGCCAGAGGTACGCAAAGAGTTTTATACTGAATTGCCTATTAAGTTAGAAGTGATAGGTAAATATCATGAATTTGGTCAGTTTGTGAGTAAAGTATCTGAGTTACCTCGAATAGTCAGCCTACACGATTTTAGAATCGAAAATGCAGGAAACGGCGAGCTGGTATTTAGTGTTGTGGCAAAAACTTATCGCTATGAGCAAGGAGGTCAGAAATGATCCGACTGATGCTCTGCGTGGCCACATTGATGTTCATCTCAGGTTGTAATGATAGTACGGCAGAACAAAAAGAATTTATTGATCAGGTAAAAGCAAGCTCAACGCCAAAAATCGAGCCGATACCTGAAATGCAAAATTATGAACCGTTTAAGTATAGCGCTTCGGAGTTACGTAGCCCTTTTGTTGCGCCACAGCCCGAAGTGATTGAAAATAAACTAGTTCAAATTAAAAACTGCTTACATCCAGATCCAGATAGAGATCGCTATCCGTTAGAGAAGTTTCCATTGGATAATCTGCGTATGAAAGGCATTATCGCCAAGTCTGATGGTCGTTGGGCGCTAATCGAAGCGGCAACGCAGGGGTTATATCGTGTTAAACGTGGCGAATATATGGGTTTGTATCATGGCAAAGTGCTAAGTGTACATGCCGATCATTTAGAATTATTAGAATTGATCCCAGATGGAACGGGATGTTGGAAAGAAAGGCTAACAAAAGTGGAAATGTTAGAAGCGGAACAAGGTGGCGCGAGTGAATACTAACAATAACGTTATAAAATCAACTATTAAAAGCACTCGAACACTATGGCGTTCCGTGCTCGGTGTTGCCTTAGTTGGCCTTTCGTCAATAGCGCATGCCATTCCTATGTTGTATGACATTCGCTATAACCCTGTGCCAACAGGGGAAACCCAGCTACAACTGGTGTTTGACGAAAAACTCAATACAGAGCCAAAAGTTCGAGTTGTTGGTGAAAGTGCTAGTATCGAATTATTTTTCCAGCAGGCTGAGTTTGAAGAAAGCTTAAAAGCATTGAGCATTAACAAGGCTGGCATTCAAGGCATTACCAGTGAACTCAGAGATGGCGGTTTTGCCGTTTCCATCAACATGGATGAGCTGAAGCTATATAAAACCGAGGTTAAGAATAATCTTGTGATAGTGGAAGTATCTAACAAACCGATTGTCTCCGAACAAGATCAAAGCCAAAAAGTCACCGCATTTATTAACCAAATTCAAGCTATCGATTTTCGTCGCGGTGAGAAAGGTGAGGCGAAGGTATTAGCGTTTTTAGAGCACAATCAAGCTGCTATTGATGTACAAGAGCGCGGTGGCAAAATCATTGCGGACTTCCACCATATTGATATTGCGGAAGACCTGTTATATGAACTTGATGTGTTAGATTTTGGCACTGTGGTATCTCGTATAGAGACCTTTAAAGAAGACAATAAAAGCCGCATTGTGATTGAGCCAAATGCGGCATTCAAGTTTACCTATCAGCAGCTTGATAACATCTTTACGTTATCAGTTGAGAAAGACGAAGGTAATAAAACCTTTGGCGATAAAAAGGAGTATAAAGGTCAGCCAATCACGCTGAATTTTCAGGATATTCCAATTCGCTCCGTACTACAGATCATCGCAGATACAAACAACTTTAATCTAGTAACGAGTGACACTGTATCTGGCAATATAACCCTACGTTTAGACGGTGTACCTTGGGATCAGGCGCTTGATGTTGTGTTGCGTGTGAAAGGGCTAGATAAGCGTATGGATGGTTCTATTTTGATGGTTGCACCATCAGAAGAGCTCGCAGCGAGAGAAGCCAAAGAATTACAAGCGCGTCAGCAAGTGGAAGAGCTAGAGCCATTATATAGCGAGTATATTCAACTTAATTACGCAAAAGCGGAAGAGTTTGCTGACTTACTTAAAACAGATATCAACTCTATTATTAGCCATCGTGGTAGTGTGTCCGTTGACAAACGTACCAATACTTTATTAATTAAAGATACCTCGCGCAGTATTGAAAGTGTGCGCCGGATGGTGGAAACCTTAGATGTGCCAGTAAAACAGGTGCGTATTGAGTCGCGTATGGTTACTGTGGATGATACCGTACAAGAAGACTTAGGTGTCCGCTGGGGCTTTAGCGACCAGCAAGGTAGCGATGCTATATCCGGTACGCTGGAAGGCGCTGATGCTTTGTCCAATGGTAACATCCCGTCTTTGGAAAACCGCTTAAACGTTAATTTAGGCGTGAAAGGGGTTCCTGCTGGTAGTATTGGTATGCACATTGCCAAATTGGCGGACGGCACACTGATTGATCTCGAGTTGTCAGCTTTGGAGCAAGAGAACAAAGGCGAGATAATTGCGACGCCAAGTATCACCACGGCGAATCAGAAAAAGGCGCGTATCGAGCAAGGTACAGAAATTCCTTACGTAGAGGCATCGTCAAGTGGTGCAACGACGGTGAGTTTCAAAAAAGCGGTTTTAAGCTTGGAGGTGACACCGCAAATTACACCTGATAATAAAATAATTCTCGACTTAGTGATTACACAAGACACTAAAGGTGATACCGTGCAAACGCCAAATGGCCCGGCGACGGCAATCAATACCCAAGAGATCCAAACACAAGTACTGGTCGAAAATGGTCAAACTATCGTACTGGGTGGTATCTATCAGCAAGAAGTGAAAACAGCAGTAAGTAAGATCCCAATTTTGGGCGACATCCCATATTTAGGTCTATTGTTTAAGAACTCTCGTGATATTAACGAAAAGCGAGAATTGCTGATATTTGTGACGCCTAAGATCATTCAAGACAGTTTATAGGCCCGTTGACAGTAAAAGTATTACGCTTTTTGCGTGGTTTGACTTGAAATTGTTCACGGATTACTGAGATAATCCCCTCCTTAATTTTGGGGCCAGGTCGTTAGGCGGGGTTTTATTTCAAATTTTAGAGTTCGTTTGTACTAAAAAGATATGGCTGAGAAACGTAATATATTTCTAGTAGGCCCGATGGGGGCTGGTAAAAGCACGATTGGTCGTCACATTGCAGATCAATTACACCTTGAATTTTTCGATTCGGATCAGGAAATTGAGCGCCGCACAGGTGCCGATATTTCTTGGGTGTTCGATATTGAAGGCGAAGAGGGGTTCCGCAAGCGTGAAGAAAGCGTCATCTCTGACCTAACAGAAATGCAAGGCATTGTGTTAGCGACAGGTGGTGGCTCTGTGATCAGCAAAGAAGTGCGCAACAAGTTGTCTGCGCGCGGTATTGTTGTTTACCTAGAAACGCCGATCGAAAAACAGGTAGCTCGTACTCAGCGTGATAAGCGTCGTCCATTACTACAAACCAGTGAAGACTCACGTGACGTACTAGAGCGCTTAGCCGATGAGCGTGAACCACTATATAGAGAAGTGGCAGATCACGTTGTTCGTACGGATGAGCAAAGCGCTAAAGTAGTTGCAAACCAAATTATTGAAAAATTAGATTTCTAATAACAACACCGTAGGAGGGAAGCCATGCTTGAATTAAAGGTTGATTTAAACGAGCGAAGCTATCCCATCTTCATCGGTGAACATCTCTTATCAGATGAAGGACGACTTAAGCAGTATGTTGGGCAAAGTCGTCCTGTTATCATCACCAACACCACCATAGCGCCTCTATATTTAGACAGTCTGTTAGCGATATTTGACGCTCAAAAACCGCTACATTTTGTTATCCCTGATGGTGAACAATACAAATCACTAGAGTGGTTTGAAAAGATCTCTGCCTTTTTGCTCGAGCATAATTGTGGTCGAGATACGTGTTTGATTGCCCTCGGTGGCGGTGTGGTTGGTGATTTGACTGGTTTTGTTGCGGCATGCTACCAGCGTGGCGTTCCGTTTATTCAGATCCCTACGACTTTGTTGTCACAAGTCGATTCGTCAGTTGGTGGTAAAACTGCGGTAAATCATCCGTTAGGTAAAAACATGATTGGTGCTTTCTATCAGCCAAAAGCGGTTTTTATCGACACCAAGACCTTAAGTACATTACCTGCAAGAGAGTTTGCCGCGGGTATGGCTGAAGTCATTAAATATGCGTTGATCTATGATGCATCTTTTCTTGATACATTAGCGGATCAGCACCCTCAGCTCAGCGCACTAGATGCTGAAAGCCTTCAACAAGTTATTTATAAGTGTTGTGCAATAAAAGCTGAGATCGTCGCCAAAGACGAAACCGAAGCGGGATTGCGTGCATTACTTAATCTGGGGCATACCTTTGGCCATGCGATTGAAGCGCAAATGGGCTATGGTAATTGGTTGCACGGTGAGGCTGTTGCTGCTGGAATGATGATAGCTGCAAATCTGGCTTGTCAGCGCGGTGCGCTTAGTACAGCTGATGTTGAAAAGATCCGTCGTGTTATTGCGCTTTATCAGTTACCGACAGAAGCACCAAGCGAGATGACCGCAGCGCAGTTTTTACAACATATGCGCAAAGACAAAAAGAACAAACAAGGCAAAATTCGCTTTATTCTGCCAACGCAACTAGGTCAATGTGCGCTAGTGGATGATGTTAGCGATGAAACCGTGGTAACTCTAATAGGTCGTTAAATGCAGTCGCAAATTTTACCAAGCAGAGCTGCATTGGTAGATAGAATTGCTATGCAATTCGACTATGGCCAAAACCTGATAATCTTAGTCGGCTCTTCGGGTCTTGGTAAAAGCTACCTTGCAGAATCGTTTCTTACCGATAAGTATCCAGACTTTAACAAAGCGTTTGTAAAGCTGACTGCAAATACTCAAGAGTTTGATGTAGTGCGGCAGCTGCTTGAGCATAGCTTTCGCAGCCCTCTCATTGATCAGAAGTTATCTCTAAGTGAAAATTTCATGTTGCTCCATGACGAACAAGCTTGTGGACCATGCTTATGGGTGTTAGACAACGTTAGGCATTTAACCCAAGAGCTTGCGGAACAACTACAAAAGCTCGCAAAATCTTCTCGCGAAACAATTTATATACTCGCTACGGCGCAGCAGCCTCAGCTGATCCCTGAAAGTTTGGATATTCATATCGAGCCTTTGTCCATGCTTGAAAGCAAGCGTTTGATGAGCATGTTTTACAAAGACTTACCACCTGATGAAGATCCTATTTTTAATACGTTTGTTGCTGAAGCTCGAGGTAATCCGAGTGTTTTACTTTCTTGGCAGCCGCAGCAACAGAGTCTGAATTTACGTGAACAAAGTTCAAAAGTGGGTAGCAAATCACAATGGCAATGGTATGTCATTGCGCTTTGTTTGATACTGACCGCGTTAATGGTTGCTTTAGTGTATAAGCAAGAATTAAAACGATACTGGACACCAACTCAAGATAATCAAGAAACCGTCGCTACTGCTATTGATGCGCAAGCTGTATTTGAAGCGCCAACTACTACAGTTGAAAAAGTTGAAATTGAAAACGACGTGCAACCAGAGTTACCAGCCGAAGCACCAACGCAAATTGAAACAGCGCCTGTTGGTAGTATTTTATCTGCATTAACTGAAGCAAAAGAAACTACTACAAACAACAATAACGCACTATCAGAGCAAGCGAATGCAGCTGAAGAAGCCAATGTTGGTAGTACTCCGGCCACTTTATCGCCAGTAAAAGAGCCTCAGCACGCAGAGCCTGAATCATTGATGGGAAACCCTTGGTATCTCAGTCGTTCAGATGATGAATGGGTTATCCAGTTACTTGCGGTGACAGAAAGTGAGATTGCAGCTGGGTTTATGGCGGAGCATAACGAGGTAGTGACACAGCAGTTTACTGTCTTAAGAAATGGCCGAACTTGGTTTGTGGTTACAACTGATGCTTATGAGAGTTTGGCCTCAGCGAAGCAAGCAAAGGCGGTATTGCCTGAGGCACTACGAAAAGGTCAGCCATTTTTTAAGAGAATGAGTAAAATTAAACAAGAAATTACTCAGTCTCTCGGTAATTAGCCACATTTAGTGTAAAATCGCGCAACCACTCACGACATAGAACGAGCATGCAACAAAAGACTAGAGCCTTCTTAAAATGGGCAGGCGGAAAATACAGCTTAGTAGAAGATATTTCTAAGCGCCTACAAGCAGCAAGTAATGAAGCCGACACGCTAGTAGAACCTTTTGTTGGAGCGGGATCTGTTTTCCTTAACACTCAGTTTAAGCATTATGTCTTAAATGACATTAACGCTGATCTTATCAACCTGTATAAAGAGTTGAAGCGTATTCCTGATGAATTTATCAGTGATGCTAAAAGGCTATTCGTCGAGTTGAATAACCACCCAGATGCTTATTACGCGTATCGACAACAGTTTAACGAAAGCATTGATGTGTATGAGCGTGCGATTCTATTTCTATATATGAATCGCCATGGCTACAATGGTTTATGTCGTTATAACTTAAAGGGGATCTTTAACGTCCCTTTTGGTAAGTACAAAAAGCCTTACTTTCCAGAGCGTGAGTTATATGTGTTTGCTGAAAAGGCTCAACAGGCTACTTTTACCTGTCAAAGTTACAGCCAAGTATTTGAAACCATGCCAAAAAATGCGGTAGTGTATTGCGATCCACCGTATGTGCCTTTGAGCAAAACAGCATCATTTACTAGCTATGCAAAAGGCGGCTTTAACTTAGACGACCAAGCGCAATTGGCGAATCTTGCGGAAACCGCGGCTTTTGAAAAACAAACGCCAGTGTTAATCTCCAATCATGACACGGTATGGACACGAAAGATTTATAATCAAGCGAAGCTAGATGTGATCAAGGTGAAACGTACAATTAGCCCTAAAGGTAATGGGCGAAATAAAGTTGACGAACTAATGGCGTTATATCACCGTCCGTAATTTGCTGCGGCATAAAGGACTAAGCCAAAACTACACCATTTACAAACCAAATTAAGCCAATGACAAAGGCGGCGACAAAAACGATGCCTGCAAAAGCAAACGGCCAAAAATGCTTTTTGTTAAAGTCATATGCTTGTTTTTGACCACTCTGCACACCAAACATTGCTGCACAGACACTTTGAACTAATGCGAATTTACTATTGGAAGAAGCCATAGTGTTTACCTCTTACCAGTTGATTGGCTCAACTGGTATTAGTAAGGAGATGAAACTTTACTACTGCTTTGATTGTCTTTAGAGCCAAGTAATAGCTCAAGCAAATCCAAATAATGGAATTGGCCACTCGAACTACCGCCAGTCAACCACGCAGCCCAACTGGTGTGCGCTTCTTGCTGACATTCCACTGCATTTATTCGACTGCTTAAATTGCCAGTGCTACAAGTGCATGCGGAGTAATTTGCGGCAAGACTTTCATCATTGTCGAAAGAAAATACCCCTGCCGACACGGCTAATACCGTCCCAAGCAGAGCAATCCGTGCTTTATATCTAGAAACCATAACCCTATCCCCAGAAGTTAGATATCACATAATGATACACAATGTTCGTTTATTGCACAATCATAAAGCGCCTTAAATCGCAGACATTTTGGGCAATTTACGGTACAGTATCGCGGTCTTACGTTTAGGGGAAAAGTATGTCTGATTTTTTAATTGCACCATCCATTCTATCCGCAGATTTTGCGAGGTTAGGCGAAGATGTTGAAAAGGTAATGACAGCAGGTGCCGACGTGGTTCATTTCGATGTAATGGATAATCACTATGTGCCAAATTTAACTTTTGGTCCAATGATTTGTGACGCATTAAGAAATTACGGAATTACAGCTCCTATCGACGTACACTTGATGATAAAGCCTGTAGATAGTCTAATTCCCGAGTTTGCTAAAGCCGGAGCGAGCATTATTACATTTCACCCAGAGGCCAGCGAGCATATAGACAGAAGCCTTGCGCTGATTAAAGAATCAGGTTGTAAAGCTGGCTTGGTATTTAACCCAGGCACACCGCTGCATTATCTCGATCATGTGATGGATAAAATTGATCAAATCCTCTTGATGTCGGTAAACCCTGGTTTTGGCGGCCAAAGTTTTATCCCACATACACTTGAAAAATTAAAAGAAGCGAGAGCACGCATTGACGCGTCCGGTCGCGATATTCGTCTTGAAGTGGATGGGGGGATTAAGGTGGACAACATTGCTGAAGTTGCAGCTGCCGGTGCAGACATGTTTGTTGCGGGTTCCGCTATCTTTAATCAACCCGATTACAAAGCGGTAATAGACGCCATGCGTCAAGAATTAGCAAAGGTAAAATAATGCGTTTTGAGGGTATTTTATTTGACCTCGATGGCACGTTAGTTGATAGCGTCGAGGATATGTACATGGCGCTCAATTTAACACTGTCTGAGCTTGCTCACCCCATTGTTAGTCATGCTCTAGTGCGTGAATGGGTGGGTAACGGCATCGATATGTTAGTAAAAAGAGGCCTAAGCGGTAGCCATGAAGTTAGCGAAGCGCTATCCGAAGGTTTAGCGCACACCGCTATTGAGCGTTTTAAAGTGCATTATGATGAATTAGTTGGTCAGTATGCAGGTTTATATCCGTATGTTGAGACGGGGTTATCTGCATTTGCCGCAGTGCCAAAAGCCATCGTGACCAATAAAAATCGTGCATTTACGCTAAAGCTGCTAGATAAATTAAATCTCACATCGCATTTTGATTGTATCGTCTGTGGTGATGATACTGACAAAAAGCCATCACCAGCTCCGCTATTGCTGGCTGCCGAGCGTCTTGGTATACCAGCGGATAAGCTTATTATGGTTGGAGATTCTAAAAGCGATATTTTGGCCGCTCAGGGCGCTAAGATACCTGTGATTGCGCTAAATTATGGGTATAATCAGGGATTCGATTTGAAAGAGTTCAATCCACAGTACCTTTGTGATGGATTCTTAGATATTATTCCCATTATCAATCAACGTTAATTCAATGAAGAAATAAAGGAACGACATGAGTAAACCTGTAGTATTAAGTGGTATTCAGCCAACCGGTGGTATGACAATAGGCAATTACGTAGGTGCCATTAACCAGTGGCTTAAACTACAAAATGATCATGATTGTTACTTTATGTTGGTTGACTTGCATGCCATTACGGTTCGCCAAGAGCCACAGCAACTACGCGATCGCGTATTAGACGGCGTAGCACTATATACCGCTTGCGGCATCGACCCAGATAAATCGTCACTATTTGTACAATCACAGGTTCCTGAGCATGCACAGCTAGGTTGGGTGCTGAACTGTTATGCACAAATGGGTGAATTAAATCGCATGACGCAGTTTAAAGATAAATCAGCAAAGCACGCCAATAACGTAAACGTTGGCTTATTCGCCTATCCAGTATTGCAAGCTGCGGATATTTTATTGTATCAAGCGGATCAAGTACCGGTTGGTGAAGACCAAAAGCAGCACCTTGAGTTGACCCGCGATATCGCAACGCGCTTTAACAACCTGTATGGCGATGTCTTTAAGATCCCAGAACCTTATATTCCAGAGTTTGGTGCTCGTGTTATGAGCTTGCAAGACCCGAGCAAGAAGATGTCAAAATCAGACGAAAACCCAAATGGTTTTGTGATGCTGTTGGATGAACCTAAGAAGATAGAGAAAAAGCTGAAAAAAGCGGTAACGGATTCAGATGAGCAAGCACGCATTTACTTTGATCGTGTTGAAAAACCTGGTGTATCCAACTTACTGACTCTACTTAGTGTTGCAACTAAACGCTCAATTGAAGAGTTAGTGCCAGAGTACGAAGACAAAATGTACGGCCATTTGAAGAAAGACACTGCCGATGCGGTAGTGAATATGCTTGAGCCTATTCAAGCGCGCTTTAAAGAAATCCGTGAAGATCAAACTCTGCTGAACGAAATCATGAAAAAAGGCGCGGAAAAAGCAAGTATTCGTGCCGAGAAAACGCTTAAAGCTGTGTATGACGCCGTCGGTTTTATTCCTCGCGGTTAATAAAACACAAAGAAAGGACACCATTTATGGTGTCTTTTTGTATTACAAGGGGCGATAGCCCCTTGGCTTAAAGCAGATACTAGATATAAGAAAACCCTCCTGTTGAGTTCGTGATAAAATAGACTTATAACGAACATCTTTACCCTAGTGGCGAATAGGCTGCTTGGTTCTTTTAGTGGTACCTACATGCTGTTGATGATTGATAACTATGATTCCTTTACTTACAACCTAGTGCAGTATTTTCAGCGCTTAGATGTGGATGTGTTGGTAAAGCGAAATGATGAAATCAGCGCCTCACAAATTAAGCAGCTTAATCCCAAATATGTTGTGCTATCTCCTGGCCCTTGCAGTCCTGATGAAGCTGGGATCTCGCTTGAAGTCGTAAAACGTCTACAGGGACAAATCCCTATTCTTGGCATTTGCCTTGGTCATCAAACGATTGCACAAGCTCTAGGTGGTAAAGTCATTCGAGCAAAACAAGTGATGCATGGTAAAACGTCTCAAGTGCACCATAACAATATGGGTGTATTTCAAGGTCTGCCATCATCATACGAAGTATGCCGCTACCACTCTTTGGTTGTTGAGCAAAGTAGCCTGCCAAATGCTCTAGCCGTAACGGCTTGGACACAGACACAAGAGGGTGAACGTGATGAAATTATGGGACTCTTGGCTGCCGATAGAGCACTAGAAGGAGTGCAATTTCACCCAGAAGCTATCCTCACGGAACACGGCTTAGCATTACTTGATAACTTTATAAAACGCTTCTAAAGTTTAAACAAAACCAACAGAATTTCGCCTAGGTGTAATATATCCATATTCGCTGCGCTTTCGTTGGTTAGACTGGCTTTTGATATATAACTTTTTGATTCTATTGTGCGCAATATCAAATCATAATATTGCTTTTACTGGTATAATACTAATCAGTAAGACGATTCTGTTGAGTGCTTAACTCAGTGTTTTTCTTTTAGATAAGTAGCATGCATGACGCAAGAAAATAAGCAAATTAGAATGGCACAAGCGCTATCCGAGCGTGCCCATGACCTCCTTATCAGCCTCAACTTTGCGCAGAAGCAAATAGGCTATATCCATACATTTGATATTAGCTACGGTGAGAATATTGCACAGCGCACTATGCTAGAGGTGGAAATTGCTGCGGCTGCAAAACGCCAAGAAAGCAGCACAAGTCATCATAAATATATTGCCAAAGCGAGTAAGCATCTACATTCCGTTATCGAAGAAGCTATCACAAAGCAACTGCATGACCTTGATAACATCTATCATGAAGTCATTGGCATTCAAGACTCCGTTCCTGCGATCTTAGATATTCTAGCCGTGCGCTCAGCTTCGGTTGGGCGTTTAGAACCTTTGGTCAATGACTTAAGTTGGTTGGGTCGTGAGCTGGTTTCGCTAGTCAACTTGCCACAGTATCGCAAAAAAAACAGTAAAGGCACGTCCATTAAGGTCGACACGCCGGCATTAGCATTAAGGTATTTAGGCCTTGAGAACTTGCAAATGGTGATCCCGACAATGGCGGTAAGACACTGGATGCCGCATGCTACAGAACCATTTGGCTTAATGAAGCGTAAATTACGCGAGCTGAGCATGAGCACAGCCATTGCGGCAAAAGAGCTGGCACCATTTTTTGGGGTAAAAGAACAGCATGCGTTTACTTTAGGCATGTTACTAGAGCTTGGGAAAGTGGCCTTGATCCGTCTTTATTTACGCACCTTCGAAAAAGTGTGGCAAGCCAAGGTACAAATAGCACGAGACAAAAAGCAAAAAGACCTACACACCGCATTAATGGAGTTATCTCCTGATCCATTATTTTTACGTAACTTGTTGATAGAACATTCGGCAGAGATTTCACGTAAGCTAATTGAAAAAATGGAGTTACGTTATTTGCCCTTTAATGCCGTCATGGAAGAGTATGCGCAAACTTATCTACCAAATGCGCATAAAAACATTGCCGACCCATTACCTTTGACACAAGTGATGCAAAAAGCCTATGGCTACGCACAACTACTTGTTTTAAAAGATAGTCAGTTAATTGAAGATGACGAAGCCGAGATTTTGCTCAATCATTTAGAACTTACCGAGGAAATGCGTCAGCAATTGGCAAAATGTGCGTTCCATAACCTGCAGTTGACGATTTTGTAAAAAAAATTGAAATTTTTTTTGCGACTATTCATTCAAAACCTAATCTTAAATGATCTGTGCAAGGCTGCACGGCGCTTGCTTTGCCCTAAATATCTGCCCTAGATAGTTATTCACTTGAGTTGAGAATATATGTTAAACCCTTGAATACTAAGGGCTGAGAACGTGGTATAAGTGAGACAAATGGCGCTTTTTCTGGAATAATGAGCGTATGAATTTTGTGCCATCAAGGGGCGGGTCAAAATACATAGCACCGAATTGGTGTGAATAAATATCCTATCAAGTGGCGGCAACGCGCCGACCTCCAAAAGGAAATGACTCCTTGTTTGCACTTTCACTCACCAAATATGAGGAAATAAAATGACTATCAATCGTGAATTGTTTGACGACGTAATGGTACCTAACTACGCACCTTCAGCGGTAATTCCAGTGAAAGGTGAAGGTTCTCGAGTATGGGATCAGGAAGGTCGTGAGTACATCGACTTTGCTGGTGGTATCGCAGTTAACTGTCTAGGTCATTGTCACCCAGCTTTGGTGGGCGCGCTTAAAGAGCAAGGCGAGAAAATTTGGCATCTGTCTAACGTGATGACTAATGAGCCTGCACTACGTTTAGCGAAAAAGCTAACTGATGCGACGTTCGCAGAGAAAGTCTACTTTGCAAACTCTGGTGCAGAAGCGAACGAAGCGGCGCTTAAGTTAGCACGCCGTTGGGCACTAGATAAGTTTGGTGCTGAAAAGTCGCAAATCATCTCTTTCAACAAAGGTTTCCACGGCCGTACTTTCTTCACTGTAACTGTAGGTGGTCAAGCTGCATACTCTGATGGCTTTGGTCCAAAGCCGGGCGACATCGTTCACACAGACTATAACGATTTAGCGGCATTTGAAGCGCTTATTTCAGACAACACTTGTGCCGTGATGATGGAGCCGCTACAAGGCGAAGGTGGTATCATTTCACCAACTTCTGAGTTTGTAAAAGGTGTTCGCGAGCTGTGTGACAAGCACAATGCGCTACTTATTTTTGATGAAGTGCAAACTGGTGTTGGCCGTACTGGTGACTTGTATGCATACCAAGGTTTAAACGTAACCCCTGATATTTTAACAACGGCTAAAGCGCTTGGCGGTGGTTTCCCTATCGGCGCGATGATCACAACAACAGAGATTGCTGCGCACCTAAAAGTAGGTACTCATGGTTCTACATACGGCGGTAACCCGCTGGCGTGTGCGGTTGCAGAAGCGGCATTTGACACAGTAAACACAACAGCTGTACTTGATGGCGTAAAAGCAAAAGAGCAGCTGTTCCGTGAACTACTAAACGACATCAACGAAAAGTACAACGTATTCACCGAAGTACGTGGTAAAGGTCTATTGCTTGGTGGTGTAGTCACTGAAAAGTACGAAGGCAAAGCAAAAGAATTCTTGGTTGAAGGTATCAAGCAAGGCGTGATGTCACTTGTTGCAGGTGCAAACGTAGTACGTTTCACTCCATCTCTTGTTATTCCAGAAGCTGACATCCGCGAAGGGATGGCACGCTTCGAAAAAGCCGTTGCTGCGGTAGTTGCTAACAACGCTTAATACTGGTTGCAAGGTCACCTTTTGGTGGCCTTGTTGTTATCCACATTTTTGAGGAGTAAGCGGGCTCATGATGATCCTTCGCCCAATCCAAGAAAGCGATTATCCAGCGCTTTTAAACATTGCTCACGAATCAGGTCACGGTTTTACCTCTTTGCCTGTAAACGAAGAGCTATTACAGAAGAAGATTGCACGCTCAGTTGCTTCATTTGGCAAGCAAGCTGACAAGCCTTTTGATGAAGGCTATTTATTTGTATTAGAAGATACTGAAACTGGCGAGGTGGTTGGTACCAGCGGTATCGAAGCTGCGGTTGGTTTAGATGATGCGTTTTATCATTATCACCTAAGCAAAGTGATCCACTCTTCACGCACACTCGATGTTTATAAAGCAGTGGATATTTTAACGCTATGTAATGACTACACTGGCGCGACGGAATTATGCACCCTGTTTTTGAAAGATGGCTATCGCAAAGGCGCAAACGGCAAACTGCTATCTCGCTCTCGCTTTATGTTTATCAACCAACATCGTGATCGTTTTGCTGAAACCGTTATCGCGGAAATGCGCGGTGTTTCTAACGAGCAAGGCGAAAGTCCGTTCTGGCAATGGCTTGAAGAGCATTTCTTCTCGATGGATTTCCCGACAGCGGATTATCTAACGGGGATCGGCCAAAAGGTCTTTATTGCTGAATTAATGCCTAAGTACCCAATCTACGTGAACCTGCTTAGTAAAGAAGCACAAGCGGTGATTGGTGAAGTTCACGACAATACGCGTCCTGCTATTGAGCTACTAAAAAGCGAAGGTTTCACATTTAATGGTTATGTTGATATCTTCGACGCGGGTCCAACGGTAGAAGCAAAAGTGGGGAATATCCGCACGGTTCGCAATAGTGAAACTCGTACTGTGAAAATAGGCGAAAGCAACGGTGGATTCCCTGTTATGGTCGCAAATGGTAAACTTGTTGATTATCGCGCGGCGGTAATCGAGTTAGCCCTGACTGATAGCAATGAAGTGACGCTTGCTCCACATGTTGCCGCGGCGCTAAAAGTTGAAGAAGGCGATCAAGTAAGCCTAGTAAAGATTTAAGATTGGGAACAGATTATGACAACACATGCAGCACAACTAATAAATGGTGAGTGGATTGCAGGACAAGGCGCAAGCTTTAGCTCTGTAAACCCAGCAAACAACGACGTTATTTGGAGCGCAAACGCAGCTACTGCTGAGCAAGTTGATGGCGCAGTAAAAGCGGCTCGTGAAGCTTTTTATTCATGGAGCGACATGAGCTTTGAAGCGCGTCTAGAAATTGTTAAGCGTTTCGCTGAAGTACTAAAAGAAAATAGCGAAGAGCTGGCTATTGCAATTGCTAAAGAAACGGGTAAGCCACTTTGGGAAACTCGTACAGAAGCGGGTGCTATGGTAGGTAAAATCGCGATTTCTGAGAAAGCCTATCAAGAGCGTACAGGCGTTGTTGAAAATCCAATGCCAGTTGGCCGTGCCGTGATCCGTCACAAGGCACATGGTGTAGTTGCTGTATTTGGCCCATATAACTTCCCAGGTCACTTACCTAATGGCCACATCGTACCTGCGCTACTTGCTGGTAACACGGTTATCTTTAAGCCATCTGAACTGACGCCTTATGTTGCTGAGCTAACGCTTAAATACTGGCAACAAGCGGGTCTTCCTGCTGGCGTGATTAACCTAGTTCAGGGTGAAGTTGAAACAGGTAAAGCACTTGCGTCACACGCGGGTATCGACGGCTTATTCTTTACTGGCTCTTCTCGTACGGGTCACTTGCTACATGAACAATATGCAGGTCAACCGGGTAAGATCCTAGCGCTTGAAATGGGTGGTAATAACCCACTTATCGTAAAAGACGTAGCGGATACCAAAGCGGCAGTACACGACATTATTCAATCTGCGTTTATCTCAAGTGGTCAACGTTGTACTTGTGCTCGTAAACTATTCCTTCCTGCAGGTGAACAAGGTGACACAATCCTTGAGCAACTGATCAAAGCAACTAAAGCGATTAAAGTGGGTAACTTTGACGATGCAGATCAACCGTTCATGGGTTCAATGATCTCAAATGCTGCCGCCGCTGGCATGGTAAAAGCACAGCAACAGCTTGTTGAGCTTGGTGGTCAGTCGCTTATCGAGCTGACGCACACAGAAGGCACAGGCTTTGTGACGCCAGGGATCATCGAATGTACTAACATTGCAGACTTCCCTGATGAAGAGCACTTTGGTCCGCTGTTAAAAATATTCCGTTACACAGACTTTGACGCTGCTATTGAAAAAGCGAACGAGACAAGCTTTGGCTTATCAGCAGGTCTGCTTGGCGACAACGAAGCTGACTACGACCGTTTCTTACGTCGTATTCGTGCAGGTATCGTAAACTGGAACCGCCCAATCACTGGCGCTTCAAGTGCAGCTCCGTTTGGTGGTATCGGTGCATCAGGTAACCACCGTGCAAGTGCATACTACGCGGCAGATTACTGTGCATACCCAGTGGCTTCTGTGGAACTAGAAAAGGTAACTTTACCTTCTAGCTTGAGCCCAGGTTTATCTTTGGATTAAAATGCCAATATTGAGGTTTACTCAATAAAAATTGATAAGAAAAGCAGCTTCGGCTGCTTTTTTGTGTCTAGTTGACTACAAAAGTAGCAATCGAAAAAACTTTCTGCTTAAATCAATAGGAGATGTCTTTGATAGGTTCGGGTGAGCAAAGTATGGTTTTAGATAAACAAGGGTACGATGATTTAGTCATGTATTTGACGCAAAACTTAGCCTTGTTTGAGAAGTCTGGGACGGTTGAACCAGGGGCTCCAACAGTCATGGAATTAATCGAAGATGTGATCGCTGAAAACGTTATCCGTATATGCGAGCAGCACACTGAGTTATCTACAGAGCAGCGCAGCATGATCGTGCGTGAGGTAGATGGCATTGTGTACGACTTACAAGAAGTGCTATCAAGTGTTGTTGATAGACGTGTCACCGTAGAACAAAAAGAATTTATCGAAGAATTCGCGGGTTTGGTCAAAAACCTGTTTGATTCTGCTGTATAGCTTGGCACAATCACTATCGACAGTGTAGAAAACACACTTAGAGGCAATTCTAGGTTTAAGATACACCGCCATTTGGCGGTGTTATGCTTTATAGAGGATAACTATGTTAGCTAGCGTAAAATGGGTTGAAGGAGATACCTTTATCGGTCGCTCTGCGTCGGGACATAATGTGGTATTTGATGCCGGTTCTGATAGTGCAGCGCCAAGTCCAATGGAGATGGTATTAATGTCAGCGGGATGTTGTTCGTCAGTCGATGTAGTCAGCATTCTACAAAAAGCGCGTCAGGATGTTACCGACGTGGAAGTAAAATTAACCGCAGAGCGCGCAGAAAGCGCACCTAGGGTTTTTACCAAGATCAATTTACACTTCGTGGTGAAAGGGCGTAATGTCTCTGAAAAACACCTAGAAAGAGCCGTAAGTTTATCCGCTGAAAAGTATTGCTCAGTGGCATTAATGCTTGAAAAAGCAGTAGAAATTACGCATAGCCATGAAGTGGTTGAAATTGACGAAAAATAACGCTTTTTCATAGCGCTATTTTCGTATAAAATCCGCGAACTTTTGTTTCTGCAGCGCAGATTTTTTGTATTAAGGTGGGTCTATCGTGAACAAGCCCTTTGATAAAATTAAACTCCATGGCTTTAACAACTTAACTAAGAGTTTAAGCTTTAGCATTTACGATATTTGCTACGCCAAGACCGAGCAGCAACGTAAAGAATATCTAGAATACATTGATGAGCAGTATAGTGCTGATCGTTTGACGGATATTCTGAAAGACGTAACGGATATCATCGGTGCAAACGTACTGAATATCGCACGTCAAGATTATGAACCACAAGGGGCGAGTGTGACGATATTAGTATCAGAAGAGCCTGTTGATCAACAGACTTTTGATAGTAATGAAGCACCAGGTCCACTTCCTGAATCAGTGGTAGCACACTTAGATAAGAGTCACATCTGTGTTCATACTTATCCTGAAGCGCACCCTGATGATGGCATTTGTACTTTTAGAGCGGATATCGAAGTTTCAACGTGTGGCATTATTTCGCCACTTAAAGCGCTTAACTTCTTAATTCACTCTTTAGAGTCAGATGTGGTGACGATTGACTATCGTGTTCGTGGATTCACTCGTGACGTTAATGGTGTTAAACACTATATCGACCACGCAATTCACTCGATCCAGAATTACATGACGGAAGATACTAAAGACGCATACCACATGGTAGACGTAAACGTGTATCAAGAGAACCTATTCCATACGAAGATGATGCTTAAGGAAACAGACCTAAATGCATATCTATTTGGAATTAGTACTGATGATTTAGATGTAGGCGAAGAGGAAGAAATTCGTCTTAAGCTGAATCGTGAAATTCAGGAAGTGTTCTACGGTCGCAATTTACCAGAAACTGAATAATCAGCGGTAAATTAAGGTATTAAAAAAGGCGCGCAAGCGCCTTTTTTAATGTCTGAGATTTGTAAGATATTCAGCCTACATTTAATTTAAATGTGGACAATATTTGCTCGCTATCAATAGTGGCTTAAGTGCTTATTCGGTAGGCAATAGTGCAGGCTGAAACCAGCTGGAAGAAGACACTAATTATCCGAGGCTCAGATTAGGTACTAACCTCTCATTTCATAACGCTATTAAAGGACTAAAAAATGGCATTTGATGATCTCATCTCGCGCTTAGGTGATAATCAGGAAAGCACCAGTAATAGCACTGAGCATGAAGCGCCAAGTGAAGTACAACTTCTTGCTGCAACAGCGATGCCCTCCATTCAAAGACGAAAGCTTCCTATTGAAATCATGCATGTGCTTCATGGTCGTATTTGGAGCATCATTCCGTTTAGGCAAGCACCGCTTTTTAGATATCACTCTCAGGCTCAATTTTGGATACTTGCAAGCAAGCGATGGCAGCGAGTAAATTACTCTAGCTTTAGTCACCACAGTGGTGAGCGATATGCCTTTGTGCCATATCAATCACTTGATGTAAAAGATAAACCGACAAGCTATGGGGGAGGAAATCGCAGTGCGCAAGATTTTAATAGCTTGGTGCAAGCAGATATGCCTCGAGGACTTAGCCAAGCTGAAATTAATCGCGCCCTACTTGGTGGCAGCAAAGCAATACAATCTGAAGTGGTACTCGAGCCAACAGTTTTTATTTCTAATCCAAATAACAATTCCAAAGTGGAACTAAAACGCTCTCAACAAGTTTATATGCGTTTTAGCGATCACATGTTTCGTGCTGGAGATACCGTAGAGTCCGTCGCTAACCAATATGCGGGTAGGCCCGATCCTAAGCTGATTTATGGATACAACGACCATGTCAATCGCAACAATCCCCCAAAGGCTGGTGACCGTTTACGGGTACCGAGTGGTTGGGATACTAAAGTGGGTGGCTCGGTAAGTAATGCCCGCGCAGTAAGGTTGCAGTGGCAAGGTCCAAGCAAGGGAAGCGCAGTGCTTGATGTACCAAAACTACCACCAGATCAATTACACTTTTGGGACACTCGACTCAAACTCGATCCCGGCGTTTATGTTCTTACCGCGAGCGCAGGTTCAGCCAACCATAGTATTGACGTTGAAGTACTCGGTGTTAAGTCAAGTGCCGCATGGATAAAAGTGAGGGCGTATTACGATGATGAATGGCAGACCGCGCTTCCCCTTGAACAAATCAATATTCATTTAGGTAATACACTTATCCACGGAAAACTTAAACTCAATTCAAGTGGTGATAAAAGTACAGATGCAAATGCACTTGCACGAGCAGAGTCAACGGCAAATGAGGCTGGAGTTGTGGTAAAAAGCGACTTACCACAAGAGGGGCAAGTCACTGTAGAAGTTGCTCGTAACGAAGCGCTAGAAGCGGAAATCAATAACCTCAAATCATCATTACACATACAGCTTGATGGTGCATATCGAGATACCGTATCGAATATGAGTGGGTTTCAATCTGATTGGGACGAATATGGTTTTGCTGCAATTGCAATTAATGGCGCGCAAGGTGCGTATCAAGGTGGAAGTAAGTGGCTTGAAGACCAAGCAGACTTGTTCGAAGCACAAACATGGATTGACTTAGGAAAAACCATTAAGTCCGTCGCAGGTAGCGCATATGATACCACCGCAGATTATGCCAGCGAACGCTTTGAGCAATTGCGACAAAGTGCCAATGAAATGTCTAATTGGATTGAAGAGGATGCCAGTGAAGACTTGCTCAGTTGGAACTGGTATCAAGCCAATACACAGCGAGCATTAGATGCAGCCGAACAGGCTTATCGCGATGTACATCATGATACTACTCAGTACCTTAACGACGCTGCAGACGCAATTAAAAATACAAGCCATTATGCAAGTGCGTTATACACGCATCGCCATGCAATTACCAACTTACTTGATGATATCGCGAAAGGAGAGGTCGCCAAAGTACAACAATTTGTTGATACCACTTTAGTTGATATTGACCCTGAATTAGCCGCTAGTATAAAAAACACTCCTGATTTCTATTTAGTGTTGGCGCTCATAGACGACCATGATAGTGCACTAACTTATGTTGCTTACGCGTCACTCTTTATGGAAGCTGTGCCTCCTAACTTTTATGCATACATTGGCGGAAAAGGCGGCGCTTATGTCGCGATAGAGGTTTGTTTGTTACTAGCAACGTCATTACTTACATTAGGAGCGGGTACAGCTGCAAGAGTAACAGCACTTGCTGCCAAGTTATCAGCCAACGGTGCCAGAGCCGCAAGTACATCAGTAAAAGCTAAAAAAGCACAAGCGGCAATCAGCGCTTTTATCCGTACGCTTGAAGACTTTAACAACAGCACTACAACCTTAAAAAAACTCGGGAAAAAGCTTACAACCGCGCGTTCAAGTGGATTGCTACTTAAAGGCAAAACCAACTCGACGCTAACTGCGAAAAAGCAAACAACAAAACGACAGACACGATGCCGCTTATGTGGCAAAACAGATCACACAACACCACGTAGTCTGCGTGGCATCGTTCATTATGAATAAGGAGTGATTCATGAGTGAAGAAATTGAAGAACAAATCGAAGGGATGGTTGATAAGGACAAAAAGTATAGAGATAGATTAATCGCAAATATTAAACACAAGAAAGATCATCCATTCCATAATGGTATTCATATGGCGGCTCATCACTTGATTTCGAAAGAGGCTGTCAATGTCGCTCAGTTAGGGAGCTTACTAATCCATAGAGGTTACAACATAAATTTAGTTGAAAACTTGGTCTTTTTACCCAGCACCTTACAAGGTGCTTGTCAGCTGAGAGTGCAATTGCATCGTGGCGATCATATATTCGCTTTGCCAGATCAAGAGTCTTATCATGATCAAGTTGTTCTTCATTTAAAGATGATCAAAGCGGAACTTAAAAAATGTACTCCTAAAACTTCGAATGATGATGCAGCTCAAAGGCTAGTAGATAAAGAAAGTAAGAAAGTTTTGAAAAAAATAGCCGAATTTAGAGTTCCACTTACATCAATATACAAAAATTTCAAGCCCTCAAGCAAAGTAGGGTGTTCTAATCATAATGAAATATCGGACTGCGAAGGTAGTATTTCTCGGTGTATTAATGAGCGAAACCATATTGGAAAAATTGATTTACTAAATCCAAATGCTGCAATTAGAAAAGTACCTAAAACGATAAAATATGAAAAATCTTATTATCAACTCAAAATAGGAAGTTAACAGTGAACCGAGATTACAATAATGAGTACTATCTAATACTCAAAAAGTACGGAAAAGATACCTTATATCCTAGGGCGTTGCAAAAGTCGGCGGATAGAGATTATGAGTTTGAACAGTTAGTTTGGGGGAAAGAACCGCTATTTTTCGAAAATGCGTATAGAGATAAAGATAATGCGAATGGAGTTATACGTCCTATCCCCAGTGTTTTACTAGACGCTACGATCCCTATCGTTAGCTCAAAAATTAGAGAGCGGTTAAAGCTCTTTAATTTTGTTGGGATGCAGCTATATCCTGCTGTGTACATTGACGATGGTGATAACTATCACGAAGACTTTTGGTGCATGAATTTTTGGCAAGAACTTGACTGCTGGGATCGAGCAAAGTCAAAAATAGAAAAATTCACTGCAGAGGAGATGTTAGAGCCTGACTATTTAAAAGGTTGCGATATATATAAATACCATCTAGATAGTGAAGTCTTGGATAAAATTCCAGAAGAAGAACGTTTAATATTTAAACAAGCGGGTGGTCTGAAGTATGTCTTTGTCCATCAAAAAATTGCAGATATCTTTTTTGAGGAGAAGGCGACAGGCGTTAACTTAGTCAAAGTGTCCGATTTTGAAGAAGGGATGCAGTTTTAAAGCTTTAGAATTAAATTCTCATGTTATAATTTTTTTTCGTTGTATATTACAAGAAAAGGAAGTTTAGTGAACTACAATGCGGCTTATTTTATATTTATTCCCAGATTTAATGAATTGGCAATGTACTTAAAACCGTTGAAGAAAACAGCGAGAAGGAATTTTGATTTTGAGAGGATGGGGTGGGGAGAAGAGCCTTTGTTTTTTGAAAATGCTTTTAAGGATGAGTATCAAAATTTAGGCCGTTGTTGCGCATTATCTGATGTATTATTTTATGCGACTATCCCGATTTTAAACGGTAGTATAAGAAATAAACTAAAATTCTATAACTTTAGTAATGTTCAGTTATACCCTACGGTTTTTATTGATGACAATAATACCTACCATGAAAATCTTTGGTGTATGAATTTTTGGGAAGAGTTGGACTGCTTGGATAGAGAAAAGTCCAAATTTTCAAAGCGAGCGATGGAAAAACTAAAATTAGATCCTCTAGCTGACGGTTTGTCGACCTACAAGTACAGCCTTGATAGTGATGTATTAGATAAAATTCCAGAAGAAGAGCGGCTGATTTTTAAAATGGGGCCCGATGATATGGGTTATGTCTTTGTCCATCAAAAAATTGCGGATATCTTTTTTGAGGAGAAGGCGACTGGCGTTAACTTAGTCAAAGTATCCGACTTTGAAGAAGGGATGCAGTTTTAGCTTTATAGCATTAGCTGGATGCATCGAATTGTGACGTAAGTGATAGAGAGCATAGTAGTGAAATACATTCAAAGCTAGCAGTGGAAAATGTGTAAAAACTATCGAGATTGCAACGGTAAAATGTAATTTAAGGGCAAGGGAATGAGCGGGTTCAATGAAGTTTATTACGTTGCTTGTGGCAATAGCTATGAAGAGCAAATGAGATTGTCAATTAATAAAAAGTCTGATGGCTATTTTTTTTATGGTGAAATAACCAAAGAAGGAGAGCCTATATTCTTTGAGCCTAGCTTTCAAGAGCGAAATAAAAAACTGGGTATTGCTTCAGTAAAAACAGACGTAATGTTCGACGGGCCGAGCTTTGTTGTTAACAAAAATATAAAAAAAGAGTTGGATAAATATGATTTGCACGGTATTCAGCTATGTCCTGCTATAGTTATTGAATCAACAGGATGGGATGAAGGATACTGGTATTTAAATATTTATCAGTATCTTGATTGTTGGGATAAAGATAAATCGATCACTCGACCTCTAAAAGCTGGAAGAGATATTGAAGATACGAAAGTACTAAAATATCACCTTGATAAAAGTGTACTAAATAAAATTCCAGAAGCTAATCGTATGATATTTAAGATGGGTGGGGGTTTTTATAGCCATATATTTATACATGAAAAACTTGTCACCTACTTCTTGAAAAATAATATTACAGGAATACGCTTTTTTAAAGTATCTGACTTTGAAGAAGGGATGCAAATCTAGAACTATAAAATTAAATGTCAAAAAATTACAATGAAGAATACTATATACTTCTCACGGATTACAATGAAAATACATTGTATACAATGCCGCTAGAGCGAAGTGCGACTCGTCACTTTGGTATTAAAAAGCTTAATTGGGGAGATGGGCCTCTTTTTTTTGAGAACTGTTACAAGGAAAGGGATGCTTTGAATAATTTTACACGTCCAATTACGGACGTATTTTTTGATGCTACAGTACCTATTATAAACTCAAAAATAAGAGATAAGTTAAAGTTTTTATATCTAAAAGATATGCAACTTTATCCTGCTGTTTTTATTAATGATGAAGGAGTTTATATAGAAGACTATTGGTATATGAACTTTTGGCAAGAACTTGACTGTTGGGATCGGGAAAAGTCAAAGATAGAAACATTCACAGCAGAAGAAATGTTAGATCCAGATTATTTAGAGGACTGTGAGATATATAAATATCATTTAGATAGTGAAGTCTTGGATAAAATCCCAGAAGAAGAGCGCTTGATATTTAAACAAGCAGGTGGTGTAAAGTATATTTTTGTTCATCAAACGGTTGCAGATATCTTTTTTGAGGAGAAGGCGACAGGCGTTAACTTAGTCAAAGTATCCGACTTTGAAGAAGGGATGCAGTTTTAGTTTGCCAACTAGTTAGGAGACTACTTTACATAAAGGTTGGAAGTGCAATGACAAGAGATTTTAACGACCAATATTACATCATTTTAAAAAATTATAGCGAAGTAACATTGCACCTTACAGCTTTGCAAAAGTCAGCGGATAGAGACTTTGAATTTGAGCGATTAATTTGGGGACAAGAGCCGCTTTTCTTTGAAAATAGCTACAAACAAGAAGATATCAAAAGAAATATCAAAAGGCCTATCCCAGCCGTTATGCTAAACATGGTGACTCCTATAATTAGTAGCCAAGTTAGAGAGCGGCTAAAATTTTTTAATTTTGTCGGGATGCAGCTATATCCAGCTGTGTACATTGACGATGGTGGTAACTATCACGAAGACTATTGGTGCATGAACTTTTGGCAAGAGCTGGATTGTTGGGATAGAGAAAAGTCTAAAACAGAGAAAGCGACGAAAGAAGAATTGGCAGATCCATACTTTATGTCGAGAATCGACGTTTATAAATACCACTTAGATAGTGAAGTATTGGATAAAATCCCAGAGGAAGAGCGTTTGATATTTAAACAAGCTGGTGGTCTGAAATATGTCTTTGTCCATCAAAAAATTGCAGATATCTTTTTTGAGGAGAAGGCGACAGGCGTTAGCTTAGTCAAAGTATCCGACTTTGAAGAAGGGATGCAGTTTTAGCCATACACCTGAGTAGAATAAAAAATAAAACCCGCGGAGCGGGTTTTATTTTTTAAAAGCTGTGCCTATTTTTATTCGCTTTCCAATTCCTCATCTGGCGTATCAGGGCGCTGTCGTTCGACAAAAATAGTGGCCAGCAGGGTGGTGATCACACAGGAGAGTAAAATCGACTTTAAGACTTCGTAGTTTTTATATACCCAGCTCCAACTCCAAAAGGGCTTAGATGCCTCTTCGGACACACCAAAAAAGAGATCCATATAGCGAATCAAGTTTTCACCAAAAGCGGCTAAATCGACCAATACAAATGCAAAGAAAATACCGTATAGAATTGGGTCAGCATAAGTCATATAAATGGATCGCCAATTGTCAGGATTAGTAAAGCGCATATAGCGCAAAGACAAACGAACTCTATGTTTAAGTAATAGTAAAGCTGTTAAATCTAGTAAGAAATACACTCCAAAAATAGAAAAGTTTGCTAGATGTGCTTCTAAACCCTCTTTTCGCATGACTAAAGCTAATTCTACGGCACTTAATTCGATCAGCGTAAATATAAACAGCACAACAGAAATATGCTTTAAGTTCACTAATTGCTTTGAAAATGAGCTAAAAATAACTATCACAGCTAACATGATAAAGTTTGCATAATTGTTTAGCGCTATATAAAAATAAGAGAGTGAAACTGCAATTAATATTGCGATCAAAAAAAAGTATGAAGATAGCTTCATTGCGATTCCTTATAATACCGATAATTTAGCGAAATTTTTCTGTTACTTCTTATGAACTTTTTCACTTTTATTCTCTTAAATATTTATCAGCTGGAAGCTGCGTTTTAACCCGGCTTGGAGTTCTCATTCTCAACTCTAGGATCATCAGCTTTAGCTCCACCGGTACCGCCAAAAACTTTTCTACTATCTCTATGCTGGATTAGCTTTGGGCGAGAAGTGTGTGGTTCTGAAGATGCTGTTGTAAGTCTTGGGTCATCACCTTTGGTTCCACTGCTTCCACCTACCACTCGGGTAGTTGAGCTTTTCTCCAGTTGAAACTTGTAATCTGATGACTGTGCTATTGGTTCGCATTTTACCTTTGGCTCTGCGACTTTATTGTCACCACTTCCACCAACCACCTGATTAACTGAGTCAGCACTAAGTGATGATTTTTTATTTGGTGTTATGAAGTCATTTTGTACTTTAGGGTCATCAGCTTGTCCTCCTGTTGTGCCACCAATCACCTGATTAACTGAATCAGCACTAAGTGATGATTTTTTATTTGGTGTTATGGAGTCGTTTTGTACTCTAGGGTCATCAGCTTGTCCTCCTGTTGTGCCACCAATCACCTGATTAACTGAATCAGCACTAAGTGATGATTGTTTACTTGGCGCTGCTGAGTCACTTTCGACTTTTGGATCTTTTACTTTTGGCCCAAGCGATCCACCAGATACCCTGTTAGCTTGTTTTTGGGAAAGTGCTGTTAAAGTTACGAGTCGGTTAGCTATATTTTTTATAAAAAAGCGCATAATGACGTCCTTTCTAAGTTAAGTTTTGCGGTGTTTAATTTCCACTCCACTTTACTCCTTAACAATAAAGTTGAAAACATCGTGTTGCAAATGGACCTTATTCGTAACTTTATTGTTTGCCATTGTGGTGAGGGGCAATGAAAGTGCGCATCTTTCATTTGCCGTTATCCTCGTTGCTTGATTTGTTATTTCGCGGTGTGGGAGATTTGCGCCATAATTTGGCGTCGTCAATTTTGTCTCTTAGGGCAAGGATTTGTTCTCTAAGTGGATTGAGGTTGATGCCGCAGGCGTCGCACCATACTTCAAAATATTCGTAGGGAAATTTGCTTACGCCTTTTTCGTAGTTTTCGTAAGTGCCACGCTCCACGCCGACCAAGTTAGCCATTTCTTGCGTGGTTTTGCCGGCGACTTTGCGCATGCGGCGCAGGTCGTCTCCTGTAAAGCGCTTATCAAATTTCCCCACCAACTCAATCCTTTTTGCCTGTCGCACTCGCGTCACAAACAGCATCAACCCCTATGTAGCCGGATGTATGCTATTTGTTTGTCTCTATTGTTCGCTTAACCAAGTTGCATTTTTGTATCTAAACCGTAAACGCGAGTCTATCGTAGAAAATTTCTTTTTCAAGAGTAGTCCGTCTAAAAATGAACATTTTGTTGCATTTAATTAATCTTCGCTCGATTTTTTAGGCGAAGCCTGAGATGAGTAACTCATTATTTAACTGAGGTGTTGCGATGATGATTTTGGCGTTTTTAATTAATTTACAAATAAATTCAAAAAAATTTTCTTCGCGCAGATTTTTGCTCGAAGCTTTTGTTACTTTAGTGTGAAATAAAGTGACATGTTGGAGAGCAATATGGATTATCTACGCCAATATCATGACTTAACGATTTATTACGATGCCCTCAAGAAGGCGGCAAGGCAGGGTGACGAGGTGCCAGACACCACAACTAAATGGTTAGCACTGGTGGAAACAACCTTGTTTGAACTGCAAGAGCTTGCCCATATGGAAAAGGCTTACATGCAGAAGTCAAAAACGATGAATAATCTGGTTGAGTTGGTGTATTCCAGTGCCCCAAGCATGGAGTAACTAAAAGGGTAATTGCTTTTTGAGTTTTTGCGGTGAGGGGGGAACGTTTTACTCTAATTTTACGTTCCCCCTTTTTTCTTTTTGTGCGTGTTTATCGCCTTATGTGTAGGCGATAAACGGGTCGTACTATAGTTCGTAAGTAAAACTTAAACCATAAACGCGTGGCTCGCCGTACTGTACATAGGTATTGTCTTGCCAGCCGTCTAGTGGATTATTACCAAACCTAAAGCCACGTACCACAATGTCTTCGTCTGCAAGATTTCTACCCCAAGCCGTTAATGACCAGTTGTCACCATAGTAACTAAGGCTTGCGTTGATCAGGTTATGATTACGCGCTTGCTCGTTGTGACTATCCGAGAGGTAATAGTTGTCTTTGCCTTCCACACCTAATTCAACCACTAGGTTATCCATTAACTCGTAATTGACGGCAAACGAGTATTGATAATTTGGCGCTTGTGCTTGGTCGCGACCATCAAGGTTAAGGCCACTGGCAGCCACAAAGTCTTCAATCTCGGTCTCTAAATAGCCTGCGCTATAGCTAAAACCAAGACGGTCCGTGTATTGCAGGTTACCTTCAACTTCTAGGCCGTAGTTACTGCCTTTACTGGCGTTGTCGATGTAGCCTGCAAATTGCTGGTTAGAAACTTGCCATTGTTTTAACTGGATATCATCGCGTTGCATATAAAACGCGGTAACCCGCACAAGGTGACGCTTGTCTTCAGACTCACCTTTTACACCAAACTCAGCGTTCCAAACATACTCAGGGTCAAAGTAATGGTGTTCGGCCGGAATGTTTAAACCTTCATCTTTGGCTTTTGCCAGTGCTTCGCCGTTTACACCGCCGACTTTGTAACCGCGAGTAAGGCTGGTGTAGATCATAGTGCGCGGTACAACTTGATATTCAAGTGCGACTTTTCCGCCCCACATTACATCATCGGTTTCGATACTAAAGCCGTTACTATCTATATAGTCAGCGTCATATTGCTCTGCGCGAAGACCACCGATTAGGCGAGTTTTGTCTGAAAGGTGATGCACGTATTGACCAAAAATCGCCTTACTTTCTACGGTGTATGCTGATGTAAATGGGTTCTCAAGCCAAGTGTAATGACGGGTCAAATCAACATCGTTACGCTTTGCAAAAACACCTATCACCCAGTCATTTTGCTTATCTTTGATTAAAAATTCTATGTTGCCATTTTCATGGTTACGCTCGTAGGCATCGGTTGAGCTATATCCTTCAGGGTGTAATCCTGCTGCGCATAGCGCTGGCTGAGCTGCGTCATTACAGACCCAATCTTCGTCGTAGCTATATAAAGTATCAGCATCTAGCCCAGATACTTTAAATTCGACATTGAATAAGTCTGAGCGAGTATAAATTCCGCGTAGTGAAAACGCATCGGAGCTGAGGTTGTCTTGGCCCGGGTCATCAGCAACACTGTTACGTGAATTATCCAGGGTGAAACCGTCGTACCCGTTTTCAGTATCAATATGGTGATAAGCAAACTCTAGTGCGAGATTATCGCTCACTTGAGAGTTAAGTTTCACTCTTGCTACTTGCTCGTCTTGTTGCTGAGTGGGTTTGTTTAGGTAGAGGTTATCTACGTAACCGTCAGACTCTCGTTGATAGAGGCTGACGCGCACAGCGGTGTCGTCGCTTAACCCTGTGCCCGCCGCAAGGCCTGCTTCGTAGCTACTATAATTACCTGCGCCTAACTTCACTTTTAATGAGGGCGCTGTGGTAGCGGCTTGGGTATTTACTTCAACGATTCCTGCTAAAGCATCAGAACCGAATTTAGTGCCTTGAGGGCCGCGATACACCACCACTGACTCAGTATCAAAAAGCAGCGCACTTGCGCCTAATCCAGAATAATTAATACCGTCAATTAATAAGCCAACGCTGGGATAAATAGGATCAACAAACTGTGAACGTAAGCCGATACCACGGATTTGCATAAAGCGACCACGAGACGCACCTGCCGTAAAGTTAACGTTAGCGGTGGCACCTAGTATCTCATCTAAATATTGCGCACCACGCTTAGCGATAGTGAGTTCGTCAACCACCGAAGCGCTTGCACTTAATGTCTGGATAGTTTCATTCTGAAAATCGCCAGTGACGACAATGGTTTCTAGGTTATCGTCGGCAAGTACCTGATGAGAGAAAAATGGCAGCAGTGCCAAGGTGATCGTAGAGAGTTTTAACTTCATGCTTAATCTTTGTCCCATTTTTAATTGGGCACAGTTTAACAAAAGCCAGACCAGTTGACAGTGAAATTGTGTTATATGTTAGCCCGCAAATGTTAAACAAATAGGCCAGATATGAGTTTTAAAGTTGATTTTAAAGTCCGAGACTATGAGTGTGACTTACAGGGAATAGTTAATAACAGCGTGTATTTTAATTATTTAGAGCATGCAAGACATGAGTTTTTATTGGCGAATAACGTTGATTTTGCAGCGCTTGCAGAGCAAAAAGTGAACTTAGTCGTTATTCGTAGCGAAATGAATTACAAAGACTCGTTACGTCCAGGCGATGCGTTTTATGTTGAAGTCGCACTTGAGCGTGAAAGCAGAGTAAAGTTTGCATTTAAGCAAAAAGTGATAAGAGCGTATGACAATAAACTCATGCTTGATGCTGTGGTCACTGGAACTTCGGTGAATGAGCGCGGTAGACCGTTTTTACCAGACGCTATTACACACTTATTTAATTAGGGCCTGTTTATCTTTCAAGTCAGGCCCTAAATACTACGATATGTAAACATGGCGACGGTAAAATACTCAATTGAGAGATTTTTACAGAATTTTACTGCTATTTTTGTATCTTGAAACGTTATAATAAACTCAGGGCATAAAATAGATGGTTTACCATGAAATTCATCAGCATAATCGGCGCAATAATGGCGCTTAGTGGATGTATATCGACAGGGAAGGTAGACACGGAAGCGCTTAAGTATTCCGCTTGGCAGTTACAGAGTATTAATGGCCAAAATATTACGCAATTACAATCAGACGCTGGACTTGGTGAAAAGCCTATTGATATTCGTTTTATCGATGCACTGCAAGTCAATGGTTTTGCGGGTTGTAATCGCTTTTTTGGCGAAGGCGAAATTGTCGAAGGGCAGTTAAAAGTTAAAAACTTAGGCATGACGCGTAAGTACTGTGGTGAAGAAATCGCTCAGGTTGAATTGCAGCTTATTAACCAATTACAAATTGGTGTCTTGCTTGAAGTAAATGCTAATAAGTTGACCTTAAAAGGAAAACCTCAGTTTAGTTTTATTAAACAATAAGCTGAAAATAAGAATTCCAGTGTCAGTGCTTGCGAGCTTTCGTGTTAGCAAGTAGACTGGCGCTAATTCGTTACTTGTCGGAGTGCCTTGAATTTTTGCAGCAAATTTGTTGCAGATAGTCGGGCTGAGATCGCATTTTGCGGGATCCGTGGACCTGATCAGGTTAATGCCTGCGTAGGGAACAAGACAGCAAACGCGCTGCGTTTGTCTGTAGCAATAGTGGTTTATTGCTATCCACCTTACCCGAGGACTATCCTCGTCTCTCTCCTGTTGGAGATCTGACAAGACACCTTTGTATGAAAATAAGAGGGACGTCATGTCAAACAATAGTAGCAAGCTAAGTCGTCGTGAAGCGCGAGCAGCCGCGGCAGAATTTATCCATAACCTTAAAGGCCAACCTTTTCCAAACTCACATAAAGTTTATGTGGAGGGTGAGCAAGCAGGCGTACGCGTTGGTATGCGTGAAATCACACTAAGAGATTCGTTTGTCGGTGGCACCGAAGAAAATCCCGTATTTGAATCAAACGATCCCATTCGTGTTTATGATACTTCAGGTCCATACACAGATCCTGAAGTACCGGTTGACGTTCGTGCTGGTCTTCCTAAATTTAGAGAGCAGTGGATAGTTGAGCGCGATGATACTGAAATGCTAGAGTCGGTGACGTCACAGTTTTCTCAGCAGCGTATGGCGGATGAAGGACTTGATCATATTCGCTTTGAACATTTACCTAAAATTCGCCGTGCCAAGGCGGGTAAAAATGTCACGCAAATGTACTATGCCCGCCAAGGCATAGTGACGCCTGAAATGGAATATGTGGCGATCCGTGAAAATATGGGACGCGCTAAGTTGCGTGAAGAATTGCTCGCGCAGCAACACAAAGGCCAATCGTTTGGAGCCAGTATTCCTGAGTTTATTACGCCTGAATTTGTGCGTGATGAAATCGCCCGTGGTCGTGCTGTACTACCAAACAATATCAATCACCCTGAGACTGAGCCGATGATCATCGGACGTAACTTCTTAGTCAAAGTTAACGCCAATATTGGTAACTCATCAGTGACCTCTTCTATCGAAGAAGAAGTGGAAAAAATGGTATGGTCGACCCGTTGGGGTGCAGATACCGTAATGGATCTGTCGACAGGGCGCTACATTCATGAGACCCGCGAGTGGGTGGTACGTAACTCTCCTGTGCCTATCGGTACGGTTCCAATCTATCAGGCACTAGAAAAAGTGAATGGCGTTGCCGAAGATCTAACGTGGGAGATCTTCCGCGATACCTTGATTGAGCAAGCTGAGCAAGGCGTGGATTACTTTACCATCCACGCGGGAGTACTACTGCGTTACGTGCCGATGACGGCAAAACGCGTGACCGGTATTGTGTCTCGCGGTGGTTCAATTATGGCGAAGTGGTGTTTAGCGCATCACAAAGAAAACTTCCTCTACACGCACTTTGAAGACATCTGTGAAATCTTAAAGCAATACGATGTTTGTTTCTCGTTAGGTGATGGCTTGCGTCCGGGTTCTATTGCCGATGCCAATGATGAAGCGCAATTTAGCGAACTGCGTACCCTTGGTGAGTTAACTAAGCTTGCGTGGAAACACGATGTTCAGGTCTTTATTGAAGGCCCAGGACACGTGCCGATGCATATGATCAAAGAGAATATGGAAGAGCAGCTAAAGCACTGCGATGAAGCACCGTTTTACACGCTTGGTCCACTCACAACCGATATCGCTCCGGGTTATGATCACTTCACCTCTGGGATTGGTGCGGCGCAAATTGCGTGGTATGGCTGTGCGATGCTGTGCTATGTGACACCAAAAGAACACTTAGGCTTACCGAATAAAGAAGATGTAAAAGAAGGCCTGATCACCTACAAGATCGCGGCGCATGCAGCGGATCTGGCGAAAGGCCATCCGGGCGCTCAAGTTCGTGACAATGCCTTGTCTAAAGCGCGTTTTGAGTTCCGCTGGCACGATCAGTTCAATCTCGGTCTAGATCCAGAGCGTGCTCGTGAATATCACGATGAGACCTTGCCACAAGAGTCGGGCAAAGTCGCTCATTTCTGCTCTATGTGTGGTCCTAAATTCTGCTCGATGAAGATCACTCAGGATGTGCGTGACTATGCAAAAGAGTTAGAAGCGCGAGGCATTGATCCTAATAATGTAGGCGAAGAGATCAGCATTAAAATGGTGGATGTTGAAGCCGAGATGAAAGCAAAATCAGAAGAGTTTAAGCAATCAGGCTCTGAGCTTTACCACAAAGCCTTATGATACCACTTTGTCTTAATACTTGCTCAATTTGAGGGAGTAAATCTGACGCTAACTGCGTTAAAAGTTTCTTATTTAGAACAACTAAATAGCAAAACTTTTGCCTTGTTATCGACAAGATTTTCTTGCCTCAAAATAGATCACTTAATAAAGCAAATTGGTATAACTCATCCCATCATAGCCACCTTGATGCCCGTCGGGTGGCTAATTTTAGGAGTGTAGCTATGTCTACTCAAGCACGTGTTGCTATCTTGGGTTTTGGCTTAACTGGGCGCATCGCCGCGTTGATGCTCGCTGAGCGCTATCAAATCAGCGTATTTGAACAAGCAAAGCAAGGTACGGAAAGCTCAGCAGGTAGTGTGGCGGCGGCCATGTTAGCGCCGTTGGCTGAATCTGTGATATGCGATGAAGCATTGGCGCTGCAAGGGCTGGAGTCCATGAAACTGTGGCCACAATTACTGGCGAAACTGGAAAATCCGGTATTTTTCCAGCAGCAAGGCTCTCTTATTGTGGCACATGGTCAAGACCGTGGTGATTTAGTGAGTTTTCAGCAGCGCTTAAAACCGTTAAGAGATCATAGCGCGGAAGTGGTAAATGGTACTCAGATCGCACAATTTGAACCAGAGCTTGGTGGTGTCTTCCATCAAGGCTTGTATTTACCTTGCGAAGGCCAGCTTGATAATCAGGCGTTTTATCAAAGTAGTGCGGCAACGTTGACGAAGCAAGGGGTAGAGATTAACTACGGTGTCCATTGTGATGAAGGGCAAAAGGCGCAGCTTAGTCAAGCGTATGACTGGGTAATTGATTGTCGTGGTCTTGGTGCGAAAGCCTCGTGTAATGGGCTTCGTGGCGTACGCGGCGAAGTGGCGAGAATTTATGCCCCAGAAGTGACCTTGACTCGACCTGTGCGCTTGATGCACCCAAGATACCCCATTTACATTGCGCCAAAGCCAGACCATCAGTTTGTTATTGGTGCGACGGAAATTGAGTCGCAAGATAATGGTGAGATAACGGTACGTTCTACACTCGAATTACTCTCTGCTGCTTATTCAGTTCATCGTGGGTTTGCCGAAGCGCGAGTATTGTCTTTATTAGCAGGACTTAGACCTGCGTTTAAAGATAATCACCCCAAAATTGAACAACAAGGTAATGTGATCAGTATCAATGGCTTATATAGACACGGTTATCTGCTGGCACCGCTTATCGTGAAACAAGCACTATCTAAGGAGTTATTATGAAAGTCGAATTTAATGGCGAAACGATTAATATCAACCGCGAGCAAAATATTCAGGAATTTATTGAAGCCAGAGGTGCCAAGCCGCCTTTTGCCGTCGCGCTTAATGGTACTTTTGTTTCCCGCACGGAGCTGCCAAGCGTGACATTGAGCGACGGCGATAAGATTGAGCTTTTATCGCCAATTCAAGGGGGATAAATATGCAGTCTTTGACTGATACTAAGCTCACTATTTATGGTGAACAATTTACTAGCCGCATGTTAATTGGCTCGGCACTTTATCCTTCTCCAGAGGTAATGCAGGCAGCTATCGCCACCTCGGGTGCTGAAATTGTTACTGTGTCGCTGAGACGCCAGCAAACTAAGCAGGCGGGTGATGACTTTTGGTCGCTTATTAAAGAGATGGGACTACGAGTCTTACCAAATACGGCTGGCTGCCATAGCGTAAAAGAAGCGGTGACCTTGGCGCAGATGTGCCGGGAAGTGTTTGCCACGGATTGGATTAAACTTGAACTCATTGGTGATGAATATAACTTACAGCCAGACCCAATTGCATTGCTCGAAGCCACCGAAATTTTGCTAAAAGACGGGTTTAAGGTATTGCCTTATTGCACTGATGATTTGGTGCTGTGTCAGCGTTTAGATGCACTTGGTTGTGAAGTTTTAATGCCTTGGGGCGCACCAATTGGTACGGGAAAAGGGCTGTTAAATCCATATAACCTGCAAACCATTCGCACGCGTTTACCTCATCAAACCTTGATTGTCGATGCGGGACTCGGCTTGCCGTCTCATGCTTGCCAAGCTCTAGAGCTGGGTTATGATGCCGTACTATTGAATTCGGCAGTGGCAGGGGCGGGCTGTCCTATCACCATGGCAAAAGCGTTTGAAGCCAGCACGGTTGCAGGGCGTCTGTCTTATTTGGCAAAAGCAATGCCACAAAAAGAGGTGGCATCACCTTCTACGCCAACCTTAGGCATGCCTTTTTGGCACGCAAACTAACTTGAATTGCGGATAACTACATAAGGAGTTCTCTTTGTCACACATCGTTTGGAGTATTGCGGGTTCTGATTCTGGCGGCGGCGCTGGTATTCAAGCGGATATCAAAGCAACGCAAAGCTTTAATGTTCATTGTTGTACCGTAGTAACTGCGTTGACGGCGCAAAATAGTTTAGGGGTGGAAGCGTTAAACCCGGTTTCGACCACAGTTATCGAATCTCAGCTGACGGCGCTTTCGCAAGATATGCCTGCAACGGTGATAAAGATTGGCATGCTCGCCAATGTTCAGCAGATCCAACTGATCGCTGAACACCTCGAGCATTATAAAGCAACATGGGAAAAGCCGCCGCTTGTGGTTTATGACCCAGTAGCCATCGCGACGAGCGGGGATTCATTAACCGAAGAAGACACGGTGGATGCGTTAAAAGCCCATTTATTACCGCTGGTGGATATCATTACACCCAATACACACGAAACTCAGCTGCTGACAGGCGTGTATTTGATAGGTCCTGATGCTGTCAAAGAGGCTGCTGCCAAATTGCGTGAATTCGGTGCAAAGTCGGTGATCATTAAAGGCGGTCATTGGGATTACCCAAAAGGCTACTGCATTGATTATGGCTTAGCGGATGATACTGAGTATTGGCTTGGCAATGAGAAAATTCAAACACCGCATAGCCATGGTACTGGGTGTAGTTTATCGTCAGTGATCGCGGCATGTATGGCCAAGGAGTACCCATTTAAAGATGCTTTTATTCTTGCAAAAGCGTATATCAACGCTGGATTAAAAGCGGCGATACGTTATGGCGAAGGTGTGGGCCCTGTTGCGCATACGAGTTTTCCAGTTGATCTTAATGATTATCCGCAAGTGATAGAAGCGGGCTCTTGGCTTGCTGATGAATTAGAGTTTGCTTTACCTGAGGAATTTAATTTTGCCGCAGGCTTTGCCAGCATTGACGACCCTATTGGCCTTTATGCCGTGGTAGACAGTGCAGACTGGGTGGAAAAATGTCTCGCTTTAGGTGTTGATACGGTGCAGCTGAGAATTAAAGATCCAGAGCAAGCTAATCTTGAAGCTGAAATACAAACCGCCATTGCACTTGGACAAAAATACGATGCGAAGGTGTTTATTAACGACTACTGGCAGTTAGCGATTAAACACGGCGCTTATGGAATTCATTTGGGCCAAGAGGATATCGATAAAGCTAATCTTGTTGTCATCCAAGAGGCAGGGCTGCGCTTAGGTATTTCGACCCATGGTTTTTATGAAATGCTCCGGGCACATAACTATCGCCCTAGTTATTTGGCTTTTGGTGCTATCTACCCAACCACGACCAAAGACATGACCGGCCAAATCCAAGGGCTGGAAAAGCTGACACATTTTGTGCCTTTGATGCAAAGCAGCTATCCAACAGTCGCTATTGGTGGCATTGACCTTAGTCGCATGCCAGAAGTGGCTGCAACTGGCGTATCTAGTATCGCGGTTGTAAGAGCCATCACTGAAGCCCAAGATCCACAACAGGCTGTACTTGAATTAAAGCAAGCTATGGCGCGGCATGACTGAACTCAATGACAAAGAGCGGCTAAGGTATAGTCGCCATTTGCTGTTAAAAGAGGTCGGTGAGCAAGGCCAGCTCGCATTGAAACAGGCGCATGTGGCTGTGGTTGGCTGCGGTGGGCTGGGAAGCCCTGCGTTGTTTTACTTAGCGGCGAGTGGCATTGGTAAGCTTACTTTTGTTGATGACGACGACGTGGAATTGTCTAACTTACAAAGGCAAATTCTGTATAAGGTGAACCACCTTGGCCAGCAAAAAGCCAAAGCAGCTGGAAAGGTGCTGGCAAGTCTTAATAACGAGATCGAACTAGTACCAATAAATGCGAGATTGACTGATAAGAACGTCGCCGAGTTGCTCCGTGATGCCGATATTGTCTTGGATTGCAGCGATAACTTTACTACCCGTTATTTGCTCAATAGGTATTGTCATCAAGCGAGCAAGGTGTTGATAGCAGGCGCTGCTATCGCTACACAAGGCCAACTCATGTGCTTTGATTTTAGGGCTGAGTCACCTTGTTATGCTTGCGTTTTCCCTGAGGGTTCGCAAACACCAGTGGAGAGTTGTGACAACTTTGGCGTCATTAGTCCATTACTGGGAGTGATCGGCGCGCAGCAAGCTTTATTGACCATAAATGTGCTACTTGGACATCATCAAGGAAGTGTATTTTGTACGCTAGAGGGTATGAGTTTGCAGCAAAAGCTGTATGGGCTCAGTAAAAACCCCGAGTGTGAATGTTGTGGCTTGAAGTAGTTTCAAGCCACTCATACCAATTAGTCTTAATACTTGCTCAATTTGAAGGAGTAAATCTGACGCTAACGGCGTTAAAAATTTCTTATTTAGAACAAACTAAATAGCAAAATTTTTGCCTTGTTATCGACAAGATGTTCTCGCCTCAAAATAGGTCACTTAATTAAGCAAATTGGTATAAAAGTAATTTACTCTGCTATTTTTGCGAAAGGCGTACCCATGCGTGTGACTGTCTCTGGGTTTTGGCCATCTAAGAACTCAGCCTTATTTGCCCCCCACGCTAAGATCACGGTAGAGCCAAGTTTAAAGCGACCCATCTCTTCGCCTTTTTTCAGCGTTATCGCGTTGTCACCTTCTGCTGGATATGTCCAAGTAAAGACATCACTTCCGGCTGGTGGTGTCACTGTACCGGCCCAAATCGTCTCAATGCTAGCGACGATAGTTGCACCAACCAATACCATAGAAAGCGGACCAATCTCAGTGTCAAAAATAGCAACAACTCGCTCGTTACGAGCAAATAAATTAGGCACATTTTGCGCGGTAAGTGGATTTACTGAGAATAAGTCGCCCGGTACATAAATCATTTTACGAAGTGTACCATCAACCGGCATATGGATACGGTGATAATCCTTCGGTGCTAGATAAATCGTTGCAAACTTACCACCAACATAAGGCGCAACGTCTTCTTCTTTACCGCCTAGCAGCGTCTGTAAGCTGTAGTTGTGACCCTTAGCTTGGATAATCTGACCATCGACGACATCACCAAGTTGGCTGATTGCGCCATCAACTGGGTGGGCAAGGATATCGCTCTCTTCTGCCAAAGGACGGATCCCCGGCTTCAGTGGACGGGTAAAAAACTCGTTAAAGGTTTTGTAGTGAGCTGGATCTTCGTGCAATGCCTCGCTCATGTCGATTTTATATTGTTTGATAAACAGCTTAATTAGCTTTGTGGTTAAGGCGCCAGCTTCTGCTGCGGCAAGCTTACCAACCAAACGAGAAACCGCATGTTTAGGTAATGCATATTGCATGGCAATTTTTAGTTTATCCAAATTCACTTTTAACAGTTCCTAATTATTAGTCTTGTCACTTTCGCTTTTTTGTATTGCGAAGTGGCTATCGGGCTCAAGTCATTGAGCCAATTTAGCAAATATTATCAGACTCTAGGCGCGCGCGCACCTGCGCGGCCATCGGCCATAGATTCTAAAATACGATGGTAACTTTCAAAACGTAATTCGCTGATTTTACCTTCATCTACGGCTTCACGAAGTAAGCATCCCGGATCGTTCAGGTGTTTACAGTCTCTAAAGCGGCAGCCGCCAATAAACTCTCTAAATTCTTTAAAGCACCAAGTGACGCGTTCCACGTCTAAGTGCCATAGGCCGAACTCACGGATCCCAGGGCTGTCGATCAGGTTTCCACCGGACGGTAAGTGGTGTAAGCGCGATACTGTGGTTGTATGTTGCCCTAAGCCACTATTTTCGGAGACTTCTTTGGTGAGAATATCTGCATTGGGCAGTACGGTATTGACCAACGTTGATTTGCCAACCCCTGATTGACCAACAAAAATGTTATTTTTGTCCTCAAGCATGTGTTTTAGCTCGTCAATGCCTTCGCCTGATTTTGTACTGACTAACAGTACGCGATAACCAAGCTCACGATATATATCTAAGACTTCATCAATATATTCGAGGCTTTCTTGGTCAAGCAAATCAATTTTATTGAGTAATAAAATCGGCTCTATCCCCATATCCTCACAAGCGACTAAATAGCGATCGATGATTTGAGGGGTAAATTCGGGCACAACGGCCGACACCATCAATATTTGGTCAATATTCGCAGCGACAACTTTCACACCGTCATAAAAATCCGGACGAGTGAGTTGTGTGCGCCTTTCATGTACAGCCTCAATTACGCCGGCTAAGTCACCATCACTGACCTTGGCACGACGAAAAATGACTTCATCACCGCAAACTAAGCTTGTTACGGTACGACGGATATTGCAACGCAAAACCTCTTGGTCTGTGGTTTCTATATCCGCATGTTGGCCGAAGCGGCTGATCACCACTGCGGCTTCTGTTGGCCCTAAGTTGTCGTTTTGCCATGAAACATCAGATACTTCTGTCTCTTTCGCTTTATCGATTCGCTTCTGATGATTGGCTCTAATCCGACGGGATTGGCCCTTACTGAGTTTCTTTTTCTTTGCCATGTTTATAATCTGTTTAAGCTTAGGCGTGCAGAGCGTTCAAATTTAGGCTATAAATCAATAAAACGCCGCGCATGGTAAAAAAAGCTTTAGGTCGAGTGTTTAAACTAATATGATATATCTAATTGCATTGGATCTAAAGGAAAGTACCGCTAAGGTAAAGTATGACTTTTCATGAATCAAACTTGATCTGGCTCGATCTAGAGATGACGGGGCTAGAACCGAAAACAGATAAAATCTTAGAAATCGCGACGGTGATCACAGACGGTGGTCTCAATGTTTTAGCTGAAGGTCCAGTAGTGGCAATTCATCAAAGTGATGAGCTGTTGGACAATATGGATGAGTGGTGCACCAATCAACATGGTCGCTCAGGTCTGACTGCTCGCTGTAAAGCGAGTAAGTTCACGGAAGCAGATGCAGTTAAGCAAACACTAGATTTCCTTAAAGAGTGGGTGCCGCCAGGTGCTTCTCCAATGTGTGGTAACTCTATTGGTCAAGACCGTAGATTCCTCAACAAATACATGCCAGAGCTAGAAGCTTATTTCCACTATCGCAATTTGGACGTCAGTACGATAAAAGAACTTGCGAGACGCTGGAAGCCTGAGCTATTGGGTGAGATAAAGAAAAAAAGCTCTCACTTAGCACTGGATGATATCAAAGACTCCATCATGGAGCTGAAAGTTTACCAAGAAAAATTCTTCAAAGTTTAAAAAACACTTGCAAAGCAAATTTTATCTTGTAGAATCCTGCCCCGCTTGAGATGACAAGCCTTGCGGGGTTTCTTGAGCATTAATAAAGCAGTATAAGCTAAGCTGTTATTAGGTAAAGCGCGACCTAGCGTAGTTACCGAACAATACAGAGCTAAATATTGTGATGCGGCACTAGCTCAGCTGCTACAGGTAAAGACGCGACCTAGCGTAGTTACCGACAACATAATGGGCTAACTATGGAATGCGGCACTAGCTCAGCTGGTAGAGCGCGACCTTGCCAAGGTCGAGGTCACGAGTTCGAACCTCGTGTGCCGCTCCAAACACTTGTTTTAGGTGTATAAACTAAAAAATGTGATGCAGCCTAGCTCAGCTGCTAAAACGTTAGACGCGACCCCAAGGTTGCGCCCAGCGGAAAACTAAGAGCTATATCGGAATGCGGCACTAGCTCAGCTGGTAGAGCGCGACCTTGCCAAGGTCGAGGTCACGAGTTCGAACCTCGTGTGCCGCTCCAAACACTTGCTTTAGGTGTATAAACTAAAAAATGTGATGCGGCACTAGCTCAGCTGCTTAAGGTAAGGACGCGACCTAGCGTAGTTACCAACAAATCCAGAGCTAAATATGTGATGCGGCACTAGCTCAGCTGCTACAGGTAAAGACGCGACCTAGCGTAGTTACCGACAAATCCAGAGCTAAATATGTGATGCGGCACTAGCTGTCTCTTATACACATCT
>NZ_MBQA01000158.1:0-101317 GCF_001709235.1 Pseudoalteromonas sp. BMB
ACTTAATACAACTGGTATAATTCCCCTTTCATCACACCTGAGAAGCATAAGCCGATATGCAATGCGCCGGCGGGATGTCGGTTGCTTTCCTATCCGTTTTTTGGGTTTAGGATTCAGTATGATGTCGGGGCGACGTTTTCTTGATTCGCTCGATTGCGTCGTTTCAAAAGAATGAACGAGGAGCGCATGGATGCGCTTTGATACTAACTGTGGAAGGCAGCTACAAAATACCTAGTAAATAAACGGGGATAAACAAGCAACCCCACAAAAAACGCGTTGGGTAAATCCTAAAGTCTCACCCAACGCTTGTTAACACGCTTTATTTTAAGGACGGTACACCTTGACGTTAGCATAGCCATTTTCATGCAAAATAAGTGCTTGTAACTGGCTCATTACGCCTTTCGAACAGTACAAGTAGTATTCTTTGTCCTGTGGTAAGTCACCAAACTTAGTGGCTAATCTAAAGAAAGGTAAGTGGATCACTTGTGCACCATCTAGCTCTAGAGGGTTGGCATCTTCCTCTTCTGGAGAACGAATATCTAGTACCACCGCGTTGTCAGGTAATTCACTTACCGATTCCGCTTCTTTCACTTCTTCTTTTGCTTCAGCTTCAATATCACGAATATCTTTTACCGTCGCGTTCGCTACAACTGTATTCAATACATCAAAGTCAAACTTTTCTTCTTCAGCTAATATCTTGTGAAGCTGTGCTTTTACCGTTGGTTTTTGAGAGATCACACCACAATATTCAGGCATTGCTTCTGCCATTTCATTGGTGCCAATCGCTCTGGCAATACGAATGATCTCTTCTTTATCGTGTTGAATAAGCGGTCGTAAGATCAGCATCTCTGTAACACGGTCAATCACGTTAAGGTTAGCCAAGGTTTGGCTCGATACCTGGCCAATACTTTCACCAGTTACCAGTGCTGGGATCCCCAAACGCTCTGCGACTACAGCACCTGCACGCATCATCATGCGCTTTAGCACCACGCCCATTTGTCCGCTTTCGATATTCTCAAGAATTTCAGCGACAACTGGCTCAAAGTCAATCGTAATAAATTTAACTTTGTGGGTAGAGCTAAATTGTTTCCACAAGTAGTGGCTTACTTGCTTAACGCCAATTTCGTGGGCTGCACCACCTAAGTTAAAGAACAAAAAGTGCGTACGCGCCCCTTTTCGCATCATTTGATAAGTCGCAACACCGGAGTCGAATCCGCCAGAAACCAAAGACAGCACGTCTTCTTGCGTTGGTAGTGGGAAGCCACCTAGACCAAAGTGCTGGTGACGAACGATGTAGGCTTTATTGTCTTTGACTTCGATTTTAACCGTCACATCAGGTTTTTTCAGCCTTACGCTGGCACCCTCTACATTTTGGTTTAAACCGCCACCAACATAACGCTCCACGTCGCTTGAAGTAAACTCATGCTTACCTTGGCGCTTTACGCGTACACAAAACGTTTTGCCCTTGATCAATGGCTCAACCAAAGCAATCGTTTGTTGGTAGATATCATCAAGCGTATCGAACTGTGTTTCTTGCACCTCAATAAACTGCACAATACCTGGCGTGCGTTTAAGGTGGTCAATTAGACCAAGGCGGGTTTTCTCGTCACTTAGCTCGCTCGTCACTGAGATATTGTCCCAGTTATTTTTAACTTTTACGTTTTCGTCAACGCGAACCAACAGCATTTTGATGTTCTTCTCTAATACTTTGGTAAAACGCTTACGGACGGATTTGCTCTTAATAGCAATTTCGGGATGTAATTTGACGATAAATTTAAGCATAAAAGTCACTCTACTACAGATCGATTATCGGTTGCGATGACGCACTGATTTGACCTAAGCGGACTCTATCGTGGCGCACACTGACCGAGGGACAGTTCGGGCGCGCGAGTATATCAAACTCAGAGCCGATTAGGAAATAAACAAACCTTTTCCCTTTGTGCTCTACAAAGCCTTTTGCCTGTGCTCCCCCAGGCAAAAGGCCCGCTTAGTTATTTAAGGCTAAGCAATACTCGGTAAGCTCGCCTCAGCTAGTGCTTGATAATGCTGCTGAAGTTGTGCCACTTTCGGTGCGCTCATGGGCGTCGCGTAAGGTTTAAAAATCATCAGTACTTTAACAATGCCATTGTATATATCTTGTTGCTCAAGGACGCCTGTCATTCTTCTGGCTTTAACATAAGGAGTCCAGAAACTAACGGTCATTTTCAACATATGCGCAAGCTCTTTAGCATCGTCATCATCTATGGTGATCACGCCCGTATCTCTTAGGCCAATTACTACCGCTTTTACTTGCTCAAGTAAGCGTGACTGAAAAGCAATGTAGTTTTTTTTCAATTCATCATCACGAGCCAAGATGTCTGTCAGATTGTCGTAGAAAAAGTGATAACGCCACATCAGGTCGAACAAGGAGTCTAAATATTGAGTTAGCTGCTCAAGCGGTTCGTTGTGCTGCTCCAGTGGCTTAAAATGCGTATTTAAATGCTCGCTATAAAGCGCGAATATTTGCCGAATGATGTCTTCTTTATTTTTAAAATGATAGTACAAATTGCCAGGACTAATCCCCAAACTGGACGCTATATGGTTTGTCGTAATCGCGCGCTCTCCATGCAAATTAAATAACGCGATGCTGGTACGTATTATTTTTTCCTTGGTATTCATTACGATTCTCTATCTTTGTTGATAACGTGGTCGCGCTATTGCTAGTGTTAGCTATTGCTAGTGTTACTAGGCTATTGCGCGCTCCATGTGAAAAAATAGCACTAATTTTACCTCTAGATAAGCTTAGATCCGACAAAGCTGACCAGTGTTTTTTCAAAAAAACCTTGTTACCATACAAAAAAATTCAACATAGTTACGCTTATGAAAGTCATCGCCCTCTACCCTGGCACATTTGATCCCCTCACTAATGGACATGAAGACTTAATCAAACGTGCAGCAAAAATGTTTGATACCGTGATCTTGGCAATTGCCCATAACCCAAATAAACAACCTTGTTTCTCACTAGAGCAACGTGTTGCTTTGGCTGAAGAAATTTTAAAGTCACATAAAAATGTAAAGGTGATTGGGTTTTCAGGATTACTCGTTGATTTAGCGAAAGAGCAAAAAGCCAACGTGCTGATCCGCGGTATTCGCGCGGTGTCTGACTTTGACTATGAGTTCCAGCTGGCCAATATGAATCGCCGTTTACATCCCGATTTGGAAAGCGTATTTTTAACGCCATCTGAAAAGAATTCATTTATCTCGTCAACTTTAGTAAAAGAAGTTGCGCTTCATAAAGGCAATGTCAGTGAATTTGTTCATCCGCTGGTTGCCAAAGCTTTAGAGGAAAAACTACACGGATGAAAAAGTGCCTATTATCCCTAGCCGTATTGGTTGGTACTTATGCGCACGCTTCACCTTGGATAGAGGTGTCGCAAAGTGAGCTTAAACACAGCATAGATTTACTGGTTGCAGAAGGCGTGATAAATCGCCCAGTTAATCAATATCCTCTGCTATGGAGCGGCATTGTAAATGACCTCGCCGCTATTGATGACAGAAATCTCTCTGAAACCGCAAGCTTTGCATTGGCACATTTACGCCATGCGCTAAAACAAGCAAAAAGAGAAAGATACAGTAGTGTAAAAGCACATTTTAACGGTGCTGAAGAGCACTCAACAGGCTTTGGTGAACGTCAAAATGAACGTTCAGGCTTGCGTACTTATGGCGTTATTACAGGTGGTGCTGTTAGCGCTAAAGTTGCGGTTAACTACGCAGATGAAGGCCAAGATGGAAAATATGTTAATCACCACGGCAGCCACCTCGCAGTGCTGTTTGGTAATTGGTCTCTCAGCGCTGAGCGGCTAAGCTACTGGTGGGGACCGAGTAACGAAAATGCGCTGATGCTTTCAAACAACGCAGCCCCAATGAAAGCGGTTCGTTTGAGTCGTGCCAATAACAACTACATTGGACCGAGCTTTCTCTCTTTCGTTGGTCCTTGGCAAGTGACGGCCATTATGGCAAAACAACGCCCAAGTATAGCCAGTAAAAAGGATGGTGATTTTTGGGGGTTTAGAGCGGCAGCTTTTCCAATTCAAGGGTTAGAGCTTGGCTTTAGTACAACATCCAGCGACTTTGTTTATCAACAACAAAACCTTGAAAGCGAAAAGCAAACGCAACGCCTCACCAGCGTTGACTTCAAATATTCCACTAGGCTAGCTAATCAACCGCTCGCTTTATACGGTGAGTTTGCAGGCAATAACGACAGTGGTGCGTTACCAAGCAATCCAATGTACACCCTAGGTATTGAAAGTTATTGGGGTGGTAAAGACTATCGTCTTAAAAGCTTTATTGAATACTCAGATACAAGCATTGATTGTAAAGACGAGCTAAAGCTCGCGCTTTGCCCAAGAGACAATACCCTAGATTCAGCGAACTACAGTGAACGCGACCTTTGGCTTGGAGCAAGCTCGGGATTAGACGCTAAAAACCTCACTCTCGCGTTAGATTACTTCAGCACAGATGGCATTGGTACTTATGCCAAACTAAAACGAGTTGAATTTGACACACTAGACGTTGAACGAAATCAGCTCGAGCTCGGTTACCAACAAGGTGTGTTTGGCGCGCTTGCTAAAATTGGCCTAAAGGCATGGCAAGATAAGTCTCAGGAAGAAGACGAAAGCCACGCAGCACTCACGTTGAGCGTGGAATATCAGTTTTAACGAGCGGCCATCGCCGCTCTTTTATTATGGCGTATAATCCAAGAAAGTCCTTAGGAATAAGCAAAACGACAATTAAAAGCCAATCGGTTATATACATTCCGATAGTGTATAACCAGTAAACCCAATCACGATACTCTTTATCCACTCGGTGATTAGTAATAATATCCTCACTTATAATTAAAACAAAAAGAAATGAGTTTACTGTTAAAAAACCTATCACATAGGACTTCACTACTCTTGTCAGTCTAAATTCTGGAAACTTAAATAGCTTAACTAGCAAAAGTATTGTAGAAATATCTAAGAATAAAAATATAAAGTAAATTGAAAGATCATAGAACCCCGCTGTACCAGTTAACCAGCCTTTTGACTCGCAAAAATAAAATGTAGGTATTGTGAGAAAATATGAACCTGCGAGGAGAAATGAAATGCCACTGAGCTGCTTAAATTTAGGGTTTTTAGTTGCTCGAACAAAGTTAAAGAGTGCAACAAACAGTAGAATCCATGAGTGCAAACTACTAAGAAACAAGTAAAACAAATAGTGAAAATCGACCACAACTTCAAGCTACCCTAGCTCTCACCTTACTTATAGCCCATTTAATACCTAACCAATCTTTATTGACTAATAGAGAAGTAACCATAATAAAGTCCACAGAAATCACTAAATATGAGTACAAATACCATAACAGCCAGCGCGTTACATTTTCATAAATATATGTATCAATATACATAAAGAAGAACATAACAGTATTAATAGCCAAACCTATCATAGTATATAAAACGCCCACTTCAAGCTTTTCATCTTTAAAAAAAGTATAAGTGGCAAGAAAAAGAGCTAATAAAGTAAAGAGATCAAATAAAGCAAATATGCCGTGAATAGCTGTGTTATAGCTATCAGAAACAATGATAAAATCGCTTACAAAGTAGGAGATAAATAACAGAGTAGAAGCAAGGAGTAGCTGTAAATTTTTCTGGACTTTTAGTATATAAAAAAATAGATGTAGCAGTGTGGCCATCAAGAAGCCCCATATAACAAGGGCTCCTATACTCATACCAAAAAAGTCATAAATTAACATTAATCATTAGTACGGTTCTTTAGACCCAGGCGGAGTAATTACACTTCCACGTGCGCCAGATACCATCTCAAGTTTACTTCCAGATTGAATTACCTTATCAGAAAGCGACTTTGTTTGACCAGCTGTTTTAGCTTGATTTTTTCTCGCTAGAATCATCTTTAGCATTGAATTTCCCTCAATATTTACAAATTAGTCTTAACTCTAAAAAGTGAGTCACCTAAAAATTATCGAGATTTACACAGCACGAGACATGCCAACATTTGTCAAATCAACTTCAATCGGTTGATTTACATACAGAAAGAGCGCTTACTAGCGCTCTTTTTGATCCTATAAAAGCTGGATGTTAAGCCACAAATTTACATGGAATACTTAAGCTAGATGTCTGTTTTATAATGAAATCCATCGCAATTTCATCACAGTTATCTTTACGCAAGCACAGCTCACAGTCTTTCATCACTTTTTCAGGCAAGCTATCTTTGGTACAGTTGTTAAAACCTTGTTTCATAAAGAAGCCAGGCACTCTAGTTAGCACAATAATACGATTGAGTGCCAATTTTTTGGCTTTCACTAGCAAATGCTCGACTAAAAGTTGCCCCTGCCCCTTTATTTCGCTTTCGGGATTTACGCCCAAAGAGCGGATTTCAGCAAGCCCAGTGTCGTAAATATACAAAGATGCACATCCGGTCACTTTGCCATCGACCTCTGTCACCGCAAACTCATTGATACTATGGATCATGTCACTTTTCGCTCGCGGTAGGTTCTCACCTACTTTAGCCCAGTATTGTATAAGCCCAGCAATGGCTTCAACATCATCTAAATTGGCATCACGTACTAGGATTTTTTGCTTTTTTTTTGCCGTTTTAATGGCATTGGTCACTTGTGGCAATGAGGTGCCGCCTAATGCTTTACGAGCGGCAATACAAGCGTCAATTTCGAGTACCGGATAGACATCCTCTGCAATTACTGCGCTGACTTGCTGGAATTCTTCTAAGCTCAGATCCTCGAGGTTTTGCCCCTTACTAATTGCTAACTGCACTAATTCACCGACAATGTGATGGCCTTCCCTAAACGGTATTCCCTTAGCAACAAGATAATCAGCAAGCTCTGTCGCATTAGCGTGACCACCTTTTGCCGCCGCTAACGTTTTATCACCATTAACCTTAATGCCTTTAACGCATGCTTCAGCCATATGAATACACGCAAGCCAAGTTGGCATGGCATCAAATAGGCCTTCTTTGTCTTCCTGCATGTCTTTGTTGTAGGCCAAAGGCAAAGCTTTAAGCGTCATCATCATGCCGCTAAAGGCGCCAAAAACTCGGCCTGTTTTGCCACGGATCAACTCTAAGGCGTCAGGGTTCTTTTTCTGCGGCATCAAGGATGAGCCGGACGTCACGCTGTCGGCCAAATCAATAAATCCAGATTCACCAGAATTATAAAAGATCAAATCTTCAGCAAAACGAGATAAATGCATCATAGAAATAGACGCACAACTGAGTAGCTCAACCACAAAGTCACGATCAGAGACCGCATCTAAACTATTACGAGAGGCCTCTCTAAAGCCAAGGTTAACGGCCAACACTTCACGGTCGATAGGATAAGCAGTCCCCGCTAGCGCACCTGAGCCAAGTGGACATACATTTAACCTTTCAAGCGCATCATTTAAGCGCGACTCATCGCGCTCAATCATCTCAACGTAAGCCATACACCAATGACTAAAGAGTACAGGCTGAGCACGCTGTAAATGGGTGTAGCCAGGCAAAATAGTACCAAGCTCCTGCTCTGCGAGTGTCACTAGAGCTTGCTTTAGTGAATTCAGTGCCACAAGCAGTTGCTGCGCCGTTTTACGACTCCACAGCCTAAAATCAGTGGCTACTTGGTCGTTACGGCTTCGACCTGTGTGCAGCTTTTTACCTAAATCACCCACTTTGTCGATAAGTTTAGCTTCAACATAAGAATGAATATCCTCATGTCCCGCGGTTGCTACACTACGCGGATCAGCAATCACTTCATCCAAAAGCTGTTTCAGCGCAGCGATGATCTGCTGATGTTCGCTTTCAGTTAATACTTCTACTTGCTTTAGCGCACCCGCCCAAGCGATAGAGCCAACAATATCTTGCTCTGCTAATTGATAATCAAATGGCAGAGAATCATTAAATTGCTTAAATGCCTCATCAGGACCTGATGAAAAACGGCCGCCCCATAATGCCATCTCGCTCTCCTACCTTAAGACTGCTTTTGCTTGTTTAACGCCGCTATCCGGCTAGATAGTGAGAATAGACGAATGAATCCCTCCGCATGAGATTGGTCATATACGTCATCTTCACCAAATGTGGCAAAATCCTCGCTATATAAGCTATTGATTGATTGCTTTTGCACGGCATGTACATGGCCCTTATAAAGCTTAAGCACCACCTCGCCAGTTGCCTGCTGTGCGAAAGACTCTGCGGCAGCTAGAATTGAATCTTTCAGTGGGGTAAACCAGCGACCGTCATAAACTAAGTGTGCAAACTCTTCGCTAAGCGCGGTTTTCCATTTACGACAAGATTTATCTAAGATCAGCTCATCAATCGCTTGTAACGCAGCCATCATTACAGTGCCTCCCGGCGTTTCATAACAGCCTCGAGATTTCATGCCGACTAGGCGGTTTTCAACGATATCCACACGACCAACACCATGCGGTGCTGCAATCTCGTTTAGCTTAACTAGACACTGATAAGGACTATAACGCTCACCGTTAACACCGGTGATTTCACCCTTTTCGATTAATACCGACACATATTCAGGCTGGTCCGGTGCGGCTTCTGGAGAATTAGTCATGGTCCAAACCTGATCGCTTGGCTCATTCCATGGATCTTCCAATTCACCACCTTCGTGAGAAATATGCCAAGCATTGGCATCACGACTGTAAATTTTGGTGGCAGAGGCTGCACAAGGGATATTACGCTCGGCCAAATAGTCAAGCAGCGATTCACGACTTGACAATGACCATTCACGCCATGGTGCAATCACTTTAAGATCAGGCGCAAGCGCTGAGAAGCAAGATTCAAAACGCACCTGATCGTTCCCCTTGCCAGTACAACCATGAGAAAGTGCATCCGCGCCAACTTTACGCGCGATTTCAACTTGTGCTTTGGCGATAATAGGACGTGCCATTGAAGTACCCAGTAAATATGTCCCTTCATAGATAGCGCCAGTTTTAAGCGTTGGATAAATATAGTCGCTAACCATTTCTTCTTTTAAGTCGACGATATAGCACTCAGAGGCACCTGATGCGATTGCCTTTTCTTCAACCCCAACCAATTCTTCTTCACCCTGACCTACATCGGCAACAAAGGCGACAACTTCACAACCGTAGTTCTCTTTTAACCATGGCACAATCGCTGATGTGTCTAATCCACCAGAGTAAGCCAGTACCACTTTTTTAATCTTGCTCATGTTCTTTAACCTCAAACGTAATCTTTGTTTAACAGCGATACCAGCAATGCGTTTTGGGCATGCATGCGGTTTTCAGCTTGTTGAATAATTTTTGACTTTGGCCCGTCCATCACTTCTGAAGTAATTTCAAACTCACGATGTGCTGGCTGGCAATGCAAAATGGTTTGTGCGCCACACGCTTCAACTAATTGTTGGTTGATTTGATATGGCATAAATGTGTCTTTCACCTGTTCAATTGGCGTTTTATTCCCCATCGAAACCCAAGTATCAGCGTAGAGCACATTAGCGCCAGCCGCCGCTTCTACCCGATCACTGACCAGAACTGAGGCACCATTTACCGCTGCAATTTGTTCAGCCTGCTTTACAATTTGTGCATCTGGAGAATGGCCTTTAGGACAAACCGCCACAAAATCAGTGCCTAATGTTGCCGCAAGCAACATTAATGAATGTGTTACGTTATTGCCTTCACCGAGGTAAGCGATTTTGATCTGGCTGACATCGTCGTAAGTTTCAAATAAGGTGAGAAAATCAGCCAACGCTTGGCAAGGGTGATATAAATCACATAGGCTATTCACAACAGGCACAGACGAAAACTCAGCGAGCGTCTCAAGCGTGCTATGGTGATTTACGCGCGCCACAAGGCCATCGGCCCAAGTCGAAATATTAAGCGCAAAATCTTTTACGGATTCACGCGCACCCATTGCGCCATTTTGCTGATCTAAATACACAGCATGGCCGCCCAGTTTATGAATACCGATGTCGAACGACAAACGCGTTCTCAAGCTCGGTTTTTCGAATAACGTGACAATCGATTTGCCTGCTAAGGCTTGGTTATATTCTTGCGGTTGATTTTTAATATTTTTTGCAAGCTTTAATAAGTTCAAAACTTTCGTTTGGTCTAATTCCAAACCAGTTAAAAAATGCTTAGTCATGATGTTTTCCTACGGCAGAATTTGTGTACCTACGTGCTCACCATTGAGCAACGCAATTAAATTTTCTGGCTTTTGCCAGCTAGAGATGTACACCCCTCGTCGTAAGTGTTGGGCAGCGTGAAGACTGGTCTTAACTTTGACCTCCATCCCGCCCACAATGACCTTTTGCGTGATTAACGTTGAAATCTGTTCCGCGTTAAGTTGATTTAATGGCTGTTTATCGCCATCAAATACCGCTTCAACGTCAGTCATAAAAATAAGTTCTGCACCAAGTTTACTGGCGATAGCAGCTGCTGCTTCATCCGCATTCACATTGTATAAATGGCCGTCAGCACCAATACCAACTGAACTAACAACAGGCAATCTATCAAACTCCAACACTGCTTCAAGCATGCCACCTTCACTCGCTTCACAGCTACCTACACGGCCAAGCGCTTTAAGCTTTTGAGTTGTGGAAAACCCAGCATCATATAAGCACAATCCAACGGGCTTGAGCGTGGCGGTAATGGCGTCTGCCATCAGTTGCTTGTTAGCACAGCCTGCAAGTGCACCAACAATATAGGGCATTTGCTCTTGTGGACTGATCCGCAGTCCTTGATGTTTTGCAGTAGCAAAACCGGCATCGGTCAGCCACTTATCAACCAGCGCCCCGCCACCATGAACAATCACAAACTGCTTGTGTGGTGCATCCTGTTGAATTTGCTTGATAGCTGAAAACAATGCTTGCGCTGCCCCCTCTTGATTCAACACCGCACCACCTAGTTTTATTACCCAAGTTTGTTTGCTCATGCTGATACTCCTAAACCTTGATAATGCTCAAGTCCCGCCGCTAAGTTCATACACTGTAATGCTTGGCCTGCAGCCCCTTTAAGCAAGTTATCAATCGCGACCACTACAATCAGTTGATTGCCCTTTTGCTGCCAACCAATATCAACAAAAGGCTGATTTTCAACGGCTTTGATTGATGGGAGTTGACTCCCCTTTAATCTGATCAGCGGCTCATCGGCAAGCACCTGGTAAGCGGCATCAACTTGATTTGGTGTGACATTTTCTTTCAGAGTGACGTAGATCGTTTCCAAGATACCACGCTTAAAGTTCCCTAAATGCGGCGTAAACAACACTGGGTGTTCAAGGTATTTTTCTATTTCTGGACTATGTCTGTGCGTAAACAAACCGTATGGTGCAAGAGATACTTCGCAAAAGTGTGTGGCGACATTCGCTTTTCTACCTGCGCCGGTAACACCAGAAACAGCATTAATGATAACTGGCTGCTCTGTTATCAGATCAGCTTGTTGTAATGGCTTAAGTGCATTGAGTGCCGCAGTCGGATAGCAGCCCGCGACCGCCACTAACTTTGCCGTTTTAATAGCATCGCCATACCATTCAGCTAACCCGTATTGCGCTTGCGCTAACCAGTCTTGATGTGGGTGAGAAAAACCGTAGTAAGTTTCGTAGTCTTCATTGCTAGATAAACGGTAACCTCCAGATAGGTCAAAAACCCGTTTGCCCATCTGTAAAAATACCGGTGCAAGTTCTACGCTAACCTTGTGATCCGTGCATAAACACACATAGTCCGATGATTGCTCTATCAACGAAAAAGCTTGCTCATTTAAGGGTTGCAGCTCAATATCTAGCAAGCCCGAATATTCTGGATATAAATCGCTGATGAATTTGTGTTTGTCTAAGCTTTGCTCAGATACAAAGCAATGCGCAAGTGTGAAGGCAGGATGCTTGGCAACCAGCTTAGCAAGCTCAGCGCCACTGTAGCCGCTCGCTCCGATTATAGATACTTTCAACATAGTGTTCTCAAGATTAAAAAAGTTTGATTAGGATTGGTTCTGCTAATTGTTGAAGTCAAATCGTCGCATTGCTGTTCCAAAAATATATTTATGCTAAAAAAGTGAATTGATATTCACTCTAAACATCTTTATATTTTTATGCAAGAACTTTGAATAAGTATTTTAGGAATTTTTATGAAATTGCCCGCTTTTATGGAAATGTATCAGCAACTGATCGCCGCGCCATCTATCAGTGCATTAGAAGAAAGTCTCAACATGAGTAATCAGAGTGTGATCCAGTTACTCGCACAGTGGTGCGAAACGTTAGGATTTACCGTCGAAGTAACTGAGCTTGAACATGCAAAAGGAAAATATAATCTAATTGCAAGACGAGGCAGTGGCGATGGTGGGTTAATGCTGGCTGGCCACACGGATACCGTGCCATTCGACGATAGCCGCTGGCAATTCGATCCTTTTAAATTAAGCGAGCAAGATAATAAATTATATGGCCTTGGAAGTATTGATATGAAAGGTTTTTTTGCTTTCGTATTGAATGCAATCTCAGAGCTTGATGAATTACAGCAAAATGCTCCTATCATGATTTTAGCCACCGCCGATGAAGAAACCACTATGGCTGGTGCTCAGGAAATTGCTAAACATCCAAGCTTGAAGCCGGCGCGCTGTATTATTGGTGAACCCACTGATATGGTGCCGGTATTTACCCACAAAGGCCATATGACGACCGCCATCCGCATCGTTGGTCGTTCAGGCCATAGCTCAGATCCAGAGCGCGGCTTAAATGCCATTGAAATCATGCATCAGGTGATTGCAAATTTATTAAAGTTAAGAGAAGAATTAAAGAATAAATATTCAACGCCACATTTTGCAATTCCTTACCCAACTTTAAACCTTGGACACATTCATGGCGGCGACAACGCCAACCGTATTTGTGGCTGTTGTGAACTGCATATTGATATGCGCCCTTTGCCAGGTCTTAGCATCAAAGAACTGCAAGCCATGCTCACGGCAGCTATGGCACCCATCAATACACATTATCCGAATAGTGTCTCGGTTATAGATATGCACGAACCCATTCCGGCTTTTACCGGCTCGACAGATTCTGCTTTGGTGAAAATGGCTGAGCGCCTGTCAGGACAACAAGCAATTGCTGTAAACTATTGTACCGAAGCACCCTTTCTACAACAGCTAGGCTGCGAAACTATCGTTATGGGGCCGGGTTCAATTAATCAAGCACACCAACCCAACGAGTTTTTAGCAATGGAAAAAATCCAGCCAAGTCAGGATATTATTAAGCAGCTAATAAGAGAAAGTTGCTTTGCTTATACCAGTTGTATTAAGTAAATGATCTATCTTGAAGCGGGGAAATAGCTTTAGTAGCAAGGCAAAAATTTTGCTATTTAGTTGTTCTAAATGAGAAATTTTTAACGAAGCTAATATGCTATTTCCCCCTTCAAATTGATTAGAGAATTAATTCAATTGGTATTAATTATAACTAAAAAGGGCGCTCACTCGAGCGCCCTTTTTCAGCCTCGCTTTAAAGGCTAGATTGGTGAGCCTGGCGGCATTTCAAGCGCCTTAAAGCTTTCAGGCCATTCTCCTGAATCTAGATAGTGATTAATTTGCTGCGCGAGCATATGTTTAAATGCTTGCTCAAAAGCAACATCGCTAAATACCGACGACTGATTAAAGTCTTTCGCAACTTTTGCTAAATAAAACTTTAACTGCGCCTGCACTTCAGGTGCGACTTTATCGTTGTTACTCAGTTTTACAAGCTGATTTGCACTTAGGTATTGCACTCGTTGCTGTAGCTTTTGAGCCATGCCTTTGCTGCCTGATTGGGCAAATACCTGCTGATATAAAGCCTCTAAAAGTGCCTGTGTACCAAAATATTGAGTATCACGTGCGTGCTGCTGTGCAAGACGGTTTAATCGCTGTGGATTAAGCAGCAAGTCAAGGCTATGCTGTGCGGCGACTTCTGGTAATGCCATCGCATCTAGGGTTAGCCCTGTTCTCCCTTTAATACTTTCACGAGTTTTGTACTCACCGTAAGCCTTAGGAGGTATTAACCCCAAAATAGAGTCAGGAATAGTCAACGCCGCAGGCGACAGCGTACTCAAAAGCGCATGGGCCGCATTTTGCTGCGTCTCTTTAGCCACGACTTTCGCCCCTTTTATCACCTCGTCACCGCGAACTTCATAGTCGTAATCCACGCCGCCAATCAATTTTACTGCAGCTTCAACTTGATAACGATGGAAAAGATACAGTGGTACCAGTTTCTCCTCTAGCTGCGACAGAGCAACTCCTTTTTGAATGCTGTGAATACCAAAGCTATTCAACGCCTGCTTGCGAACATCCAACACACGCAGTAATTCGGCAGCAGGATCTGCCCCATTATCCCAAAGGTGTGCCGTTGGGTGCGCTCCGCCTTGTGCTCTGGCATCTGAATCAGAGATAAACTCAAGCCCTTGCGCCTTATTTTCAGCAAGAATAGCTGCAAGCTCAGTGGCTTCATCAGCGCCAGCGAAATCACTATAACCATATTTAATCACTTGTGTATCCCACACGCCCATGCCTTTTGCGTAGCCCTTGGTAATATCAAGTTGGCCATTTTCAAATCCCACCAGCGGATGAGGATAGTCCATGACTGACGCGCGATCCTTTACCGACGCTGAGAAGTTGTGTGCAATGCCCAACGTGTGGCCAATTTCATGTGCACTCAACTGACGAATACGGTCTAGCGCCATAGCATGAAGTCGCTCAGTCACCTCATTACCCTCAACAAACGGCGCAGAAAGTGCCTCGGCGATAAGAATATCTTGACGGACACGCAACGAACCTAACGTCACGTGACCTTTTAAAATTTCACCGGTACGAGGGTCAATCACCGACGCGCCGTATGACCACCCACGAGTAGCACGATGAACCCACTGGATCACGTTATAGCGAATATCCATAGGATCGGCATTTTCAGGAAGTACTTTGACTTGAAACGCATTTTTGTAGCCAGCAGCTTCAAATGCTTGATCCCACCATTTAGCACCATCAAGTAATGCTGTTTTGACCGGCTCAGGTACGCCAGGATCAAGATAGTAAACAATTGGCTCTACGGCCTCCGAGACTTGTGCAGTTGGGTCTTTTTTCTGTAAACGGTGGCGTGGGATATAACGCACAAACATTGACTGTCCAAGCGGCGCTGAGTAGTCCTTATGCTCGATACTCCAATAACCCGATTGCGGATGAAATGCACGTGGCTGGTAGTTATCGTCAGGCAGCTCAATTAAAGAATGGTGCTGATGTACTGTAAGCGCATAAGGATCTGCACTCACCTGACGTACATATTCACCTGGCTTTGTCCCTTTGAAAGTCAATACGGCTTCAAGTTCTGTGTTTTTAACAAATGCCTTTGAACGCGACATAAACACAGCACTGCGGCTTGAGTCTAAGCTAAAACTACCTTGATTACGATTTGCCAACGTGCGAGAAACACCATGCACATCGCTGAGTAGATAAGGCGTGTAGTCAACCAATACACTGTCTTTATCTTCTGCGACCACGTTGAACCCATGTAGAATGCTTGAAGCAAAAGCCTCTTTAACGCTTTGCTTTTCGGCCATATTATTCGCACTTGCGCGATAATACGTGTTGATAGCACGCAGCATGACCTTATCACCAAAACGTTCAAACTGAACTAAGTGCGTACCGCCTAGCTGCCCGCGGTCTAAGCCGATATCATTGGAACCTACACCATAAGGTAAACTATGCTGTAACAAGAAAGGGGCGTCTAGTTTGTCGATGTCTAAGTACAGTTTGCCGCTCGAATCATCGCTATAGAAGGCGTAAAAACCGGGATGATGATTAAAACTGGCAGTAAATTCATCAATAGACTTAATTGCTGCGTGTGCTTGGGTTATCATACACAGTAGCAAAGCGGATACAGTTTGAGTGAAGCACGTTATTTTTCTCATGGCTGCTCTTTGTTATTTATGGTTTTGAGGCTTAACCCCAGTTGTATATGAAATCGTATACAATTTACAGTCTTTCAAGACGAATTACAGCGCTGTTTATGGCACCTCTCACACTATTTATTGCCATAAACACAAGGTGATCAGGATTTAAAAAATGCGTAGACTCCCTCCGGTGTTAATTGAAGATGGTTGTTCTCGTGAGTTGGTTTCTCTAATCAGAACCATTCTCGCGGCATGTAAAGAAATATCGTTCCGTGTTGGCCAAGGTGCACTTTCAGGTGTATTAGGTTCAACCTTAGATGAGAACATTCAAGGTGAAACGCAAAAGAAGCTCGATGTACTTTCAAACCAGCTATTGAAAGATATTTTGCTTGAATCTGGCTATGTCAAAGCCATCGCTTCTGAAGAAGAAGATTACACCGTCGCCGGCAATCCAAAAGCGAACTATATTGTCGCTTTCGATCCGTTGGATGGTTCATCCAATACTGACATTAACTCACTAGTTGGTACTATTTTCTCTATTATGGAAGCCCCTGAAGGTTCAGATCCTAGCGATCCTGCGATCTTTATGCAGCCAGGTCATAAACAAGTTGCAGCGGGCTATGTGTTATATGGCCCATCAACCATGTTAGCGCTATCAACAGGCAAGGGAACTCGCTTGTTTACCCTAGACAAAACACACGGTAGCTTCCTACTCACGCAAGACTTTGCAGCCATTCCAGAAGACACCAAAGAGTTTGCCATCAACGCTTCAAACCAACGCCACTGGACCCCAGCAATGCAAAATTACATTGCCGATTTACTTGAAGGTGAAACCGGACCGCGTGGTAAAAACTTCAATATGCGCTGGATAGCGGCAATGGTTGGCGACGTTCACCGCGTATTATGCCGTGGCGGACTATTCACTTATCCAGAAGATCGCAAAGATCCAAACAAGCCATTTAAACTTCGCCTACTTTACGAAGCCAATCCAATGGCGATGCTTATCGAGCAAGCAGGCGGTATTGCCCACACAGGTCGTGAACGCATTTTGGATATTCAACCTGAAGAAATACACCAACGCGTTGGTGTTATCTTAGGCTCAAAGCACGAAGTTGAAGCGTGCCTTGCTTATCATAAGTGATCTATTTTGAAGCGAGAAAATAACTCGCTTCGCAAATGAAAAAGGTGCCATTGGCACCTTTTTCACATTAAATAGTGGATTAATTTGTCTCAACGGGCACATCGGGATCAGCGCCCCATTCACTCCACGAGCCGTCATATACCGTCAAATGTTCATAACCTAGCTCGTCAGCCACCAGCGCTAAAATACAAGCTGTAACACCTGAGCCACAAGAGAATATCAGAGGCTTAGTTTTGTCCTTTGATAAGTCGCTATATAACACTTCAAGCTGAGTGAGTGGTTTAAAGCAACCATCGGCATTTAACAAACTCGTGTATGGCAGGTTTTTACTTTTAGGCACATGACCGCTGCGCATATCTGCACGAGGTTCTTGCTCTTCACCAGTAAAGCGCTTTGCACCTCTAGCATCGAATAGGCAACTCAGTTCAGCGTCAATATTACTAAGCACAGCCGCTTTATCAACAAATGCTGTTTCATCATATGCCGCGACAAAGTTTCCTGCTTGTTGGACTTGCGCGTACGCTTGACTCAAAGGGTATTGTCCCTCACACCAAGCAGGTAATCCGCCATCCAGTACATACACTTGTTTATGACCCATCATTTTGAGCATATACCAAGCTCTGGCAGCGCTAAACATGCCCTTATCATCGTAAGCGACTAACACATCATGTTGGTTGATACCAAGCTGTCGCATTTCTGCTTGAAATTGAGCTGGACTGCAGCACATATTGGGTGATGTAGCATGGGGATTAGCTAGCGCACCACTAATATCAAAGCGCAGCGCGCCTTGAATGATTGCAGGAGCGCTATAAGGGCCTGACAGACCCGGTTTCACAATACCAGCATCCAATACTTTCACTTTGCCAAGGTTTGCAAAGAGCCATTCCCTATCGACCACATGCTTCATGCTATTACTTTCCTTCGGGTCTGCGTACGACCTCTATTATTTCCGTTGTTGAAATTGATGGGGTGCGCTCCAAGTAAACCACATCACAGATATCTTTATATATATCGAACTTGTCTTTCCAATCATCACCCATCACCAGAATATCGGCATCAAAGTCTTTGATATATTGCGCTTTTAGCTCCAGAGATTCTTCCACAAACACCTCATCTACAAATCGCAATGAGCTAATGATTTTTAGGCGATCTGCTATTGAGTATATTGGATTTCTACCTTTTTTCGAAAAGTTAAGTTTATCCGACGAGATCCCCACAATGAGATAATCACCCAGTGCTTTCGCACGCTCTAAAATATTGACATGACCAACGTGGAATACATCAAAGGTTCCAAATGTGATAACTTTTTTCAACTTGGCTCTCTTTCTAATCAGCACGATTTGAGCTGTAACCCACTATGGCATTTATTTGTTGCTAAAACCGTGACGAACTTTACGACAATTTGGCTATTAGATTACAGAATTAAGCATCAAAATTCAGCTTATACTTTACTCTTTTGGATTAAGAACAATAATTCCAATAAACAACACAATTTATCTGCAAGGACAAGTTTACTAACAAAATACAAACAAACCTCTCTGCAAGCTTTTTGCTATCGAGCCTACAGCTTGATCACTTCACTTCGCATCGGTGCTAGACGGGCCAGAACTTGATTTTGTAGAGAGTGAGCAATCCCAACCTCATTCATTGCGTTGATCAAGAGATCAACCACTCGATTAAAGTCAGACTCACTAATAGCCATGCCGGTGTGGATCTGCACCATGCTATCACCTTCATAATCACAAGGGCCATCTAAGGTATCGCACAGATGAGTGATAAACCCTTCACGAAAGTGCCTAACATTGGACTCTCTAAAATAAGGTAAAATAACGTCATCATTGCCAATCTGTTTAATAAACGCGTCTACTAGCTTTTCTGCGCCGGCGTTGCCCCCTATTTGCTCATATAGGGAGGTCTGTGGAGTTGAAGCACTACACGCCACGAGGAAAAGCAAGATTGCCGTTAGTGATAGCCATTTCATTTAAAAATACCCCGTAACAGATAGATACCAACCCGTTTGAGAAGGCTGCCCTGCGATTTTGCCAAGGTCTAGCCATGCCGCCGTCACACTCACTGACTTATTCGGGATCCAAGCGACAAAAACATCTTTCCAATCTGATTCACCAAGTCCAAGGTTGTTGGATTTTTGGCGATATTCTGCACCGACAGCCCAATACCTAGATAAAAACACTGCACTGCTAGCTTCTAGTTGCCAAGGCGCACTGTCGTTAGCTCCACCATAACCTAGTATGCCAAGTTGATTAGCCCGAGAATGTCTCATCGTAATATTCCAGAACCAGTTATAACCACCTACAGCGCCCAAATGCAGTTTGCTTGCAGCTAAGTAATAATCCGTTCCTGAGTCGTCTTCAGCGCCGAGCAAATTGGCAACCGTAGCATCATCCAAAGACTTATGTTGAATACCAAAGCTCAATTGTGGATATTTACTGTAGACGATATCGCCATATAGCCGCACCTTGGCACCGACAATATCTTGCTCAATATCAAGATTAAGCGCATCCACATCGAAGTTTTGTCGAGCGAAACTTAACTCTACGCGGTTGAATAAGTTGGCTTGAACGCCACACACATCGAGCTGGTAGTCTTTCAGGCTAGCTCGGCTACAAAACCCGCTCGCCGCCCATTCATCTTCCGAAGCATATCCTGCAAGCTGCGCCCACGGCACAATGCCACCACCAGCACTACCCTCAACCTGTGACACCCCGGGAGTCGCTAGTAACTTTCCTGTTGCGGCGTAAGTTGGTCCGCACACTATTAAGCACACGGTAAAAACATTAGCCCACTTCATTATACCTCCCCAACCACAGGTCAAAGTCTGCGGCTTTGAGTGGCTTACTTAGATAGTAACCTTGTGCATAATCACACTGCATTGACTCAAGTAGCTCAAGCGATGCTTTGTCTTCAACGCCTTCCGCGACCACGCTAAAACCAAGTTGGTGACCAAGCGTGATGGTGGAGCGCACAATAAACTGGTCTTTTTCCGATTGAGCGAGCTTTAAAATAAATACCTTGTCGAGCTTCAGCTCATCAATAGGCAACATTTTTAATCGACCAAGGGAAGTTTGACCCACACCATAATCATCAAGCGAGACCTGCACGCCAAGCTGTTTGAGCGCTTGAAGAACCGCAATGCCTTTTTCCTCATTCTCAATCATGTCTCGCTCAGTAAGCTCTATGGTGATCAACTCAGGTTTGACGTTATGTGTATCTAGTAGCGTCTTAAGATGAGACAAGAAGTTTTTATCTGCGATGTCTTGTGCCGATACATTAATAGCTGCCTTGATGCGTTCACCTTGGCGTACCCAATTAGCAACCTGTGACACCACAGTCTTTACTACCCACTGAGTTAACTCAACAATCAAACCTGATTGCTCGGCAAGATCGATAAATAGTTCGGGCGACACCCATTCACCATTTTTACGTTGCCAACGAATAAGAGACTCAACCTTATCAATACGATTGGTTTTCATATTTAGCTTTGGTTGATAGGTCATAAAAAGCTGACCATCATCGTTGGCAATAGCGTGTTTTAGTTCATCAATAATTTGCAGACGCTCTAGATGGGCTTCATCTTCACCTGATTGGTAGTAGTAAACATCATGACCATCGTGCGCTGCAGTATCAACTGCGATCAAAGCCCGGCGAACGACATCCTCGGGAGTATGTGCCTGTTTGGGGTAATGCACTACGCCGATACTAAAGTGAAGCGAAATATCTAATCCCTGCACAGTGTAAGGCTTACTCAGGCCTTGATTTAGCATCTCAGCACATTCAACAATACCAAGCACAGCACTTTGCGGATCGGCACACGCACTCGCTGGATGTGCAACTAAAAACTCATCACCACCAAGCCTAACATTCAATCCGCCTTCTGCTGTATTGATCTCCGCTATCCGTTTCGCCACGGCTTTAATGCAATCATCTCCTACCCGAGGGCCGAGCTTGTCATTGATATGGCGTAATCCCTTTATGTCTATGGCAATAAAGTAATACTCTGCACCACTGCTGAGCATACTATGTAGTTTATCCAAAGCCGCATTACGATTAAAAAATCCAGTTAAATGGTCATGACTGGCTTGAAAGCGGATCTGCTCTTCACGCTGTTGAATGTCTTCGCCCATATCATTAAAAGCGTCAACGAGCTGGCAAATTTCTTGGGTCGGTCGAGCCTCTTCCAGCTTGGCTGAGTAATCCCCTTTAGCAAAGCGTTTTGCCAACTCAGTAAGCTTACTAAGCGGTGTCGTAAGATTCTTGGCAACAATACCACTGGTGATAAAACCAATAAGGATAGTACCGAGGGAGAGTAAAATAATGGTCAACACCATTTTATCGAATTCTTGATACTGAGTAGTTAAATCCGCACTGAGTACCAAACTCACCGGGTTACTTGCAAGAGAAGGTAAACTCACCTCTGCACTTTCATATACCGGATACTGGCTAAGCCAACGTGTCGTTTTTTGCGCCGCTAGGAAAGTAAATAAATCACCACCAAGTGCAAGAGTAGTCAGCGAACTTGCTTTTAGGTTATCAGCGGCACCAACAAAGCTCGTTTCCATTCCTGTCAGCTCTTTGAGCTCTAGCGCCACAGCAGATCCAACCTCAAAGCCAATAATTGAGTATGCAATCGTTCTAGGTGCTCGCACAGGCAAAATAATCACTTGATACAACTGCTCACTAAGCACCACAAAAGCTGAGTGGTCGGTATGGCTTTGCAACGCTTGCATCCAAGTTCTGGTATCGCTCGGGAAGTCGAGTCCTTCTCTGTTTGCGGAGATCAGGTCGCCTTTCACATCCAGCAGCAGCATTAAGTCGGCATCAATACGGCGAGAGTGATTAAGCAACACACTACTGATGGTTTGTGCGTCTCTTGTCGCGACCGCCTGTTTAAAGCCAAAGTCAGCGGTTAGTACAGTCGCCGCGGTAACCAATAGCTGCTCTCGCGCTTTTAAATATTGTTGATAAACATTTTGTGCCACTTGAATTTTTCTTTGCACTTGCGCTTCATTGAATTTACTTGTGGACCACCAAAAACTTGCCAAGCTCATCCCCGCCGTGACAAGGATAAGCAAAATACAGAGACTAATTATTTTATTTTTAAAGCTGTTATTCATTCATGTTGTCCAAAGCGCTCGCCAAAGGTATTACGCGGCGCTGGATAAGTTGTTTTTATTGTTACGGACATTGGCGCCGTTGTGTTCACTATTTGCACGGTTTGCCGACTATCTATGTCATTATCTTGATAAGGATGCCATACCGTTACTTGTTTTGTAGAGTCTGGCAAAGTTACTAATCCATTCGCATCAGATACCAATACTTGCTTGTCATCTGCAATGTAAATATAGCCCACCATAGAGTCGTGAATGTTACAACCTAACACCACTACACCAGCGTTTTCAAACTTAAGCGGTTGATTTGGCGTGCCAGCGTATAGCTTTAGCTCAAAAGGTTTTACCGCAGAAAACGAATAAACGTGATGACGGATATCATCGCTATTGGGAAAATTAACCAATTGTCCTTTTTGGATGGTAAGAATGAAAGGAACAAACTGTTTATTGATTTGATCCATAACCGCCACTGCTTTTGCTGCTGACTCGACAGGCTCGTCCGTCAATTCAACAACGGCATGCTGCAAGGGCTTGCCGCTGCCATCTAGCACTGTTAATTGCCCGGCATTTGCGCAGTTTGAATCTAAAAGGAATAAAAAACAAAAACTTAGTAGAAGTAGAACAGACGTTCGCATATCTGACTCTATTTTTTGCAACAATTAGGTTAAGTAAAAGAGACCTTGCAATGAAAAGCAAGTGAATTGAGGAAATTGCCCTAATAAACTTGTCTATCAGGGCAATTGAAAAAGAATTAATCTATTAAACCGTACTGCTTATCAAGAATATCAATAACTTCTTGGCGAGGATCAGCAGGGATCGTTAGCTCACGGCCAACGATTTTACTTGCGATCCCAACGTAAGTTTCGCTTACCGACATCATTACAGCTTCTGGCAAAAGATAATCGCGAGCAAGTGCTTCTCGCTCAGGCATGCGATCTTTATTAAGCAGCACATCGCTATCTGGTACATTGTTTATCAATAGCTGGCGGAAACCTTCTTTTGAGTTTTCAACGATCTTACCATCGCGATAAGCAGGGCCATCCCAAATACGTGACGAGTCAGGCGTACCGACTTCATCAATGTAAATTAGGCGCTCTTGGCCGTCTTTATCTTCAACGTAACCAAACTCAAATTTAGTATCAACAAAGATCTGATCAAGCTTTTCAAGCTCTTTACTGATCAGGGCAAAACCCTCGGTTAGCAACTGCTCGTACTTATCCACATCTGCCGCAGATTTAAAGTTGAACGCTGCAAGGTTATCTTCGATGTTTTTACGAGAGATGTTTACGTCATCCACTTCTGGTACGTCTGCTAAACCTTTGATGATCCCTTTGGTTGATGGCGTGATTAAGACATTATCTAGCTTTTGATTGGCCTCTAAACCTTCTGGTAGTTGCAAGCCACAAAACTCCCTTACGCCCTTTGCGTAATCGCGCCACATGCTGCCGGTAATATATTGACGCGCAATCGCTTCAACTCTTACCGTACTGGCTTTGCGCACAATCCAAACATAAGGATGTGGAATATCAACAATATGATTACCTGCAAGGCCAGCTTTATCAAAAAGTGAAAACCAATGTGAAGCAACGCTGTTAAGCGCAATGCCCTTACCCGGTACACCGTTAAGACCATTTTCACCTTGCCAAATACAATCAAACGCTGAAATACGGTCTGAAATGACCATAATTGCCAGCTCTGTACCAACCGGGACTTGATAGCCTTTTTCTTCAATTAAACGTGCACTGTCGGCGTCGGTTAACCAATAAACTGAACGTACTTTACCACTGTGAACCGCACCTTTAGTGCGAATTGGAAGATCGTCATTAACGTCTAAAACTTTGTAGCTACTCATTGTTACTCCAATGACAGGATGCGCCTTGCTAAAGGGCACAAAATAATGAGGGGGTTAGGGTCGCTATAATAGTCGAGCTGAACAAAAATCACAATTTAACTTACACGCTTGTTGTTGAGCTTAACTTAGTTTTGCTTTAGTCATTCTTGTTATACCATCACAACATTATTTGCCAGCGTTGAGGCGTTATGCTTACGATATCTCAATTACAGTTTACATGGCCTAAGTCGAGCACCCCGGTGCTAACCATACCTAAGCTACATATCGCCCGAGGTGAACACGTGTTTTTACATGGTCCAAGCGGCAGCGGTAAATCGACTTTGCTAGGGCTTATTGCCGGCACCTTAGATTGCCAGCAGGGAGTAGTTGAAATAGCAGGTACAAACGCGAGCGCACTGAGCCGTGGCCAACGAGATAAGTTTAGAGCCGACCATATAGGTACTATTTTTCAGAACTTTAATTTGTTGCCCTATTTGTCGCCCATTGAAAACGTTACCCTTGGCTGCGAATTTTCCAAAAAGCGCAGGCAAAACATTTTCTCACAGAATAAATCTCTTGAGCAGGAAGCCAAACTTCTGCTCTCTGATCTTGGTATAGACGAGCACACTCAGCAGCGCAGTGTCGCGGAGTTAAGTATTGGCCAACAGCAGCGCGTAGCCGCCGCTCGCGCATTTATTGGCAGGCCCGAAATCATTATTGCCGATGAGCCAACCTCAGCCCTCGACGCCGACAGCCGTGATGGTTTTATTAAATTACTATTTAGCCAAGCCGCGGTTTACAGTGCATCTATTCTCTTTGTCAGTCACGATAAAAGCTTAGCGCCGTTATTTGATAGGCAAATAAGCTTGCCTGATTTACAACAAGGAGCGCCGCTATGCTAATCAAACTTGCGTGGAAAAGTACGCTAAACCGAAAAGCCAGCGTTGCCCTAACTCTAGTGACCATTGCAATTAGTGTCATGTTACTGCTGTCGGTTGAGCGTGTACGCCAAGACGCAAAATCCAGCTTTGCGAACACTATTTCTGGCACAGACCTGATTGTCGGCGCACGTACTGGTGATATTCAGCTTTTGCTTTCAAGCGTATTTAGAATTGGTCATGCCAATAATGCCGTACAATGGCAAAGTTACGAGTACATCAAGGCACAACGCGGTGTTGCGTGGAGTATTCCCATTAGCTTAGGCGATAGCCATAAAGGCTTTGCTGTGCTGGGCACAGATACAAGTTACTTCAGTCATTATCAATACGCTAAAAAACAACACCTCACCTTTGCCGCTGGTCGACCATTTCACAATGGCCAAGAAGTCGTGCTTGGGGCTATGGTCGCAAAAAAGCTGGGTTATCAGCTAGGGCAAAAAATCGTCATTTCTCACGGTATGGGCAATACCAGTTTCCATCATCATGATGATAATCCGCTGGTTATTTCTGGCATTTTGGCAGCCACGGGAACGCCGGTGGATAAAACACTACATGTGCCGTTAAGTGCCATAGAGAGCATGCATAGCACAGGGCACAACAAGCCATCTCGAATGGTTGCACGAGAACAAGATGCAACGCAGCACGAGCATGAGCATGAGCATGACAGTAAAAACAATAGTGCTCTACTTCACAACCTCGACTCCAAACCCGGTGATTTAATCGGCTCAACAACACAAATCACTGCATTTTTACTTGGTTTTGAGTCACCACTTTATACCCTACAAGTGCGCAGAAACATCAATCAGTATAAAGGAGAGCCTTTGCTGGCGATTATGCCGGGGGTGACATTAAGGGAACTGTGGGAAATGCTAGATATAGTCGAAAAAATCTTGCTGCTCATTACACTCGCTGTGGTGCTGATAAGCTTACTAGGCATGTTAACCTCATTGCTCGCCACATTGAATCAAAGACGCCGAGAACTCGCTATCCTGCGCTCCGTTGGTGCGCGGCCTTGGCATATTTTTACGCTTCTCATTAGCGAAGCAATTTTTATCACCGTGTTGGGATGTGCTTTCGGTGTAGCGCTTTTCTATGCTCTGCTCATTGCTGCCCAATCCGGCCTACAAAGTCAATTTGGCGTAGTCCTAAGTATCTCAGCGCTGTCAACCTATGAACTCACGCTACTAAGCGTTATTATAGGCGCAGGTACTTTGATCGGCGCCATTCCTGCCGCCCGTGCTTATTTTTACTCGCTTGCCGATGGCATGCAAATTAAAACCTAAGAGGATCAAGATGCAGTTAACCGCACGAACTCACGTTTTTTACTTCATTGCATTCATCACTGCGATGGTATTCAGTGGTATCGCAAACGCGGCACCACCTAAAGAGATATTCTGGGAAGATTTAATCCCAAAAGGGCATGTCCAGATCAGCAATCAAGACGCAGCAAGTCATGATGGCGCCGAGCAAAATTGGGTGCAACCTGACTTAGATGCCCCAGTAGTCAAAGAGTTAGACGGCCAACTAGTCAGCTTACCCGGCTTTGTTGTACCACTTGAAGGTGACAGTGAAGTGATCACCGAATTTTTGTTGGTTCCCTACTTTGGCGCTTGCATCCACGTGCCGCCTCCGCCGCCAAATCAAATTGTTCATGTCAAAATCAAAGGCGGTGTTCCGATTGAAAGCCTATATGATGCAATCACAGTCAGTGGCACGATTAAGGTTTCTACTTGGAAGGGCGACATCGCGCAAACAGGTTATATGATGGAAGCCAAAGGCGTCGCGCCATTTGAGCTCTAAAAGTCATATAAATCACTAAAAAAAGAGTGCCAATACTTAATCGAGCTTGATTGGCACTCTTACCACTGCAAAACATACAATTTTATTTCTGCTCTTTGCCCTACTCAGTGGTAGGAACACTGGCATACACCAGTTCGATAAGATTATTCATGGTTCGTGACTTTTGCATATACGCCTTTTCCATATACGCCAGCTCCTGGAGCTCAAATAAGGTACTCTCTACAAGAGAAAACCACTTAGTGGTTGTCTCAGCTATCTCAACCTCTCCGCGACTCGATTTTTTAAGTGCTTCATAGAGAATATTTAAGTCGTTATATTGACGTAGATAATCCATATCACCCTCAGTCAGTTGTTACCCTTGTTTTCATTTCACACTACAGTAACAAAAGCCTCGCTAAAAAATCTTGTCGAACCCATTTTTCTATTAATATGATGAAAATAAAGTGAAAAGTATAAGTGTATTTCTAAGCGCCACTTTCAGATCTTACTAATTAAATTTCCTCTTGCAGAAACATTTTTATTGATTACAATTACAAATTAACAAAGATTACACATAAAAATAACTTGGGTGGCACTGAGCAGACTCCCCATGCAAGAAAGGACTAAATTGGTGGGCAATCCCTATTTTAAATATAACGGTGACGACCTTAGAAGAATGCGCCTTGCTGCCCAAAAAACCACGCAGCAAATGGCTGACCTTGTTGGTATTAGTCGCCAAACATACGAAAACTATGAAAATGGTGTAAGCCGTATACCTTGGGATCACTTTCAAGTTTGGTGTAACTACTGTGATATTGACCTTTCTCCCATCATTAAACAGTTTCAAGCGCTACGGAGCTTAATTAGTGATACACAATTAAGACGCAAAAGCCCAACCTCTTCTAATACAAAGAAAGTAGAAGAGTAAGTATCCTAATTTGTAGATGAAACTGTTACTAAAAGGAAAAACACTGATGACGACAAGCCAAAGAAATATGAAAAAAGCAGGGATAACAAATACAGCAACAACCACTAATAATATTGCTCACAAATATTTGCACCACAGCGAAGCAAAACGAGTCGAAGGTGAAAATCATGGCAAAGCATTAAAATGCCACAGACTAGAGCTTAACACTCAACAAGCGCAGCCCTCGCAAATATTTAACCTTCAGCAGTTACGCGCCATAGCTGGAGGAAGTGGTGGTCTTCTAAAGAAAGATCCTAAAACCAGATAATTACAGTTGCTTTCAATGATTGATTTTACAGGTACCGTATTAATAGTTTAGCCACCGCAAAAGCTTATGAAGGATATGGATATGATGTTATCTATAACAACGAAAATAATAGATTTTAAGAAATTTGGTTACCTTAAATCAATACATGGAGTAAGGGGCAGTCATAGTAGATCAAACGGTGCTTCAAGAACAAAGAATAAGATAATTGACATCCGACATATGGATATTACTTCTGCCAAATTGGTGGGCGGTAGTAGCACAGGAAAAATTGGCGACGATCCAAAAGTAGAAACAGAAATTGTAAAATCCAATTCAAGAAGTTACCACGTATGAAATTAAGTCTTATTTTAGGCAGTTTGATATTTTACAAATAAAAATAAATCCGAAACCAAATAGGTAGACCACATTTGGCTTTACAAGTTGTTCTCAATAAGTGCTTTCCAGAGTACAGTATTAACAACTTTAACCACTGCAAAGCCTATAAAAGGATATAGATATGATGTCACCTAAGAAACCTAAAAAGATCGTTTTTAGAAACTTAAATACCTTTGAGATTCAACGTGTAAAGGGGGGTAGCCATGGTGGTACAGTTGAAGACCCAAGATCAAAAGAAAATGGCTAAAGCCGAAAAAGAGTAAAGGTTATATGAAAACAACTTGGTATTTTTATCTAATTGTAATTGCGTTTGCTATCTTACTTTCAATAGCGCATATCAAGACTGATATGGCTTACCACCTCCATACGTTAGCAGTGGTTCTCAGCATCGCTTATTTTTCACGAAATATGCTTAACATTCTACACATAAGTATATTACTAATAAGTGTAACTGTCATTGAACTGGCTTTATACGCCTTAATAGTTACACTTTCACCTCAATATAACCTCCCCTATTACTTTACTAACGGTGCCATATTTACACTGCACTTACTTGTTGATATCTCCTTATTTTTAATATTTAAGAATAGAGTTAGACTATCCATTCTATTCGTAGGTAAGTATCAGCCAAAAATGCGAGAGTATGTTTATATGACTCATGCAGATATTCTTTTGGTTGGTCTTTTCTTGTTATTCATAGTGGTTGATGGGCTAGCTTTCTTAGAAAACTTAATTCGTAATATGGATTACATATTCGGGGTTTCAGAAGAAGTAGCGAAACCATTTTGGAGCTGGAATTGGATACATAGAAGCTATTTGTACATTAAAAGCTTTTTGCTGGCTTGCATGTTAACTGTCATCCTAGCAACGGTTTACGTTGAACGTTTTCGTCCTGCGCCAATTAAAGAAAGTGAAGAAGACTCAACGCTTAAAAAATCCGAGCCACAGCATAGATCATAGTGACCTGTGCTGCTTTTACCCTAAATCAATTGAAGGAATAAACGATGGATTTAAAACTGAACAAAAAGCAATTGAAGTCATTAGCAGGTAGTAAGCTAATTTTGGATAACAACAAGACCCGTGAGATTGGCGGTGGTTGCTCCCACTATTGTAGTCGCGACTTAAACTGTGACACCGATGGCCCAACGATGGTCTGCCCATCAAAGGCGTTAGCATGTGTTCCTGAGCCAAATACATTACATTGTGATTGCCCAACCAATATGTGTTAGTCACTAACCTGTCGCGATGTAATGTCGCGACAACAACCGTGCTATTCTCCGTTCAACTTATATCAATTGTATTAAGCATAGACCTCTGCTTGATACTGCTGAAAACGCATAAAGGCCTGACGAGCGCCGGTGATCAATGCATCTTCTTGCGTACTAGTTAATTCAACCGTATCGATAAATTGAATTAAGTGACGCCACGCACTGCCGCGCCCTGCACCGGGGCCTGCTAAGTAACGCGCACCATACTCACCTGTGACGGGCAAACGGGCCTGCACTTGACGTCCAAGCATCGCGGCCCCGACCTTAGAGCCTTCAACGACATAAAGCGCTCCCAAAGCAGTCGCAAACTCAGTTGAAGTTGTGATAGAAGGCGACAAAGACGGCACAGGCAATGTGTGCCGTAAGTCAGCAAAGTCCTGCTCCAACAACCCAAGTCGTCGACGCGATTTGAGATCGTCAATATGCATAGAGAGTTCACGATGCTCATATAATGCAGCGACATCTTTAAGAAACAGGTACTGAAGGGTTAAAAACTGGAGATAACGTTCAATGCTGGCAAACGGGTCTTTTGCCATAATGCTGTTATCTATACGGTCGTGAAGATCAGCAGTACTTGCTTTTAATTTCAATGCACGGCTAGTAAGTGCGCTGGCTGCGGTCATGGGACTTCCTGTAATGTAATGCGAGGGGAAAAATGAGTGGACTGTGTTGGCTTTATGAAAAGCCGCTCCAGCGATTGGCACTGGAGCGAAGAGATATATCTAACTACTAGTTAGTTGAAGGTAACTCCATAATGCCATCAATCTCAACTTGTGCGCCTTTTGGTAGTTCTTTTACACCAATTGCAGCACGAGCTGGATATGGCTTTCTAAAATACTGAGCCATGATCTCGTTGACCGTTGCAAAGTTACTCAGATCAGTTAGGAAGATATTAACCTTAACCATATCTTGTAACTCGCCACCAGCCTCTTCACATACTGCGATAAGGTTTTTGAACACTTGGTGCGTTTGCTCTGCAAAATCTTCAGAAATAAATTCCATCGTCTCTGGTACCAATGGAATTTGGCCAGATAAATAGACAGCAGTACCAACTTTTACCGCTTGGTTGTATGTGCCAATTGCAGCTGGCGCTTTATCTGTTGAAATAATAGCTTTGTTCATTAATGTTCCTTTATTTTTTACGATACACGCGTTGTACATCTGGCATCACTCGAATTCGGCGCATAATATCAGCGACATGAATTCGGTTTTTTACGGTAATACCTAAATCAATCACGTATAAATTACTTTCTTTTTCGTCCGTTGCGATTTCGACAATATTAGCTTGAGTCGTCGCAACCACATTGGTTAATTTAGCCAACGCACCTTGGTGGTTAATAATTTCCACACGCAGCGCTGCTATATATTCTTTCTCTGGGTTGTCTTCCCACTTCACGACGAAGTACTTCGAACGCTCGTTGCGCCAACCCTTAATATTTTTACACTCTTGGCGGTGAACCATTAGGCCTTTGCCTTGGCTCATATATGCTGTGATAGCGTCACCCGGCACAGGACGACAACATTTAGCATAGGTTACCAACATGCCCTCTGTTCCGATTATCGCGGCTTTAGCACGTTTAGCAATATCTTCTACCGCATTATCATCTTGCAGTAAACGCTTCGCTATCAATACGCTCATTATATTGCCACAGCCAATCTCAACCAGCAGCTCCAACAAGGTATTGAGGTTATGCTCTTCAAGTACGTTGTCGATTTGCTCTTGAGCAATATCATCTAGCTTATACTCACCCAGTGCCGAGTCGAGCAAACGACGGCCTAGTTGGATCGCTTCTTCTTCTTGTTGGCTCTTGAGGTAATTGCGGATCCCAAGGCGTGCCTTACCCGTTACCACAAAGTTCAGCCAAGTAGCGTTAGGGTGCGCACCTGAGCTGGTAATAACCTCGACCGTTTGGCCGGTATCCAGTGCTTTACTCAAAGGATAAGGCTTACGGTTTACACGAGCACCTACACAGGTATTACCCACATCGGTATGCACGGCATAAGCAAAATCTACCGCAGTTGCGCCCATTGGTAACTCAACAATGCGGCCATCTGGCGTAAAGACGTAAATTTCTTCTGGGAATAATTCGGTTTTAACGTTTTCCACAAATTCAAAAGACGAGCCTGCACTTTGCTGTAGCTCAAGCAAGCTTTGCATCCACTGACGCGCACGCTGCTGCGCGGTATGGCCGGCATTATCACCTGACTTTTTATACATCCAGTGCGCTGCTACCCCTTTATCCGCCATATGATCCATATCATGAGTACGAATTTGGATTTCTACCGGAATACCGTGCGGACCTACCAACGACGTATGAAGCGACTGGTAACCGTTGGTTTTCGGTACGGCAATATAGTCTTTAAAGCGAGTTTCAATTGGCTTATATAAATTATGCGCAACGCCTAGCACACGGTAGCAAGTATCCAGGTTGTCGACATTGATCCTAAAGGCGTAAATGTCCATCACCTCGTTAAACATCAACTCTTTATTCAGCATCTTGCGGTAAATACTGTATAAGTGCTTTTCACGGCCTTTTACTGAGCCTTGAATACCCGCTTCTTCCAGTCTAGATTCAATTTCAGACTGAATATTGCTGATCACTTCTTTACGATTACCACGTGCTTTGGCGACTTCTGAGCGTAACGCACGATAGCGCATTGGATATAACGCCTGAAACCCGAGATCTTCTAACTCATTTTTAATATCATGAATACCAAGGCGGTTTGCAATTGGTGCATAAATCTCTAATGTTTCGCGGGCAATTCGACGGCGCTTGTCAGGACGCAAAGCGCCTAGCGTTCGCATATTGTGCGTTCTGTCTGCAAGCTTAATAAGGATGACACGAATATCCTGCGTCATCGCCATGATCATCTTACGATAGTTTTCGGCTTGGAACTCTTTTTTATCTTTGAAGCTCAGTTTATCGAGCTTTGACACCCCTTCCACCAACTCAGCGACCGTATCACCAAAGATCTCCGCTAAGTCGTCTTGGCTAAAGTCAGTGTCTTCAATAACATCGTGCATAAGCGCAGCCATGAGTGTTTCATGATCAAGCCTCATGCTCGCAAGGATCTGGGTTACTTCTACTGGGTGAGTGATATAGGGCTCACCGCTAGAGCGCGTCTGTCCCTCGTGTGCCTCACGGGCCACGACATAGGCTTTTTGCACCAAATCGACGTCTTCTGGTGACAAATATTCTGAGATTTTCTTTTTGAGGCCTTCAAACAGATACATTCACACTCCAATGTTTCAGAGAAGCTATACTCGGCGAGTATAAAACGGGTTACAAGCTAGTTACTTAAGAATATACGATGAAACACCAGCAATGCCAATGAACAATTTATGCTACTTGTTAGGAAATTAAAGGCGTTACGCGTTGTGTAATGTGCTGGCGATTTATACCAATTTGCTTAATTTCAATTGCTATAAAACAATAATGCCAGCAAAAAAGCTGGCATTATTGAATCTAGACAGTGGTTGGATTAGCGATTGCCACCAACGATTGCAGCTACTGCAGCAAGCTCTGCAGCTTCTTGGTGTTGCTGCTCTTCACGGTCGATAATATCAAGCGAGTCAGTGGTTACAAAACCTTGCTCAATTTCACGTAGCGCGATTACGGTTGGCTTGTCGTTTTCAGCATCAACCATAGGATCTTTACCGCCTACAGAAATTTGGCGAGCGCGACGCGCTGCTACTAAAATCAAGTCAAAGCGGTTACCAATTTTATCTACTGCATCTTCTACAGTTACGCGAGCCATCGAAGCACTCCAAATTCAGTTCATTATGCAAAAGGCTAGTTTACTGTATGTCTAGCCTTTCGCCAAGTATTGATGGTTAAAAAACCTGAGCTGTGGATAATTAATGCCTTGCTAGCAGCCAGTTTTAGCGCTAACTGCGTTGAATTCACTTCCAATAGCCCGCTATTGGTACGTAAATTCGCCTTGTTCCCCCTAAAACTCTCTGGCTAAACAAGGATATGAATTAGGCCGATTTTAAATACAATAAGTTAGCCATTTCTTATCCAAACCTCAGGTTTAAAAGTAATTATTTTAGCAAGTCGGCGATAAGCGCTTGATGACGGATAGACTGTGCTTGTTGTTCAAGTCTTGCGGCAATAACAATATGTTCAAGTTCACCGCGTGTTTGCTCAAAGTCATCATTGACAAGAATATAGTCAAACTCGTTATAGTGTGAGCTTTCTGATTTCGCTTCAGCCATGCGACCTGCAATTACTTCTTGAGAGTCTTGACCACGACCATTTAAGCGCTTTTCTAGCTCCGCAGTTGAAGGAGGTAAAATAAAGATAGTCTTTACTTCAGGCATCAACTCACGCACCTGACGCGCACCCTGCCAATCGATATCTAAAAACACATCAATACCAGCGGCAAGCTGATCTTCTATCGCTTGTTTTGAAGTGCCGTAGTAATTTTCGAATACTTGCGCCCACTCAAAGAAATCGCCTTTATCGATCAGCTGCTTAAATTCATCAACCGAGACAAAATGGTAATGTACGCCGTTTTCTTCGCCTGGACGAGGAGTACGTGTAGTGTGAGACACCGACACTTTAATATCGTCGTGCTTTTCCAATAACGCTTTGATTAAACTTGATTTACCCGCACCAGAAGGCGCAGAAAGGATAAACAGATTACCGCGTGTAGGTGATGTCATAGTCATTCTCAACAATAAGTACCGGCCGAGTGGTATTGGTTTACTCAAGTCTGCCGCAGAGCTAAAAGCGGGCATTATACCGAGTAACGTATAAGAATACACTAGGGATGAGAATAAGGAAAAGTCGAGGAATAAATTCAGCGTTGTGAGTAACCCAGAAACCTATCACTGTGCTAAATTTATTCCTCTAAAACAGAATGTTATTTTGCCGTGTACAGCGGCGCCTACTAAGGCATTCACACCGTAGGAGCGAGTTCACCCTCGCGATCTGTTTAAAGCAAATCGGCTACGCTGCTACGTACTTCTTCAGGCCATACCCCAACTTGTACCTGACCAATGTGCTGCTTTTGCAACAGCAACATCACTAAACGCGATTGGCCAATACCACCTCCTATGGTTTGTGGTAATTCACCCGCAACTAACTGTTGGTGCCAATCTAAGCCCAAGCGTGCTTCGTCATCGGTTAATTTAAGCTGTCTTGCAAGTGAGTCAGGACAAACCCGAATGCCCATTGACGAGATTTCAAAAGCGTCTTCTAGCACCGGGTTCCAAACCAAAATATCGCCATTAAGACCTTGGTATTTGTCGCATGTTGGCGTTGACCAGTCGTCGTAATCCGGCGCGCGAACGTCATGAATCTTACCGTCCCCAAGCTTACCACCAATGCCAATTAAAAATACCGCGCCATACTCTTGGGCAATCGCTTTTTCACGTTGCTTGGCTGTGAAATCTGGATACATAGTGCGTAACTCTTCGCTGTGCACAAAGGTAATTTTCTCTGGGAGGAATGCCGCAATGCCAAACTCATCCTCAACCACTTTTTCCGTTGCTTTAATTGAGCGATAAAGGGTTTCTACCGTTTCTTTTAGTTTTGCCAGCGAACGCTCACTGTTTTCGCAAATCACCTTTTCCCAGTCCCACTGATCCACATAGACAGAATGGATTGGCGATAGCTTATCTTCGTCAGGGCGTAGCGCTTTCATGTGCGTATAGAGGCCTTCGCCTTTAGCAAAACCATAATCGCCTAGTGTTTTACGTTTCCACTTAGCAAGTGAATGCACTACCTCAAACTGCGCATCCGGTAGCGTTTTCACTTTTACCTGTACCGCCTGCTCGTGGCCACTTAAGTTGTCTTGAATACCGTCGCCCAAACGCGCCAAAATAGGTGCTTGTACTTCAACTAAACCCAATTGCTCGGTTAGCTGTGCTGAAAATACTTGTTTTACTCGTGCTATCTGTTTTTGTGTCTCTTGATACTTGCTCAACATGGTTAGGTCCTCATTCCCGAATTTGTCGTTTTGTTGAGTCTATATTTAAAGAAACCGACACAAACATCAATAACCATCAACAAAAACACCTTTACATAATTATTTTCATCAAAAATATGCTATAAATTTTATATAAACAATAATTGTTAATGGATATTTACATGGAAAATTATGAGATCGACAATCTGGATAGATCCATCCTTCATGCTTTAAAAGAAAATGCACGAACGCCCTACGCGGAATTAGCAAAAAGATTTGCTGTTAGCGCCGGTACCATCCATGTTCGGGTCGAAAAAATGAAGCAAGCGGGGATCATTGAAGGGACTCAAGTAAGCATTAATGCTAAACGGCTTGGTTATGATGTCTGCTGTTTTATCGGAATAAACTTAAAACACGCCGGCGACTACCCGGGAGCCATTGCACGTTTAAAAGAATTTGAAGAAGTTGTCGAGGCCTACTACACCACTGGCAACTACAGCATTTTTATCAAAGTGATGGCGCGCTCCATCGACCATCTTCAGGATGTGCTTATCAATAAAGTGCAAACCATTGAGTCGATCCAGTCAACCGAAACACTAATCTCACTGCAAAACCCAATTCAGCGCACCGTTATGCCCTAGCTTCTTTTTTGTTATAATCGCGGGAATTTTTTGATTAGAGTAGTAAGTAGATGGCTGAGAATAGATTCCATCGTGTAAAAAGCGTATTAGATAGACGCCAAACCGACCTCACAGTGTGCCTAGATGAAGTACATAAGCACCATAATCTGTCAGCAATTGTGCGTACCGCAGATGCGGTTGGCTGCCACCACGTACACGCGGTATGGCCACAAGATCAAAGACGGTTAACAAACAATACCTCTGGCGGCAGCAAAAATTGGGTTGAAACCCATATGCATGAGCATATCGACCAAGCTGTTGCGACAATTCGTGAACAAAACCCAGGTGTACAATTATTAGCTACAAATCTTAGCGATAGCGCCGTTGATTTTCGTGAAATTGATTACACCAAACCTACCGCTATTATTGTCGGGCAAGAGCGTTTAGGGATCTCAGAGCGCGCACTTGAGCATGCGGATCAGCACATCGTGATCCCAATGCAAGGTATGGTGCAATCACTCAATGTGTCTGTTGCTGCAGCGCTTATTTTATACGAAGCGCAGCGCCAAAGAGATGCAGCAGGACTGTACAAACGTACAGATATGATGGATCCTGTGGTAAAACATAAGTTACTATTTGAAGGATGTCATCCAATCATTGCAACCCGCTGTCGCGAAAAAGGGCTACCTTACCCGGCACTTGATGAGCACGGTGAAATCGTTGCAGATGAGGCTTTTTGGGACATTCTTAAGTTTACGCAGAAGAAATAAATAACGCGGATCGCGCTAGAGGATTAGCATGTCGACACCAAATTTGGCCACTTATCCAATCACCGAATTAAAAGGCGTAGGCCCAAAAGCGGCCGAGCGTTTGGCCAAACTTGGCATTCAATCGGTGCAAGACATGTTATTTCACCTTCCGCTACGCTATGAAGACCGTGCACGCACCTATCCTATCTGCGAGCTGCAAGCGCATAGCCATGTCAGTATTGAAGCCGAGATTGAACGCAGCGAAATCACGCAAGGCAAACGCCGCATGTTGGTGTGTTATGTTAATGATGGGACGGGGCGGATCGCGCTGCGCTTTTTCAACTTTAATGCAGCACAAAAAAATGCCATGCAAGCGGGCAAAGTGATCCGCTGTTTTGGTGAGGTTCGCCGCGGTCATTATGGCTTTGAAATGGCGCATCCAGAATACAGCATCAAAGAGACACGCTCTGCACCAAGCGATCCGAGTCTTGCGACGCTTACCCCAGTTTATCCTACTACCGAAGGGTTGAAGCAACTGAGCATTCGGGCAATTGCCGATCAAGCCGTTGAGTTACTGCGCAAATATGATGTACCAGACTATTTGCCAGCTCAATATCGGCCATCGCAGCAAAGCGTAAAAGAAGCGCTGTTATTACTGCACCGTCCACCACAGGAAGTGGATTTAGCGCAATTAGAGCTTGGGCAACATCCTGCACAGGCACGATTGGCGTTTGAAGAGTTATTGGCGCAAAACCTCAGCTTGCTTAAGCTTAGGCAAAAAGGCCAAGCGGTAAAAGCGGTTGCACTACCGCCCACCAATCCACTTGAAGCCCAATTTTTGTCGGCCTTGCCATTTGCCCCCACCAATGCCCAAAGCCGAGTAGTGGCAGAGATCAAAGGCGACTTACAACATCCCTACCCCATGATGCGATTGGTGCAAGGGGATGTTGGCTCAGGAAAAACGCTTGTGGCAGCGCTTAGTGCGTTAACGGCTATCGCGCAGGGTTACCAAGTAGCACTGATGGCACCCACTGAGATCCTATCCGAGCAACACGGCATCAACTTCCTTAATTGGTTTGAACCTATGGGCATAGAAACCGTATGGCTGGGTGGTAAAACCAAAGGCAAGGAACGCACTCATGCGCTTGAGCGTATTGCTTCAGGGCAAGCACAGATGGTGGTCGGCACCCATGCTTTATTCCAAGAGCAAGTACAGTTTTCTAACCTTGCGCTTATCATTATCGACGAGCAACATCGTTTTGGTGTGCATCAGCGCCTAGCGCTGAGAGAAAAGGGTAAGTTTGGCGATTGCTATCCGCATCAGCTGGTGATGACCGCAACCCCAATCCCGAGAACCTTGGCAATGACGGCCTATGCAGATCTTGAAACCTCAATTATCGACGAGCTACCACCGGGCAGAACACCAATCACAACTGTCGCCGTGCCAGACACCAGACGCAATGAAGTGATCAAAAAAGTACAAAAGGCCTGTGTTGAAGATAAGCGCCAAGTTTACTGGGTATGTACGCTGATAGATGAGTCGGAGGCGTTACAATGCCAAGCCGCAGAAGACACCGCAAAAGCACTTGCCGAAGCCTTGCCAGAACTTAATATTGCGCTGGTGCACGGCCGCATGAAAGCCCAAGAAAAACAGGCCATCATGGACGAGTTTAAACAAGGTCATACCCATGTGCTGGTTGCCACAACCGTGATTGAAGTGGGCGTGGATGTACCCAACGCTAGCCTTATCATCATTGAAAACCCTGAGCGCTTGGGCCTTGCACAACTTCACCAATTGCGCGGCCGTGTTGGTCGCGGACAAATCGCATCACATTGCTTACTACTTTACCATGCGCCACTGTCGGTCACTGCGCAAAAGCGTTTAGGAGTGCTTAGAGAAAGTAACGACGGCTTTGTCATCGCCGAGCGCGACCTTGAAATCCGCGGCCCGGGTGAAGTGCTTGGTACAAAACAAACTGGATTGGCAGAGCTAAAAATTGCCGATCTTAGCCGTGATAAACATTTATTACCGCAAGTGAGAAGCCTCGCTTTTACCGTGCTAAAAAACCACAGCGATATTGTTGACCCGATTATCTGGCGCTGGATGGGTGATAAGAGCGAGCTGGCAATGGCGTAAGCCTGAAGCGTAATTACTTCTGTGTGTAGATGAGCTCAATTTCGCCATCAAGCCTTCTTCCTGTCGGAATAAAACCTAGTGCTTGATAAAAATTTAACGCGTTTTCGGCCTCTGTATCCATGGTTGTAAGCGACAAACCAACTAACCCTATTAACTCAGCATACTGTTTGGCAAAACACATCGCGGCTTTACCATAGCCTTTAGATTGTGACGCTTCATCAATCATCAAACGCCATATGTATAAGTGTTGTGCCTGAAAGTGCCCATTGTCATCCCCAACCAAGCGAGGATCAATAAGCGCAATCATACCAACAGGCAAGTCATCATCGTACATACCAAAACACACGCTATCTTCATTAAAGCTATCCTCAATGATCCACTCGGCGTTTGATGCAATTAGATGTTGTTGTGAGTCACGCACTTTTAACTTGAGCATGTCATCTGCTACATCACTATTTACTTTCAAAAACTGTAATCTACTCATTCGATTTACCCTATTACCTGTTTCGCTAGTTAGTGTACCTACTATAGAAATATCTGCATACTTTATTTGACCTTCACCTCAATACCCAACGATGGTCGCGCTACGCTTGCTTCTTTTATCAAAGCTTGGCTACCATCTCGCTACATCAACTAAAAAGACTCAAAAAATGAATCCTTTACTACGCGCTGTATGCGCCTCCTTTGCCGCTTGCGTGGCATCAATCGCCTCTGCAAAAGCAGTTTTCCCAGATATACCTGAGCAGATTAATCCATCTGCCAAATATGTTTTTTACTCTCATGGCTATATCGTTGAAGGTGATAATGAAACACCTATTCATAAGCGCTGGGGGAAATATGACTTTCCAGCCATCAAACAAGCTTTAAGTGATGATGCCTATACGCTAATTGCTGAGCACCGCCCTAAAGGCGTCGCACCAGACGCGTATACAAAAACCTTGGTTAGCAAGGTTCACAAATTACTGGACGCGGGCGTCAGCGCCAGCAACATTACACTCGTGGGGTTTTCTCGCGGTGGCGCGTTAACGATAATGGCAAGTGATGCATTAAAAAATGATGCCATTCACTACGTGGTACTAGCAGGCTGCGCTGGACTTATCAAAAGTAAAACCGAGATTCAACTCTATGGCAAGGTGTTGTCCGTTTACGAAACCTCAGATCAAGTGGGTTCTTGCGATTTTGTGAAAGCACGCTCTGCAAACCTCAAAAGCTTTTCAGAGATTTCGATTTCAACCGGTAAGGAACACGGCGCTTTTTATCTCCCGAGAGACGAGTGGTTAAAGCCCGTTAAAAGCTGGATTTTAAACCACTAAACTATTAGCACGTCGCTATAACAATGACGCGCCGTGCTGAGTCTTCCTTCAGAACCTATCTACACACAAAATTCCTATTTTGAAAACCAATCTCTGTTTACTTATTGCACTTTTAAAATTGCTCTCTATAATTGAACCTTATTCGAATACCATTCGAATAAGGTTCAAACTCTAAGGGGAAACAATGGCACCGGCACCTAAATATGATAAAGAAACCCAGCAACGCATGATTTTAAACGCTGCGGAACAATGCATTAATGAGTCTTCAGTCACTGACTTTACAATGGCAAAAGTCTCTTTGCTTGCAGGGTTGTCTATGGGCTCAATCTATAAATTTGTGCAGACCAAAGAAGACCTAGTAATGGCGCTGGCCTATGAGTCTTTTACCCATACATCCAGTGTTTTTAAGCAAGTGTTGTCCTTACCTCTTAGCACGCCAGAACGCATGCTCGCGGTGTGTCTTATCTCGCCACAAAAGCTTAAACGCTTCTCTTTTGATTATGAATTACAGTCCTACTCCACCAATGAGGCGGTGATCAAAAGGGCTTCTGAGTTTTGGACCAATAAAATTATCGAATCCTGTGGTGGTTGTGAAAACGTGTTTAAACAGGCGCTGATTGATGGCATTGAAGCAGGTGAGTTGCAAGCTACACCAGATCTACACGACATGATAGAAGAAATCATCATCACCGGATGGGCGCTTACCGTAGGATATGAGCAAGTACTGCGCTTGCAACAAACTAAGCAAATTGTTGAGGGCACGGCTTCATTGCTCGCACCACTTGAGCTTAATGACCCTGTTATTCGCAGTACAGTGAGGCTACTTAACAGCTATCCATGGCAACAGCCTATCACTCAAGATTCGCTGGTACGCATAGAGAAAGAATTGCAAGCGCTCGAGCTTCGTTAACTTAAGGAAATCACAATGAACATCAAACGTTGGCTTATGGCCGTTGTCCTCATTCTCATCGTTATTACCAGCCTTGGTTTTGTGAAGTTTACACAAATCCAAGCGGCAATCGCCTTTGGGGAATCTTTCCCAGAACCCTCGGCTTCGGTCAAAAGCACGTATGTATCAACCACTGAGCATATTAAATCGGTTAAGGTTGTAGGTCAGCTCCATGCCAAGCGCACCGTCACCATTAGTAACGAGTATCCAGGTCTTATCACTTACGTCGGTTTTCAGCCCGGTGAGCAAGTAGCAGCGAACCAAGTATTACTGCGCCTAGATAGCAGCATTGATGAGGCAAATCTATTAGCGGCTAAAGCTCGAGTAAAGCTTGCTAAATCAACCTATCAACGGGTTGCCAAATTACTAGAACAAAAACGGATCAGCCCAGATGAGGTAGACAAAGCCGAGGCTGAAGTTGCAATTAATCAGGCAGACGTAAAACGACTAACCACATTAATCGAGAAAAAAACCATTCGTGCACCTTACCCGGGTCAAACGGGGTTAGAACAATATCAGGTTGGTCAATTACTTGATGCCAATAGCGAAATCACTTTCTTGGTTGGGTTAGACGACAGCATTTGGGTGGATTTCAAAATTCCACAAACCTTAGCACAACCTAACATAGGCGAAGACGTTAGCGTGGCAATTTCTAATACCAGCGGCCAAGTGCCTGCTCGCGTATCAGCCAAAATGCCAATGGTCGATGTCGCATCGCGTCAACAAAGTTATCGCGCTGAGCTACAAAACAGCAATGGCACACTCAGCCACAACCAAATGGTGTTAGTCAATGTACCAACCGAGGTCGTGAGCGCCGCAGTTGTACCAACCAATGCAATTACGCGCAATCACTTTGGCGAGTTTGTTTATGTACTTGAAAAGGACGACAGCCAAAATTGGCGGGCAAAACCGGTAAAAATCACATTAGGCGATAAGGTCAACGATCAGCAACTTGTGCTATCAGGCCTTAGCGGTGGTGAATTTATTGCTGCTGAAGGCGCATTTAAGCTACAAGAAAACTTACTGGTTTATACCGATCAGGTTGCCGCTGTTGATGGCAATAACGGAGGCCAGTAATGAGCGCATTACACGAAAATAAGCCGTCTATCATGGATATTTTTGTTAACCGGCCGGTACTGGCGATCGTGGTGTCATTGCTTATTGTACTAGCAGGTTTTAATGCCGCCCGAGATATATCGGTGCAGCAATATCCAAAAATAGAAAGTGCCTCACTGGTGATCAACACTGTCTATACGGGCGCTGCCGCAGACGTTGTAAAAGGCTATGTTACCGAGCCCATCGAGCGAGTGGCCTCTACCGTTCCGGGTGTCGACTATGTAGACTCAATAACTACCTCGGGACTTAGCAAAGTCACCGCTTGGCTTGAACTTAATCATAGTACCACCGATGCCTTGGCTGAGCTGACTACCCGATTAAACCAGATTAAGTTTGAGTTACCCAGCGGAGCGGAAGATCCAGCCATTCAAATCGTACGTGCCGACAGCCCATATGCGGTATTCTATCTCGATGTAGAATCTCAAGGTCTGCCACGTAATAACGTGAGCGATTATTTGATCCGAAATGTTGTCCCTTCTATGTCTGATATTCCCGGTGTACAAAAAGTGACACTGGAAGGTGGCCGCGATCCAGCAATGCGAATTTGGCTCGATACCGAAAAGCTCGCTATTTATGGCGTAAGTGCTAGCGATGTATTTGCCGCGCTACAAGCAAACAATACCATTGCCACCTTAGGTTACAGTGAAAATAACAGACAGCGCATCGATCTGATGGCCAATACCTCGTTAAAAACGGTAGCAGATTTTAACAACCTAGTGGTAAAAGAAATCGATGGCACGCAACTCAAGCTTGGTAACATCGCCACGGTAGAACTTGGTGAGGCCGAAGGCATGGTAACCGCACGCCTTGATGACCACGATACGGTATTCTTAGCGGTGTGGGCATTACCAGGTGCCAATGAAATCGATATTGGTGATGCCCTGTATAAAAAGATTGATGAGATAAATACCATCTTACCCGACGGCATGCATTTAAGAATTGGCTACGATGGCACGCTTTATATGCGTGATTCCATAAAAGAAATCTTCACCACGCTTGGGGAAACCGTCCTACTTGTGGGGATTGTTGTACTCGCGATGATGGGCTCGTTTAGAACCGCCATGGTGCCGCTGGTTACCATTCCTATCTCTATTTTAGGCGCAATCGCGGTGATCTCAGCAATGGGCTTTTCACTCAACCTACTGACCATTTTGGCTATCGTGCTTTCTGTTGGTTTAGTGGTGGATGATGCCATCGTGGTGGTTGAAAACGTTGCGCGTCATATGCGCGAAGGCAAACCCAGATTACAAGCCGCGCTTATCAGTTCACGTCAATTACTCGTCCCAATAATTGCCATGACGCTGACCCTTGCAGCGGTCTACGCGCCAATCGGATTTTTAACAGGTTTAACGGGGTTCTTATTCCGAGAGTTCGCGTTCACCCTAGCCATTGCGGTATTAATTTCTGGACTAGTTGCTATTACCTTATCGCCCATCATGAGTGCTTACGTTAATCCCGAAGGCGGTAAAGAAGGTAAATTAACGCAAAAGGTCAATGGCTATTTTGATCGATTACAAGCGTTCTACTTTCGAGCACTCGATACCTTGTTTAAGTGGCGTCCACAGGTCTTTTTTGTCGCTATCGTGTTCTCTTTATTGTCGGTGCCGTTTTACCTGTTATCACAAAAAGAGCTAGCGCCCATCGAAGATCAAAGCAGTATCCAAGTCGTAGTGGAAGCACCACCTGAGTCTTCTCAAGCTTATACTTCAGCGAAAATGAATGACACAGCCGAAGTCATGAACGCCACTGAAGGCGCTGAGTTTACTTGGCAGATTATTACGGCGGCAGCAGGTTTTGGTGGTGTAGAGCTTGCACCATTTGATGAGCGAGAAAATTCAGTACACGACTTACTATACGATCTATACGGCCGGTTAGGCAGCGTGACTGGACTAAGTTTATTCCCTATTCTACCAGCATCGCTTCCTACCGCAGGACAGTTTGACGTTGAAGTAGTATTCCGTGCCAGTGACGACCCAACCGCGATGAAGCAGTACGCCGATGAGATTATTCAACGCGCCACCGCCAGTGGCAGCTTTATGTTCGTCAATACCGACCTAAAAATCGACCTGCCGCAAGCCGAGCTTGAAATCGACCGAGAGCTGGTTGCAGACTTAGGTCTCAGTTTGTCGTCGGTAAACGAGCAACTTAGTATTTATATGTCGAATAATTTTGCCAACTACTTCAACAAAGAAGGTAAAGCCTACCGCGTCATTCCCATTGTCGGCGATGGCGAAAGGTACAATCCTGAGAACATTCTTAATATGCAAGTAAGAACCGATGCTGGCGATCTTATTCCGATTTCAGCGTTTGCTACCTTGCGCACCTTTACAAGCCCTAGAGTGCTTGGCTCATTCAACCAGCAAAACTCGTTTAGAATATTAGCAGGCACACTACCACACATTACCAAAGAGCAAGCGCTCACACAGGTAGAGGAAATTGCAGCAGACGTTTTACCTAGTCACTACTCAATTGACTACGCTGGCGAATCAAGACAGCTAAGAAAAGAAGGCAATACCATGGTTGGCGTACTTTTGTTTGCCATGATAGTGGTGTTTTTCTTACTGACGATCCAGTTCAACAGCTTTAGAGATCCGCTCGTGGTACTACTCGGCTGCGCACCGCTGGCACTCGCAGGTGCATTGATGCTACCGTTTTTATCACTCACGACCGTCAACATTTACAGCCAAATCGGCCTAATTACGCTTATCGGTTTAATAGCCAAAAATGGCATCTTGATTGTTGAATTTGCGAACCATTTACAGCTTGAAGGTAAATCGAAATTTGAGGCGGTAAAAGGGGCTGCGGCCACACGACTGAGACCCATACTGATGACCACAGGTGCAACCGTGCTTGGTCACTTCCCCTTGGTATTGGTAACCGGTGCAGGCGCAGAAGCGCGCAACAGCATAGGTATTATCTTAGTCGCAGGCATGCTCATTGGTACTTTCTTCACTTTGATTGTCTTACCGCTGCTTTATGAAAAGTTAGCCAGCGATCACCGTGGCGAAGCCGAAACCATTGAAACCTACCCAGAAGCGCAATTGGTAGGCAAAGTCGGTATGACGTGATAACTGGCTAACAACTAAAGGACACTAAGTATATGCTTAGTGTCCTTTTAAATTGGTAAAAGCCTTTCTTTTGATAAGCTACAATTAATATCAATCTATAGCCGTTTTTGAGCGTGATTTGGGCTTGTTTAGGCACAATAAAGTTTGCCCGTAAGGATAATAGAAGACAAATTTTTATCCCTATTGAGCATAATAAATGATATTTCATTGATGTCGAAAAAAGTTTATAGCAATTATACTCCTCTAATTACCACTTACTCCCCAGCTAGGAAGCTTCTACTTCAACAAGAGACATAGTGTATAGTTTATTACCTTCCTTCTGTTCATATTTTTTAGAATGCATTTTAACAAGTTGAAGTTTTAGTCCTTTCTCTAACAGAGCCTCACACTCGTGCCCATGACTCTCACCATCAAGGGGCATAAGAAAGGCACGTATTTCAGGATTTATAATCTTGATCACATATAAAAAAGCATGGTCATCTTTATAGGTCTTGCCCCGCCATAATGCGTTTCTTAGAGCAACTTCTGGTTGAAATGAAGTCGAAAGAGGCGTTGACGTTGTAAAAGGCTTACCCTCTTTAACAGGTAAACTACCACCATGGTACAGCATTAGTTCGCAATCTAAGCTGACACAGTGGCTGGCAATCGCATTGCTTAGTTCAGTACTTTCCCTGCCTTTGTTAGTCTGTTGGTAAGTTCTAATTTCTTTAGGAAGCGGCTTTAAAGAATTAGCTCCATATAACTTTTTCATTGCAGCGTTATTACGCAACACATTGGAAATATGAAAATCTAGCCCATTGCATGCTCCCTTTTCCAAAATATATTCGGCTGCTTCCAAATGGTTACTAACTACCTTCATAGGCTCTTCTATGCATTCAAGTTGAGAAGCGTCACGCAAAAAAGGATTTCTTTTTTTGATAGGTATTTCTTTATAAGGGGGGTCGAAGAAGTTCATATGTATTCTTTAAATCAACTAAATTTATTAAAAATATCACGTTAAAGTGATGCTTTATGATAGTTTTTTTGATAATTTTTGTACTTACTTTTCAGCAACACTTCCACAAGGGTAATATCGGCACAATTAGGCAAGAACTAGATGATCTATCGTCAAAACTTTAAGGCTAGTTGGTGGGTACGGCTTAAAAATATTTACCATTGTGATATAGATTCATCAGAAGGATCATAAGCTTATGAATAGACCGGGAGTAGTTTTAGAAGAAATGATGGGGATGATTGGTCCATCATCAAATCCTTTAGCGCCTATGTTAGAAGGAATTACTAACTCACTAGAGTCCATTCTTCACTTACCTGATGACTTTGAAAGAAAAATATCAATTGAACTGCATTTTAATGATAGTGATGACAACGAAGGTGGTAAGCGTTTAGATTACATGATAATTGAAGATTCAGGGAATGGATTCAATGATGAAGCATTTACTAGATTTAGTAACTTACTAGACAAGAGCAAAGGATTTAAAAATAGAGGTACTGGCAGACTTCAATATTTGCATAGATTTGGTGAAGTAGTCATTGAAAGTAATTTCATCAATGAAGGTTCATATTATTTAAGGAGTTTTAAGTGTAATAAACAATCATTTATCTCTAATATCATATGCAACAATTCGAATTCTGAGATATTGAAGACAAGAGTAAAATTCCTTAACCCTAATCTAAGCAGTAAAGACGTTAAATTTTATTCTTCTTTATCATTTCAAAAGTTTGTGTCGATAATTAAGTCCCATTTTGCATTAAGGGCATATTTGGAAAAGAAAAAAGGGATTACCTTTCCCAATATAGAATTAAAGTATTGTTATGCTGCTTCTGATCCAGAAACGATGTTAATAACAAATAATGACTTACCCCAGCCGAGTGAGCGAGGAACTTTTGAAGTAAATTATCTAAGTGCTAGTTTAGATAAAAATAGCAAACTGTGTTGGCATATTGATAATTCCAAGCCCCCTGAAAAATTTGAATGGCTAGTTTTTGACTTCACTGAAGATGAAATTGATCGACATGGAGCATTCTTATGCTCAAAAGATATACCTATTGAAGAGTTAGAAAATCCAGTTTTGAAAAAAAGCAAAGGCTTTAAAGGGACTAAACGATTAGCTGCTTTTTATGGACCTTACTTAGATAAACCAGAAAACGTCAACCATGCTGTAGATTCATTCAATATTAAGTCTAAAACCGAAGTATCAAATGTCAGCCGTGATCTTTTTGATAATGACTCTGCTGTTTATATAGATGATATTAGAAAACAAGCTAACAATGAACTTAACGTAATCTTCAAAGAAGTAATGTCCGCACAAAAAGCGGCTGAACAAAATGTTCACAAACTTGCTAAAGAACTAGGGATATCACAACAGTTTGTGAACAATGTACTAAAAAATGTATCGTTAAACGATGATGAAGATTCAATTACAAGTAAGTTACTAATAGAAGAAGCTCGGTTTATTGCTGATAAAAGCAACACAACCAGAAAGTGTCTAGATAATATAAAAAGCCTTGATCCCACAAGCGATGATTATAGGGAAAAACTTGAGTTAAAATCGAAAGAAGTTGCAGAACTAATTGATGCCCAAAATAAAGAAGAGCTTTCAAAGTATGTAGTTCGCAGAGGTCTAGTTGTAAAGCTGTTGAGCAAGATACTTAAAAATGAGCTAGATGTACAAACCAAAGAAATACCCAAAGGAAAGAACAGAGATCGAGAAGGCATCATTCATGATCTCATATTTAAAAGAAAAAAAACTAGTTCAAGCATAAATGATCTTTGGATATTAGACGAAGAATTTGTTCATTTTGATGGGTTTTCTGAAACACAATTTACCAAGATGCAGCTCAAAGATGGCAGACCATTTCTTGCTCCCGAAGCTTTAGAGGACATGAAAGGAATGGGGTTTAAGCCAGATCGTAGACCTGATGTCTTTCTATTTGCTGATGAAGGAAAGTGTATCGTGATAGAGTTTAAAGAACCAGAAACAGATTTAGCCGATTACCTTCAGCAGATGCCAAGATATTGCCAACTAATTGCGAATTATGGTCAGGTAAAAGTTGAGAAATTTTATTGTTATTTAATTGGTGAAAAAATATTCCCTGAAGCTGATTTGAATGAGTATGAAGAATCAGTTACTGGTTCTTGGTATAGAGATTCTATTCCGGTTCGGGCTACAAAAAAGAATGATCGAAGTGTAATTGCAAATATGAGGCTTGAGGTAATTAAATTATCTGATGTGGCAAAAAGAGCACACATACGTAACAAGAGTTTCGCTGACAAATTGGGGCTAGATCAGCTACTGGATAATTATGAGTAATACACAATTTATTGAAACTAATGAAACTGTAATTGTTACCTCTGGTTCTGCTTATATCGACATAGATGTTCTCGCTTGTTCTTTGGCATTAAGTTATTTACATAGACTATGTGGTATAGAGTCAATCGCATGTCATACAGGTAAAATGAATGGAACAATTCCCGAATCTGTAAAAGTCGAAGTTTATGACTTATTCGAGAAAACATTACCCTGTTCAGGTAGGTTCAAGTATGCATTAGTTGATGTATCCAACCCTCGGTATTTTGAAAGTTTTGTAGATCATGAAAAAATTATCGAGGTTTATGATCATCATTTTGGATTTGAAAAATATTGGAAAGATAAACTTGGTAAGTTTGTGCAAATAAGTCACGTAGGTTCGTGTGCAACATTGATATGGGAAAAATATGTCAAACTTGAAAAAGTTCATCAACTTCCAGAGTCGATAGCTAAATTACTTTATTTAGCAATCGTCTCTAACACATTAAACTTAAAAGCATTTGTAACAACTAATAGGGATATTGAAGCAAAAATTGGTATCGAGAAACTGGGATTTTTCGAATCGGAATTGATAACGGAGTACTATTCACATATTGAACATCAATTATTGAATGATTTTAAGAATGTTCTTCTAAATGACGTAAAAACTCACGATTGGAAAGGTGAAGATTGCTTCATTGGGCAACTTGAGATGTTAGATTCCGAAGAAATAATCGAAACATACTTTTTAACAGGTACTGCGACTAAATACATAAAAGACAAATATGCGACGAATGGACAACTTTGGTTTGTGGTTATTTCGGACATAAAAAAAGGCTATAACTTTATTTTTACAGAAAATAAAAAAACTAAGCGTTTGATTGAAAGAAATTTTTCATTTATCTTTGATGGTAATTTCGCCAAGTCGGATAGACTATGGATGCGAAAAGAGTTTATTCGAGACATGAGTTAAGGAGAGTTTAATGGAAAAGAGCCTTCTAGACATAATATACATTGTCTTAGAGCAAGTTCAAAAACCCTTGACTGCGGAAGCGATCTTGAGAGAAATAGAATCAAATAATTTATATGATTTCACAGGTAAAACTCCTAAAACAGCAATTAGAGCAAGGCTTGCTGAAAACATTGATCAATTAGGAAGCGCATCAGTATTTGTTAGGTTACAGAAAGGAGCATTTGGTCTGAGAAAATGGCTAAATGACAGCCCCGGAAAATATAAAGAGTACGAAGCGAAGAAGAAAAGAAATCAGCTAATGGATGAATATTTACCTGTATTTAAGAGAAATCTCTTACCCCAAATAGTCTCCATAAATGGTTTAAACGAAGTTCCTATTGATTCTAATTGGTTCAAAGAAAATTGTACGCCTATGATTAGACATGAAGCAGAAGAGGATTACTCTGTTGTTCAATTAATCTCTGTTTTTATAATTATATTTGAAGATAAAATCATAACTCACACTAGATCTGCAAAAGCTCCTGAGTCAAGGTTACATGGAGAACGGTCTATTGTTTTTGGAGGGCATATTACATATGAAGAAGTTAATTCTTTATTTGACCCTTTTGACCCAGAATCGACTCACCCATTTATTAAGAGAGAATTAGAAGAAGAAATTACTATTTCACCAGATTCAGTTATGAAACCAATTGGCTTACTTTATGATTCTACAAGAGATGTAAGTAGTCAGCATTTGGGGCTGGTATATTTAGTTGAAATGATTAATGAAGATTACGAAATTGGTGAGAAAGGCTATCACATTAATGATGAATTAACTCACATAAGTGATGTTATCAAAAACAAGACGGATTATGAGAATTGGTCTGTGGAGCTTATAGATAAAGTTCTTAAACAGGCATCATCAACTAAGAAGAATAATAAGGACAACTGATATGTTAAATGGAGAATTTACCCCTATTTTACAATCAATAGTAGCTGCTTTTATATACCAACTCCTACTTTCTGCGATAAATGCCATTATTTCAGTTACCAATAAGCACTCAAGTAATCACGATTGGAGGTTTCAAAACCTTACATGGTTAATTACCTCGACGGCCATCGCTTCTTTTCTATTGGCAGTGCTGTTTGCAACGCATGTGATAAGTGAATTTGTATATCAATCAACAGTTATTTATATAGTAGCAGTTAATTTTTTTGTGATGTCGAGAAGACTTGTAAAATACATGCAAACAGGGATAGTAGGAATTGATAGAGAAATTGCCAATGGAATTAATTACAAGCAGTCACTTCTACTAACTAAAGATAACTTAAAAATGCTAGGAACTGGGGGGCATAAACTTACTAAGAATGAGCAAGAGTTTAAGAATGCAGTAAGGAGCGCAACTCAAGAAAACCCAGCAAAATTCTTGTTGTGTCACCCTGATAGTAAGGCTTTGAAAGAAATTGCAAATAGAGCAGGTGTTAGTGAAACTAGATATAGAAATAATGTAATTGAATCTTTAAGAAAACTTAGCGAGTTAAAAGACAGTCATTATTACATTGAGGTTAGATTGTACAAAGCTGATGAAATACCGGAAATGCCGATATTTCGCTTGATGTTTTTCAATAGCAATTATTGCATGTGCTCATTCAATATATTTGGCAATGGGGAAAGTACGGGGGAGAAAACTCCGCAAATGCATTTATATAAAAAACATAATACCGATGGTGAAGGCTCTTTCTATACTGCATTCTCGCGCTATTTTGATAGGCTTTGGGAGCTAAACAAAGAAAACGAAGCAAATTTTGTAGAATTGGGACTCAAAAATGCTTGATTATGATCAAACATATTTTGGATGTGGGAATAAGCTCCCTGCAAATAACTTACGAGATCTATTGGAAGAAGTAAGCTACTCATTTTTATTACCAGATAACAACATTGTAAAAATTGATAACGGATATATACACAGTACAATTGATACTGTTTTTCCATTTGTTGACGATATCTCTACATATGTCATGGCGACTATTCTACACTGTGCAAATGACATATACGCGTCTGGTATAAAGCCGATTCAAGCAAGTGTAAGTGTTGGAATTAGCAACAGTCTTGATAAAACTGAAATCAGGTTAATGTTTAAATGTATACAAGAAGGATTAGATGCACTAGGAATAAACTCCTGTAATTACCATACCTTTAGGGCTGACCAAACATCTATTACTATTACAATGAATGGAATATCCCGCGAACTTAAGCCAGAGTTTGAAATGAATGGTTGTTACGATATTTTTCTCACAAAACCTGTTGGAGTTTGGTCAACTAGAAATATTCGCTGCCAAGAAGAAGATTTTTCAGTTAAAGCTATTTTGAGCAATAATTTGGAGTGGTTGGATTTTATTCGCTCTGATTCGGTCAAATATGCAACGGATATATCAGGCTTTGGCTTAATAGGTCATCTAGCATCAATTATTCAAAACAAAAACTACCTAGTTTCTTTGAGTTTAGATTCGGTTTTAGGTCCCTTAAATTTTGAAGCTAAATCCGCCCCCTACTTTCTGGGGTGTTCTGCAAAATCAAATCTAGAATCATTCGGCTCTCTTGTAGAAAATATACAAGAACTTGATGACATAATAATTGATGTCTTGTTTGGTGGAGAAATAAATGGCCCAATCCTAGCGATTGTTGAGCGAGGTGCTGAATTAGGCGAGTGGTTTGACAAGTTAATACACATAGGCACAGCTTCACCTCATATGAGCACAAAAAATCAAATAATAAAAGTTAGGGATTAATATGGTAGTTGGATCAATTCATGGAAGGTTTCAGCCGTTTCACAATGAGCATTTAGAGTACGCCCTAGCAGCATTAAAATCCTGTGATTTTCTTTGGATTGGTATTACTCAATACGATATTGAAGAATTAAAAAAGTGCAATGACTCTCCAAATAGAAGCGTTCTTTCATCAAATCCACTTACCTATTTGGAAAGGATCAATATTATAAAAGACGCATTATTAGAGGCGAATATCGATAGAGCCAGATTTGATTTTATTCCATTCCCTATTGATGAGCCTGAAAAACTTTACCAGTTTATTGATACCAAAACTGTCTGCTTTACGACAATTAGGGAATCATGGAATAAAGCCAAAGTAGAGCGCTTGTCACAAGCGGGCTATAAAGTTGAAGTTCTTTGGGAAAATCTTGCAGATAAAGAGGTTTCATCAACTTTGATTCGAGAGTCTTTGCTCAATGGTGACGGTGAATGGAAAAACATGGTTCAATCTTCAACACAACAGCATATTAATTCCCTTAATCTGACCAATCGACTTCGAGAATACCTTCAACAAGAATCATAAGTTCAAGGTTATTAAGTAAAAAAAGATACTTCATCTGCAAGTTTTGTAGTCGATTACAAAATTTTTTGAATGAAAAACTCAGGATTAGATCCATGCATTTAGTATGTTTTTAACCACAAATTTCCTACTATCGAACTTTACTGCTCATGGGGTAAGGGGAATTTATGGACACTATAGTTTGTGGTTGGCAAATAGTGACAGTTGAAGACGATGGGCACCGAATCGGTCAAGTTTTATGGGGCATATGTGTTGAAGATAAATCTTTTAGATTCGCTAAAGGTGATTATATATGTACTTCAAAATTGGTTGAAATAAAGCCAAAGAAAAATCTTATAAAAACAGCAAGCGGCAGTATCTACGAAGTTGTCGGTGACGGTAAAAAAGCTACCGTTGAACTCTGTGATTTTGAGCTACTTCGTCATGGTTTTAGCCCTGAGCAAATAGAAACATTAAAAACTACATCACATCGACACTAATGTCTCTAATAATATCAGTTCCGATACAGTAACTACTCCAGCCTATATTTGTCTCTATTCGATTGTAGATTGTCTTTGTTTGAATCTAATTGTCTTCATCTAGAATCTAATAAACTAGCTGTGAAAGGACAATAAAGTTTGCCCGCAAGGAATGATATGGACAATAAAGTTTGCCCGCAAGATGCATTAGTAACTTAAAATTATGCTCCTACACGTTAGATCTGTGCTTCGCTCTGCTCTCATATACCAACACTGTATGAGTATTTTCTAGCGTATTTTTCAAACCAATAGCTTTTCTGTTGCAACATAATTGTCCTTTCAAGTTACCGTAGAGTAAATTTGGAAGCTATAACACAAACTCCATTAGCTCCCCACTCTCCAAATCTTCCTCCGACAGAAAAGAGTTAATTCGAAAAGGCATCCACATGTAATCGCCAGTCAAGGAGATCTGTCCTTGGTCAATAGCATACCTCTTAAATGAGCTTGAGTGATGAAACAAAAACTGCAGGTCAATTTCCTCTTTGATCTCGTTATACTCAAACTTCAAAAAGGAGCAACTTTTATTCTTAGCACATGACTGGCAATCGCGCAGCTTAGGAAGCATCATAACTTCAGATAGCTGACCTCTTGGCGAAACAAACACTTTAACATATTCAACATGTTCGCTTATATATTCGTTTAAACTGGAGTTTCGTCTAAAAGACACAATCAATGCATTTAGCTTCCTAAGAGCTTGTGAGTAATCATTTGAATCTATTGGTAGATTCAATAAATTCCACGGGAGAAAGGCCCATTCAACTTTCGTTAAAAACTCAGCAACCTCACTCAGTTTGCTGAAATTTAACGTTAGCCAATTCGCCAATAAGCGCCCTAAGCAATATGGTGCATGAACTGCAAATAAGAGCTCAAGTTCCTTTGAATTATTGACCGATAATGATTCGACAGCACCCGAAGGTCTAGTTTGTGTACACACTTCGTTAATCGGTATGCCGCCAGCTAAAACTTCTTTTACATCTTCAATAGCATGTTTATATGAAGCTCTTGTTAAGTGCCGTAAGGGCAATTCATGCAAATAGCACCAAGTGTTTCGAACCCATTGATGTTTAAAATAACCGTGTCCATACTCGAAAATGGCCTCATTAACACATGCCTGACAAAATCGAATTTTCGTTTTATTTATCATCCGACTATCCTGCTTACCGTTGTTAAAAAATATACTCCATAGAGACATACAATAGTCATCGGAAGAGGTAAAAATGCCATCTTGGCAAGCTCGTATAGGCTCACCTACCTCTGCCGCTTCAAGCAAAATGCTATCATCAAGTCGATGAAAAATATGTTGTACTTCTTGATGGGCATAAGGAGATAAGTACCACATTCCATTTCTTGTTATCACTTTCTTAGGGTCTAGTTTCCCCGCAAATAACATCTGCTGCCGAAATAGAAAGCTTTGCAGTGATTCATCCAAAGGTATATTCATTTATTTCTTAACTTATAGTTTTCAATAATCGTCATAGCTGTTGGTAGTTTATGTCTATATCTCGTCAACCACCCATGAGCACCTAATAACTGTTCTAACTTAGTTAAAGTTACGGATTCTGTATTCTTAGACAAAAGATCACCGAGTTGTTTTGAAAGCTTTCTATCTCTTTCTTTCCAATCAACCCTTTGATTCCTACAGCCCTTAATCGCCGTTGGCAAAATGGTGCTCAACCAATCATGTTCGTGATTATATAACCAATAAAAAGCTGCATAATTACTTCTCTTACAATCTTGCCTAGATGCAAGCGGGTGTGTCTTAATAAAATTCATTATTGTATATTTATATCTACGACGCTTTGAGTCAGATTTACACTTCCTTCGCCAAATCACTAGGTCAGGACGACTAGAAATAAGTTGCTCAACACTTCCACTTGATATGCCATAGCGATTAGCAATCTCGCGTCGGTGAAATCCTTTCTTAGCTAAATTTATAATATATAATTTAACTTTTTTGGTTATGATTTTCGGCTTTGATTCAAATTCAACATTTTCTTTTAGTGCTAACGTTTTAATGTAACACCTGCTTCTACCAGTCCTCCGACTAATCTCAGCCATAGAATGACCTTCCTTTAAAAGCTTCAAGCATTGCGCTTCAATAATAGTAGGGTCTGGCTTTAGGCTTCTATTCAACACAGGCTTAACTGCCAAAAATTGAGCTACATTTAAATCCGACAGGCAGTAAGCTAATAAAAGGTGTTTGAAGGGATGCTGATTAACATTAGGTTTCAAAAGATTAGAGAAATATTTATAATCACGCTCAGACTCAGGCATTAGCTCGGTATAAGGGAAACCCAACTCTTCAACTAATCTCGCAAGTTCAGTCGCTAGTAACCGCCTTCGAATACACCCACCTTTTGTCACATACCCTTTATCTGCCAAAATAGGTAAGTAATCATTTTTAAGCTGCTTACCTGCTTGTATTGATTGTAATATTTTTGATGTGTACTTAGCAAAACTAAAGGCTTTATCATTACAGTTGAAAGTATTGCTACTTTCACAAGGTAACAACCCTTCGTGGACTTGACTAGCTTTATGCAAAGGTTTGTGGAGAAGCCATACTGGATGACTACAGCAACATTCAATTCCAGGTATCTGATGCTCAATATGCCAATAGGCCACCCCAAAGTGCTTAATATCGCTCATTGCACATAAAGGGCAATATTTTAATGTTAAACATTCGTGTTCCCTAAAGTTCGCCAGCTGGCAGCTTCTGAAACCATAAGGTGTAGATAACGCTGAGTAGTAAATTTCATTACTATGCGAAGGTAAATAATGGGCAAAAAGCGGGAATAGTGTCTGAGAAAAGTATAAGCTATTTGCTGACTCCTCCGCTTTACTCGCTATTTTGATAAGATTTGACGTAAGATATGGATGGAAACTAGCTCTTGAGCTTCCAAGTAGCCAGAAATAATAATGAGGGCGACTGCTCCCCGAGATTGTCAGGCCCCGGATTAAGCGGCTAAATAATGTTTCACTAGGAAGGACTGAAGGTAATCGCAAAACAAAGTCTAAACTCACTCTTGATTAATATTATTATAGACTCAAGTTTCAAGATAAAGACAGAATCTATTGTTGAGTAAAATGTTAATTAACAACAGTATTCGATTTCCATTGTTTGAACTTACAGACATCACATGCATATTTAATAGCATTAGCGTCAGCATCACTCGCTGTTCCTTTTGGTCTATGACTTGTACTGCGAATGTTATATGTTCTTGTTATTAGAAACAGGTTGAAAATCCCCCGTTCGACAACTTCTTATACTTGCATTTTTCTAGGTCCATTTGCTTTGTAGTTTAATCCGCAAGCTGGTGACCAATTTCCAACTACGTTACATTCTGAATGCACCTGAATCTATTGCTCGACATCATCGTTATAAGGCCAATAACAGATGGAGATGCTACTTTTCCGCGGACGGCTAAAGGCTTGTTCTGACTGAGCCCAAACATGAAGCATTCGGCTCAACACGTATTTTGCAAGGTAGTGTTGATAGCAGTTGGTGCATTCTCAGTTATTTCATTGAAGTGAGAAAACTCTTTTATTTTTCTGCTAACAATGTTTATTCCCATTCTATACTACTAACAGGTCGAATTGTTTAACATACTTAACGCCGCATACTAGGAAGGACATGGTAAGTAAAAATCAACTTGAATTAGAAAAAGAAATCCACAGTCTTAAATCTCAACTAGCTGAGACTTCTTTTGAAAGAGACAAGTATAAAAAGCTGTTCGAGGCTTCAGGAGATGCATTATCTATTCTAGACCTCAATACAGGTAAGTTCATAGAATGTAATCAAGCTGCTGTGGATTTACACGGTATCAAAAGTAAAAGTGAGTTTTTGTCATTATCACCAGCGGATATTTCCCCAAAGTATCAACCTTGCGGCCGTACTTCCGAAGAACTTGCGATGGAGTACATAAGAAACTCTCTGACCGAAGGGCCTCAGCTTTTTCAGTGGAGCCACTCTAATTTAAATGGCTCAACATTCCCCTGCTTGATATCACTTACAGCTGTCCAGATCCAAGGCGAACAGTTAGTTCTTGCAATCGGAAGGGATATATCTGAATTAATTGATGCTAAAGAACAGCTAAAAAAAGCAAACACCAATATCAAACGTTATAAAACAGCTTACCAAAAGGAAAAGATGAAGTTTGAACGCTTTGTCAACTTAGCACCGATTGGTATTGCTGTTAATACACTAAAAGACGGTACATTTCACTATGTAAACAATGAGTTTAGTCGAATGACTGGATACTCTGTAGATGAGTTGAATAATACTGACTATTGGCAAATTACCCCTCCGAAATACCAAGAGGAAGAGCAAAAGCAACTAATTAACTTGAAAGAACAAGGGAGATACGGACCATATAAAAAGGAGTATATTCATAAAAGTGGTCGCACTTTTCCCGTTCTATTATCTGGTATAAGAGTGACTGATGAGAATGGCGAGAACTCTATTTGGTCAGTCATTCAAGATATATCTCCGCAAAAAAAAGCTGAAGAACAGCTTAGAATTGCAAGAAATAAAGCTGATTCTATGGCACTTAGAATGCAATTAGCCAACAATTCAGCTCAAATAGGTGTATGGGAGTGGGACTTAGTCACAAATGAACTGATCTGGGATGAGCTAATGTTCAAGCTCTATGGAATATCAGAAGTGCAGTTTACAAAAGTTTATGATGCTTGGGCTAATGCTGTACATCCTGATGATATAGAGTTTGCAAGCGCACAGTTACAAGCAGCAATAGCTGGTACCGGAGTTTATGAGCCAGAATTCAGAGTTATACACCCAAATGGTGCGGTCAGAACAATCAAAGCAAGTGCGGAAGTTATTAGAGAGAATGGAAAAGCAATAAAAGTTGTTGGCGTAAATTATGACGTTACTGAAAAAATAGAAGCAATGGAAATCTCTGAAACGGCTAGACAAGCAGCTGAACATTCATCTAAGGCAAAAAGTGATTTTCTGGCTAATATGAGCCATGAAATCCGAACGCCAATGAACGCCATCCTAGGCGGCCTACAACTACTCGAAAATGCTAATTTAGAACCCGACTTAGAGAAAATATTAGCTAATGCTGTATATTCTGCCAAAAGCTTACTTACCATCATTAACGATATTTTGGATTATTCAAAAATTGAATCAAATAAAATTGAGCTGGAAAGCACTGAAATCTCAATTTTAGAAATTTTGGAATCGGTTAAGTATGACTTAGATGCTTTGGTCAGTAACAAAGGTATAGATTTCGCCGTAATAGTAGATGATAGCTTCGAAGATGGGTGGCTGGGTGACCTAGTTCGAGTAAAGCAGATTGTACTTAATTTGGCATCTAACGCTGTTAAGTTTACCAACAATGGAGAGGTCAAAATAGTTGTTAGCTGTCGCACTTATAATGACAAAAAAGCTGTTTATTTAAGTGTCCAAGACTCAGGTATTGGAATGAATGAAGATGCGCAAAAACGTATTTTTGAGCGTTTTTCCCAAGCAGATACATCAACAACTAGGAAGTATGGTGGTACTGGTTTAGGTATGTCAATAACTGTGAGTCTCATTAAGTTAATGAATGGCAATATAAATTTAATTAGTGAGGCAGGTAAAGGCACAAATGTTGATATCATTTTACCGTTAGAAAGAGCAAAGAATTTATCAAAACCTACCCACAAAAAATCGTTCACACCGCCCAATCTAGAGAACACTCATATCTTGATTGCGGAGGATAATAAAATTAACCAAATTTTAATCAAAACCATGCTTAAAGAGACAAACGCTACATATGTGATCGTTGAGAATGGTGTATTGGCTCTAGAAGCACTCAAAGAAAAAACATTTGATTTAATACTTATGGATATACATATGCCTTTCATGGATGGGGTCGGCGCAATAAAAGCAATACGAAAGGAGGGTAACCTGATTCCTGCTGTTGCTCTAACTGCAAACGTTATGGTTGAAGATGTTAAACACTATCTGGAAATAGGCTTTAATGCTCATATTGCAAAACCAATTGAACTCCCAGTTCTATATGGTATTTTAGCCGATTATGCTAAATCAGGAGGCTTAAGCTGAATAAATCTTAACTTTACCTTACAAGCTCTTTATTCAATGACTTAATTGTCCTTAGAATGTTCTTTTCGGATATAGGGCTTGAAAAGTAGTAACCTTGAATTTTATCAACTTTTACTTCTTTACAGATATAATATTGCTGGTAATTCTCTACCCCCTCTACAATAATGCTTAATTGCAAACTCTTAAGCATGTTCACTAAACCCAAAAAAATTCGCTTTCCGCGCTCCTCAACTCCAATTCTATCTGTCAAAGATTTATCTACTTTAACAATATCAATAGGATAATTAAGTAAGTGCGAAATTGAAGAGTAGCCTGTACCAAAGTCATCTAATGCAATCTTACATCCAAGCTCTTTAATACGTTGAAGGCTCGAGCTTACTCGCTTACTTTCAGTTAATAGCGCCGTTTCAGTTAGCTCAAAAGTAAACAAACTGCCGTCGATGTCTATACGCTTAAGGCAATCATTTATATATGCAGGTAGGGAAATATCTTCAAGTTGCAGTGGAGAGAGGTTTATTGCTAAGCGAACGGGATACCCAAGCTTAGTATTTACTTCCTTTAGCGTAGTAATTGCACGTTCGATAATCCATTTGCCTAACGGCTCTATCAGCTTGGATTCTTCTGCTATCGTAATAAACTCTTGAGGATTGCTAGTGAATTTGGCAGTAGGCCACCTAATTAAAGCTTCGAGTGAAACAACTTTGGGTAACTGAATATCTACAATAGGTTGAAATGCAAGTTCCAATTCTTGCCTTTCAATTGCTCCTCTTAAATCTTGTTCTACATTGTATTTCATTTGAAACTCTGTCTGCATGTTATCTTCAAATATACAAGCAGAAGAGCTTTGCGCTGATTTTGCTCTAAATAGCGCGATATCAGCAAACCGTATTAAGTCATTGGAATTACTACCATTTAGAGGATACAGTGACATTCCCATCCTAATTTGGCAGTAAACGTCCTGAGACTGGATTGAATAAACTCGACTTAGTACCCTAATGAGTTTTTCAGCTTCAATTTTTATCTGTAAAGGGTTATCACATGAGACCATCAAACAGGCAAATTCATCTCCACCGAAGCGACTTACTATATCCTCTTGTCTAGTATGTCTCTTGAAGCTTGCTCCAAGCTCAATAAGAAGCTGATCTGCCACTTCATGACCAAAACGGTCATTAATCTTTTTAAAGTTAACAATATCGGCTACAAGAACACCTGCACATTTATAGCGCTTTTTATCTGCCTGCATCAACCTTTGACAAGTTTCCTCAAAATAATAGCGGTTATACAAACCTGTTAACGAGTCAAGTTCAGCTAATTGTTTTACTTGAAGGTAACTTGTATGTAGTTGCTTTTCTAACTCAAAACGCTTTTTTGCTTGCAGAATAGAGCGCGTTAAAAGTGACGCTGTAACCTCTTCTTTGAGGAGAAAGTCTTGCACGCCTAGATCTAGGCATTTTAGTATCAACTCTTCTGAATGTGAATTACTAATCATCACTATTGTAAGCTCTTTTATATGATTGATACGCTTTAGTTCAATTAGCAAATCCAGGCCATTTTTTGAGGGCATATTGTAGTCAAGAAGTAGCAAGTCAAAGCAAAGCTCTTCTAGTGCAAATATTCCCTCTTCTACGGTGCTAACCTCTGTCAATTGGTGTTCAATTCCTCCTTTTATTAGAGAGCGACGGATCATCTTGCGATCAACAATATCATCGTCAACAAGCAGTATATTCATACATCACCTCGCTACTTCGTTGGGAATTGTACAATACGCCAATATCCATCTAACATATCAACAAGGCTCATCATAGAGTCGCTTGCTTCTTCTTTTAGGAAATATCCAGCCACATTTTTTTCGTAGCTATAGTGAATATCATCTTCATCTTTTGAGGTGGTTAACACAAACACAACCGTGTCTTTTAACTCGCTGTCGGCTCTCAGCTTTTCTAGGAATTCAAGCCCCCCCATTCGAGGCATTTTCAGGTCTAGTAAAATAATATAGGGATATCCAATTTTTTTACCTTTCAGAAGCTCTAGTGCCTCCACACCATCAATAGCTCTAACCATTGGGTTCATGATTTTTCGTTTAGAAAAGCTTCGCTTTACTGTCATATAATCAATGTCATCATCTTCAACAACTAATACCGTAATATCATTATCTTGCATTGAAATTATACCTAATTGGGGTTAACTATGGTGTCTACTTTTGGCCACCTAACGACAAACTCTGTTCCAATATTACTATCTACAATATTTATTGAACCGCCATAATGGTTGAGTACTTTCTTTATTATCGCCAAGCCCATCCCACTACCTTCTTGCTGATCTCGTGGCTTCAGCGTTTGGAACATTTCAAATACTTTTTGTCGATATTCAGTAGGGATCCCTGGACCATCATCAATAAAGTGCATTTCATATTCATTAGAGCTTTCTTTTACTTGAATAATTAGTGATCCACTTTTTCGGTCATGATGCTTGAGTGCATTGCTAATTAAATTGCGGGTGATCACTTCTAGTGCTGTCTTCGGAAGGGTTACTTTTATTGGTGTACACTCCAGTTTCAACACCAACTCAATATCAATAGAGTCATATATCTCTTTGGTAAACTCACCGAACTCAAATGTTTCTATTTCGCTGTGCTTTCGATTTACTCGGGAATAGATTAGCAAGTCGTGTAGTAACTTGCTCATACGAGCAACTCGCTGTTGAATTAAGTCAAAGTTTTCCTTAGCACCTTCAGGAAGCTCATCGCCGAAATCCTCATCAATCCAAGTAACCAACTTCGAAATCGCATTTAACGGCGCTTTTAAATCATGTGATGCAATATAAGCAAACTCGTCTAGTGCATCATTGGACCTTTTTAATTGTGCCACCAAATGCTCTCTTTCAGTCACATCACTTGAGAGCCCGAGAATAAATACAGCCCCTTTTGAGTTAAAGAATCTCTTTTTTCGAGTGTATAAAGTTCTTACACCTCCATCAGGAAACGTAATTGTTTCCAAGCATTCAGCATATCCCAATTCCAATGCTTTCTTATCATCTTTGATAAATTCTTGAACCTCTTCAGGGTTGTAGGACTCAAGTGTAGTGAATCCTATTATCTTTTCCCTTGCTTCTGAGGGGTACATAGAGCGAAATGCGCTATTCGCTTTTACGATCCTAAGTTTATCGTCCTTAATGAATGCATAGTCTGGAATATTGTCAAAAATGAGGTCTGACAATGAGTCGTCACCAACAAATTGCTCTGCTTTTTCATCCATGCCAATCTCCTTTATTTTCTTATTACTTATAAAAGGGCATTTTATCTTTATAGACTCTGGTGTAGACAATGCAAGGAAACTACTTGAGTTTAAGCTAAGTTAATTTGGCTCGAAGAAGCCTTTGAATCAGGCTGTTTTAAAGCTTTATATACAACCTGTACAAATTCATGGTGATCTATTGGTTTGGATATAAAAGCGCTCATTCCAACTTCAAGACACCGCTTTTTATCCTGCTCAAGAACGTTAGCTGTTAATGCAATAATCGGTATATCACGGTAGTCTCTATATTTACGGATATGTTGTGCTGCCGTAGGGCCATCCATTTCAGGCATTTGCATATCCATTAAGATCAATCCAAACTTCTCAGCTTTACAAAACTCTACGGCTTCTAGGCCATTTTCAGCAATAATAATATTTTCTAGTCCCATATCCTTTAGCATTGACTTCGTGACTATTTGATTGATTTTGTTGTCTTCTACAAGCAGAATTTCAATGTCACGATTAATAGTGAGTTTAATTTCTTGGAATTGTGAGTCTATGTCTTCATTGACTAGTTCGGAAATAGGAAACGTAACAGTAAAGCTGAAAGTCGAGCCTTCCCCTAAGCGACTCTCAACTTCGAGTCGAGAGCTCATCAGGTCTAATAATTTGTTTGAGATAGTTAAGCCCAGACCTGTACCGCCAAACCGGCGAGTTATAGAGGTATCGGCTTGGGAAAAAGCCTCAAAAAGCATTTCTATCCTGTCTTGTGGAATACCAATTCCCGTGTCAATGACACTAAACTTCAGCTGTGCTTTATCTACATTTTCCTCTTGTACTTCCACTAGTAATTTTACTGTGCCTTGCTCTGTGAATTTTATTGCGTTGCTAAGTAAATTCAGTAAAACCTGCTTGAGTCGAACAACATCTCCTGCAAGAACGTTTAACTTTATAGGTATATTATTCTCGATAATTAACTTTGCTGAAGATGATTTATTAAGCGTTTTTCCTGTATGTTCGAGTTCATACAATAGCTTATTAAGTGCAAATGGTTGCGATTCTAGCTCGATTTTTCCAGCTTCAATTTTACTCAAATCGAGAATATCATTTAAAATAACTAGCAAACTTTTTCCAGATGAATCAACAAGCTCAAGCATATTTATTTGCTCTTTGTTTAAGTCAGTTTGCCTCAACTGTCTTACCATCCCTAAAATCCCATTCATAGGTGTTCGGATTTCATGACTCATGTTGGCTAAAAAGTCAGATTTTATTTTTGATGTATGCTCAGCGACCTGTTTTGCCTCAATAAGTGCCTCGCTTAGCAATTTAAATTGATTTGCGGCGTTGGCTAGCGTGCCTATTTCATCTTTTCGTTCAAGGCCTTTTATCTCGTCAGATAAATTTCCTTCAATACAGTGCTGAAAATTCTCGGTAAGCCGCTTAATTGAACGGATTATATGGAAGTGAAAAAATAAAACGAAAAACACTAAAAAGAGTAAACCGACAGCCATTGATATTTTGATTATTCTCTCAAAATCGAGAACTTTTTCCTCAGCAGTATTTCGTATATAGTCTAGCCTTGATAATGAGTCTGTTCTCAGCTTATCCACTAAGTTTGAGAACTCCACAGCATCACCGGCCATTACCACATTGACTAAAGTTAAATAATTTCGATTTGCTTGAATACTTTTATTAAATGCGTCTCGAAACTTATGAACTTGGGCTTGCAAATTAGAAGTAATGTCACCACTCACCTTATTGCTAAAAAGCAACTTACTTTCTATTTTTTCTAGCCCGTCTAAAACCGCTTTTTTCTTCTTGTAGTCTTTTTGTGTTAGATACAGGTTTGCATCTCGATAAAGCGTCAACCATAAATCTAGCAGTTGATATATAGTGATTTTATCCTGACTAGAATCGCTGTCATTGAGAAATAATCGTAAGTAAACTTCCGCTTCTTTAAACACCTCTGGTAGCTGGATTTGAAGCAAATATTTTCTTTCTTGATATCGCTGCATGAGCACACTTAAGTTACTACCGTACCTGCTAACAATTTCCAACAATGAATCTATAAGCTGCTTTTCTACTTCGCTTTGTGCCTTTGACTTTATTTCTAAAAGTCTTGTGTTGATTAGCTTCTGGTTGGCCTGCACTTTTTCATAGATAGCAGGACTGCCAGAGCTGCTAAACACTGAGATATCACGCTGCAACTCCACGATTTCTTTGTTAATCTTAAGTACCGATACAGAGCTTTTTGAGACATTCAAAGTATTAATTAGAGTATTATCAATAACTTCTACACGCGAGCTTAACACTATGTACACAGCGGTTAGACTTGCAGTGAATGCGAGTAAGACCATCAGTATCTTGCTAGAAAGCGATCTAATTGAAAGTTCTGGCATATTAGCGCCTTATGCGTTTAATAATTCATACCAACGATCTAGACTGTAATCGTAGTTTTCCATGACTGTATTCCATACTGCAATGTTCGAAAATCGTTTAGTGTAACTTCCACCATCACGCAATTCACCTGTCTTGACGATGACTTTTCCATCCGTTCCTTTTAGAGGTGTTGTTGCAGGTTTGCCGTCATACCAATAACTCCATTCAGGTTCAGACATCATGGGCCTGCTACGCTCTGGATTTGAGATGTAATACCCTTGTCTCGCGATAAATGCTCCAGGGTACCCTGAGAGCCACCAGTTCATGTAGTCATACGCTGCGTCTTTGACCTGACCGTGTACATGAGATGAGAGACACATAACACCATGCCATGCCCTATATCCTTCTTTTGGTGACGCATAAGTGATCGGTAACCCTTGGCCCCTACAAGCGCTAACTCCAGGCGAGAACATACTCTGAATATGCACTCTTTTATCTAACATGAACTGCACCGACTGCGGAACTGAAGTCCAAAAACCAGAAAAATGCCCTTTTCGCTTTCTTATCAGCAGAATCTCAAAAAGCTTATCTATTTCGTCAATAGTCATGTTTCCTATATTTTTGAAAGTAGCCAAGCCTTTAGCTTGTGCTGCTAACGCTAAATCAAAAATACCGATAGTTGGCGCATTAACCACAGCTGTTTTTCCTGCATTTGATTCATCTAATAACCAACCCCATGACTCAGTTTCATAAGCGCTACCTTGTGGAATAAAGTCAGTGTTGTAACCAAAGGAGTCAACATTGTGCACATAGGGAAGAAAGCTTATTTTTTTCGTGGGATTGTTAGCTAGAGTTCCATCCTCTTGAACATACAGTAATTTATTTGGAGCGTCACCTGCACCAACTTTAGCTGATGGTATAAGCCTACCAGTCTTGGTTAGTGCATTTATTTCAGGCCAGTAAATAAGCCTTTCAATATCAATAGGCTGTATGGCACCGGCTTGCCAAAGTATATTGATGGAATCTGACCATTGCTCATAAAGGTCAAATGTAGCAGGATTTGCCGCCGCCCTTTGAAGAACCGCCGCGCTACCCATGGGGTAGAATTGGATATCTATTCCTAGCTCTTTCATGGCGCGCTTGCGTAAAGGTTCCTGTAACGTAACGTGTGTTCCCATTACACGAAGAGTTGTTCTATTCTTTGCGAATACATAGGGGGCTTTTATTGCAGCCGCCGATAAAGCTACCCCAAGACCAACTTTGCTTAAAAATTCCCTTCTTCCAATCTCTTTCATATAGAATTACTGTGTTTACATAGCGTGTTATTAAATATAGTTTATGATTACAGTAACCGCGGATAATATCCCAACTTTATTGGGTTACACGGCATACACGATTGCGTTATACCTAACAACACGGAATTGAAATACCTATGTTTGAGGAAGTAGCAGAGCTTAGTGACTGTACGATCGTCGTCGTCGAAGACTCTCCATTAACACAAAAAGTTCTATGTGCCTGCTTGGAAGATATTTGCAAAATAGTGGCATTTGAAAGTGCCGAAAAAGCACTAGACTATATTAGATTAGCCCTACCAGACCTAATCCTAATGGATTGGATGCTAGATGGTATAACCGGTATCGATGCATGTAAAGAGCTACAAAAAGATCCTATCACTGCACAAATTCCCGTAATGTTCGTCACCTCAAATATAAAAGAAAACCAACAGGAAATGTGCTGGGATGCAGGCGCTGTCGACTTTATTAGTAAACCCATAGTAGCGCGGACGTTATTTAATAGAGCGATAACTCACTTAAAATACAAGAAGCAGGCAGATCAACTTCGTGAATACTCTTATGTAGATGGTTTAACCGGCGCTTTTAATCGGAGGTTATTTGACTCGGACTTAGAGAAACATTTTCGAGGTGCAAAGCGAGCTAGTAGCCACCTTAGTTTAGTGATGATAGACGTAGATTACTTTAAACGATACAACGACGAATATGGCCATTTACAAGGCGATGACGTGTTAAAGACCTTTGCTTTAGTGACGCAAAGGCATATAAGGAGGCCAATGGATGCATTGTATCGCTATGGTGGAGAAGAGTTCGCTATTCTTTTACCAAATACACCTAACGGTGCTGCAATGGAGATTGCTCGGCGTATCACTCAATGCTTTTTGGATGAAAAAATAGAGCATAAGCACTCACCGTTTGAATATGTTACAGTAAGTGCTGGAGTAGCCACCTACGAAAGTAACACTAAAATACACGAGTTAAAAGATTTAATCGATACCGCCGATTCAGCTCTCTATGACGCCAAAACAGCTGGACGTAACAGGGTATGCGGTAGGGGCTGAGTGGTGTTCCACAGGCGTTAATGATGCCTTGTTGTTTGGAAGAACAATATTCTTTGGTTGAAGAGCAAAGCCTTAGGCTCACCCACTTATATTCTACCTACTATTAATCCCTGTACTAAAGGCGGTGAAATTAATAATCACATTTCTCCAAACTTCATACATAAAAAGTTGGTGTCGGGCGAGGATTGTCTCTATTGCATTACATGGCTTAAGATTCTTCTTAATGCTAGGTTCCACTCCGCTCTTTTGCCACATCATAGCGCACAGCAAAGTGCCTTCGTTAACCTTGATCTACAAAACAGCGATAGAGTCCCTTGTCAGTGATATTTTCAATTATTCTCAATGTTTCCCATAAGGTGACATAAACGCCGCCAATCAATGAGTTCAATTTGAGACTAGTCATTTTGTGATGTTTGCGTGGTTAGCTTTGGCACCATTGCTACGCTCAAAGTGCAATTTTTTGGTTATCAAGTTCAAAATAGTTGTAAGATCAGAGTAATAAGATAGATTATATTTATTCCAATTGCCTTTCTCTACAAAAGAGCAATGTCTGAAGCTCATTGATAAGCCTATTTATCACTTTAGCTCACCTAAAGGGTCATCAAGTACCGTATTTGTGCCTTTTAATAGAGAAAACCCTTCATCTTGCTCTGCAATGTCTTGGAACAAACAAGGGTTGGCTATCCGATCTGGGAGGTCTACAGCCCCCAAAAGTTCAACTATACTTGATTCAAACTCTGGATGTTGGGGTCGAGTAACGTCAGCAATTGGCGTTCTGGTTGGTGCAGATAACTCCAGCTCTTTGGGGGAGTTCTGGTTGCGATTCCCAGTTGGCAATGATACAGACTCTCTAAGAGTCTGAATTTCAGGTGTATTGCGAGATAACTTACAAGCTCTTGCATAGGCAATATCTAACACGGCTGGCGTTATTCTCTCATCCGCTAAGGGATCTAAAATAACCATTCTTTGGGCTTCTCGATATATGCGATGAGCAATATCCAAATTGCCCAAAGAAAGCTTATACATCTTGTCACTCAACTCAGGAGTAAGTTCGTTGTATACCTTGGTCCACTGTATTTCCCACAGCTCTCCAATAAAAACGTCCCATTCACCGCTTTCTCTTGTTAACGGCTCAAACTCAAAGTATCCAGCACTTTCAGCTCGACGCGCCGCTTTGAGTTGTTTCGATAAAGTTTTATCAAAAGGCGGATTAGCACAAAAAACGAGTGGAACACCCAATTTATTCACCAACTTATGAAGGAAATTCAACAAGTTATTTTCACCACCAGTTTTCTTAAGCTCCAGCCGCTGCATTTCATCTATAACAAGTACCCCGAGAAAACTTGATTTAATCCTTTGTTCAATTTGCCACAAAAGACCAGATATCGTTGCTGCTAGAGGTTCTTTTGGTTGGTTCATTGCTAGATCAAGGCTAAAAATTATATCTTCACATAGCTCTCTAACACTTGAGTTTCGAGAGCATTCTACCTTCACCCATACGACTTGTTTTGTATACTCTAGCTTTTGTCCATGATAAACATCATGTTTAATCACATGTGGAAGATAATTTAAAATTTGCTCAAGCATACAGGTTTTACCTACCCCACTTTCTCCAATGATAGTTATAGTCTCAGCCTTTGGCACAAAAAAGCCTGAAGATGGGGCAACTTCAGGAGGCTTATCAACGGGGTAATGTAAAAACTGTGAAGTGGTAGGGCTGAATGGATTTTTCCTTGAGTAGCCATCTTTTATTGCAGTTTCGATTGCTCTGAAGCATTCATAATATATAAAAAATGGTTGTCTTAATTGCTTTAATCGGATCGTATATTCTTCACGTATCAAAGGATCAGGGTTGTCTCTAATATGTTCATCAAGATCAACATAGTTGGAGAACTTTTCCAACAAATCTTCAGCCCCAAGCTTTGGAGGTAGCGCTTCAATAAAAGGGTTGCCTCGGTACTCTGGTAAAATAGCTTCATGATATTCAGCATCAACTTTTCTCACGCATTGCCCCCTATTTCCTATTCCGCCTTGGTAACATAACAACATTCTGCTGCATACTCTTTGTATCTACATCGTCGCTGGTATTGCTAATCTCTGCATCTATTTCACTGTGAGTCGTTTTATGCAATTCTTCACGGCGATTTTCACGGATATTACGAATTCTTTCGGAGCGCGTTAACGTGCTTTGTTTAGCCCTTTTCTTAGCTTGAGTTTCTAACGCCTCATGTCTGGTTTTCATATCAATCGATTCGACGGTTACGGGAGAAAGCTCTTCAAACTTTGTTATCCAATCTTGCACAAAATCTACTTCAGCCATTGGCATATCTTTGAATATGGAGTTGCGCTTCAATAAAGTACATTTAGTAAAACCCTCATTATTATTCATTCTCACATAAATATAATTTAGAGTGTTGTCATCTATTCGTGCATCGAGCGACCAACGGCCGCCTTCTCGGGCTATAGCAGCTAGGTTTTCATCTTCTATTTTTTTGCACGTATAGTACATTTCTTTGAACTGAATCCCGCTTCGAGTCATACTGGCAGTTTCCGGAGGTAACAACTTAGCTATTGCCTCACTAAATGAGACTTGGTGAAGGCTATGTCGATGATTGGCTAAATATACTTTCCATGTATTGATTGGTGTGGGTTTTATATTTTTTTCGACAAGGATTGGGTTGTCAAAAACAAGTTTACTCAAAATATCACGGTTATGTTCTAGCACAGCTTCTATCAACATGCTCGTCACTTCATATAAGGTATATATTGACTCTTTACGAGGGTCGACATCACCGCGTACGACCTTTCCTCCGCGTGTTGTACCAATTAATTGATGAAGTAGCTTATCATTGATGGTTTTAAACCGTCGCTCCACAAAGCTCTTGTAATCGGGCCTATATGCAGGAGCGAAACTTAACTCAGCGAACGGCGTGATCTTTTCCCCTGGCTCTAGCCCAATCATTTCGCCATTGTCACATGTAAAGTAAGCAGGTACATGCGAGCATGGCCACTCGGATTCATAAATGTTGACACCGTATTGAGCACAAAACTCAGCTTTAGGAGTAAAACAATTAACAAAAGCTTGTCGCGCAGCACGCCAAGAAGCATGATAAAGAGAAACGTGCATTCCCGTTATCATTCGAGTTGCGCAATCAATAATATAATACACTGTAGGCCGCCCTAAGACGTACCTTGGACTGAATTCAGATATAACATTTATATCAGCCACCGTAGCATCTACTTCAAAGCAGCTACCCGGCACGAGACCATCCTGTAACGGGCTCTCTAACAATGCTCTTTTTTTAAGATTATAATTGTGATCGGTATTGCGTAGCCGAACTTCCATATTTTTCTCGACCAACTTACCTTTCCAATATTTAAATTGCTTATAAGAAGGTATATGAGGAGCTCTATCACATGCATCTGCGATTTTAACTTCATCGGCATGAAATTGCCGTAGATAATCCCTGTAGCATTCAGTAAGATACTTTCCATTTGGCTTTAAATAGTATTTCTTTAAAGTCTTTAGAATGTTCTTTTTATCTGCTTCTCGAATAATGTATTTTGGTGCTCGTTCAAACATCAATGTTCTAGAAGTGCGTGGTGCACCAAGTGGGGTTTCTTTAGCTATTCTTGGCTTGCCATAGCCACCACTGTTTGCATACGCAGGCAACAGCGCATTTTTACTTTGCCCGAAATGCCAGTAACGACTTAACAAACGGGACAAGCTTTTTCTGTCATAGCCAATTTGCTTTGAATGTTGTGCCAGTTTCGATGTTCTTTTTGAACATGCATAGTCTAATATGAACTGCTTGTCAGACACTAAGCTTCTTATCTTTTCATAGTTCGAATTTCGCCTTTCAAGGTTTTTAGGTTCGATTTCTTCGTCTGAAACGAGCAAAAATGCAGGTGGAGTAATGTCAATTTGAATTGCTCTACCTTCTTTGTTCCATGTAATAAAGGTAGGCAGGTGAACCGTTATAGGTCTACACGTACCAACAGTTTCGTTTAACTCAAAAAGAATGAGACAGTCTAAATCAGCTCTCACCTCTATGATGCGAAATACTCCATTTAAGTCACTCTCAGAGGTTTCTATTTTCCATGTACTATTTATTTCAAGCACCATATAAAGACCCACTTTGACTCTGAGCCAATGATAATATTTCTATAGTGTTAGATGTAACAATAGAGTAATCCAAATCAACATTAATATACTTTTCAGCAATGAGGTATCGCAATACATATAATCCATCAACACCTCTTCCTTTCAAGCTCAAGTTCAATTCGCTGCATAATTGAGAAAGCAAGTACTTTCCTTTGGATAGAGCTCCTAGTGCTATTTCAATATCTGCTTGTGTAATATCTACCGCACCAGAGCGAAAAGGACTTGTTGCCCACTTGATATTAGCAGCCTGAGCTTTAGTAATCTCATTACCAGTGAAGAAAGAAAATTTTATCCCCAAAAGCTCCCATATGACTCTCTCAATATCCAATTTTTCTGATATTCTTTGGGTTAGTTTTTCGTCTGGTTTAACTGATATAGCGTGAAAAGATGTATCGCCAGCACATTGACGGGTCAACAAAAAGTCTGTCGTCATTATGTTAGGCACATCCGTTCCCGTTACTATTGGGTGAGGAACGCCAATTGCAGACGCAACTTTCTGTGATAACGTAAGCGGAAGTAGGGGGAACTGCTCTCGGATATCAATGACTGAATCACTAAATTCAGCAATATAAAAAAATTCAGATTCTCTTCCTGATAAAAAATGATGATATCGCTTTATTTTTCTTCCAAAAGCTGTTGATTTTTTTCCTTTAGAATTAACGTCTTGTATTCGTAGCCATGGCTTATAGGCTTCTTGCGTGCCAATACCATACTTTTTCTTGAGCGAGCGATTAAAATCTTCAATACTCGCTAGCCGTCTGCCTCTCGCCATTAACTCTGCCTACTGCTCTAGTTTTCATTATCAAATATAGCTCTAGCTCTCACTACGGGCAAACTTTATTATCTTTTTAATATTTACGGGCAAACTTTATTGCTAACGGGCAAACTTTATTGTCTTTTCACACTAGCTAACAAGCCTGTCCGCATGCCCAGCCGGAGCTCCATGCATATTGGAAGTTATAGCCCCCGAGCCATCCGGTGACATCGGTTACTTCGCCGATAAAGTACAGGCCTTTTTGTTTTTTAGCTTCGAAAGTTTTTGAGCTTAATTCGTCGGTATCTACACCACCTAACGTAACCTCTGCGGTGCGATAACCCTCTGTGCCATTTGGTTTTATTTTCCAGCTAGTGAGGGTTTCTGTCAGTTTTTCAATCTCTGTGTGGCTGAGTTGGTTGGCGTTTTTATCTGGGATGCTGCCGTCGCTTATTAAGGCCTCAATAAAGCGCTTTGGTAAGATGGTCGAAAGCAAGTTCTTCAGGCTCTTTTGCCCTTGCTCACTACGCCAGTCATGAAGTTGTGCTTGCACATCTAAGTCAGGTAGTAAATTGATGCTAACAAACTCTCCTGCTTTCCAAAATGAGCTGATCTGCAAAATTGCGGGGCCAGATAAGCCTCTGTGGGTAAAGAGAATATTTTCTCTAAATTGGATACCGCTTTCGCTGGTCACTAGGCTATCTACGCTAATACCAGACAAACCATCAAAGCGTGCTTTGTCGTGATCATGGAGTGTAAATGGTACAAGCGCTGCCGTGGTTGGTAATACCGTTAAGCCAAATTGCTCCGCTATTTTGTAGCCGATTGGCGTTGCGCCAAGTTTTGGCATGGTTAGGCCACCAGCGGCGATCACCACTGACTCGCAGTTAAAGGTTTGAGTTGTGGTTTTGACTAAGTAGCGACCATCAGCTTGATGCTCAACCGCAAGGACTTCTTGACGTAAGTGAAGTGACACGCCCGCCCAGTCACATTCGGTAAGAAGAATATCTACAATGTCTTGCGCGCTATTGTCACAAAACAACTGCCCAAGTGTTTTGTGGTGGTATGCAAGACCGTGGCAGTCTACCAGTTCAATAAAATCATGTTGGGTATAGCGGCTCAAACACGACTTTACAAAGTGTGGATTTTTACATAGATAGTTAGCAGGTGAAGCATTTTCGTTGGTAAAATTACAGCGGCCACCGCCACTGATCAAAATTTTACGACCAGGCTTTTTTCCCATATCAACCACTGCAACTTGTCGCCCCCGGTATCCAGCCTGTGCAGCACACATCAACCCTGCAGCACCTGCGCCGATAACGACTACCTCTATTTGTTGCATAAACTCACTCAACTTTTTATCTAAGATTTCTACACTTACCGTTTTGCCAACAGTTTAGCTTTAAGCGGCAAAATCGCGACCAAGCGAAAATTATACCTAGATTCTTTATCTAATCACAGCTGCGAATATCAATAGCCACTCGCATACCTTTTAAACACTTGTAAACATTATGTCAGCGCTACCATTTCTTAAACCCTCAAAAATAAGAAAATGCAACTAGGACAACAAAAAAAACCAATCTTTAATACTAAGAAAGTCTCCACTCTATTGGCTACAAATGCTTCACAAAGTTAAAAACACTATTTTGTTTACAGTCATTTACAATGTAACTGAAATTTATTCACTCTCTCACAAAAATGAAAAATATCGATTAAAAACAATACAGTAAGAATTTTTTATAGCCATTTATCCATCCACATATAACTAAAAAATTAGTGCAAATAACAAAACAGCGCTTTCTTTTTTTTAACTAGGAGTTTACTTTCACTGACCATCAGCTTTTTATTAACAGCTGAACAACAAGTTAGAAACTAGGGAAACATTATGACAATCAATAAAAACTTTAAGCGCGCTGCACTAAGCGTCGCAGTGAGCGCATTATTCACTGCAACAGCAGTTACAGCCGCACCAGCACAATCAATTGGCCAAGATGCAGCGCTTGCAGCAACGGCACAAAAACTATCATCACAAAGCACGCTTGGTACACAGTTCATCATCAAGTACAAAGATGCTGGTTCGCAAATGATGGGCCTTTCAGCTGCGGATCTTGCTCCTGCTAAAATGCAACAACGTGCAGAAAGCTTTGTACAAGGCTTTAAGAGCAGCAAAGCGAGTGCTCGCGCTCAGTACGTACGACCAATGGCTCTTAGCAATCACCACGTTATGCGTGCTGACAAAAAGCTATCAGCAAAAGAAGCACAAGCATTCATGAACGAAGTGATGGCTTCTGGTAATGTTGAATACATCGAAATTGACCAAATGCTAAAGCCATTCGCAACGCCTAACGATCCTCGTTATAACGATCAATGGCATTACTACGAAGCTGCTGCTGGTATTAATGCCCCTGCAGCGTGGGATAAAGCAACAGGTCAAGGTGTGGTAGTTGCGGTACTCGATACAGGTTATCGTCCACATTTAGACTTAGATGCCAACATTCTGCCTGGCTATGACATGATCTCTAATACCTTTGTTGCTAACGATGGTGGCGCACGTGACAACGATGCTCGTGACCCTGGTGATGCAGTCACTCGCGGTGAATGTGGAACAGACTCTTCAGGTCAACCTGTTCCACGCGCGGATCAAGACTCAAGCTGGCATGGTACACACGTAGCGGGTACAGTTGCTGCGGTTACAAATAATGGTGAAGGTGTAGCTGGTGTTGCATACGACGCTAAAGTAGTGCCTGTACGTGTTCTTGGTAAATGTGGTGGTTTAACGTCTGATATCGCTGACGGCATCATTTGGGCATCTGGCGGCTCGGTATCTGGTGTGCCTGCAAATGCTAACCCTGCTGATGTTATCAACATGAGTTTAGGTGGTGGCGGTGCATGTAGCGCAACCACACAAAATGCAATCAACCAAGCACGTAACAACGGTACAGTCATTGTTATTGCGGCAGGTAACGACAACGATAACTCAGCAAACTACAATCCAGGTAACTGTAATGGCGTAGTAAACGTAGCATCTGTAGGTCGTGATGGTAGCCGTGCTTACTACTCAAACTATGGTGCAAACATCGACGTTGCCGCTCCGGGTGGCGCGCAAAGTTTTGCTGATGATCCTGAAGGTATCCTATCTACCCATAACTCAGGCTCTGGTGCACCTTCAAATGATAGCTACCATTACTCACAAGGTACGTCTATGGCGGCACCTCACGTTGCGGGTGTTGCTGCGCTAATCAAGCAAGCAAAACCATCTGCTACGCCTGACGAAGTAGAAACTATCTTGAAAAACACTACACGTAGCTTCGCTGGTAGCTGTTCAAACTGTGGTACAGGTGTTGTTGATGCAGCCGCTGCGGTAAATGAAGCTTTAGGCGATGTTGTCACGCCGCCTACAGGTAATACACTTGAAGATGGTGTAGCGAAAACAGGCTTAAGTGGTGCAGCTGGTAGTGATCAGTTCTTCACTTTCGACGTACCTGCAGGTAAAACCAATGTTACCTTCACCATGAGCGGTGGTACTGGTGATGCTGACCTTTATGTAAAACTTGGTAGTCAACCATCTTCAAGCAGCTATGACTGTCGTCCATATGAAGATGGTAATGCCGAAGTTTGTAGCTTTGACGCACCTCAAGCTGGTACATACCATATAATGATTAACGGCTATAAAGCTTATTCAGGCGTAAGTTTAGTTGCGGCGACTTCGGGTTCTAGCACAGGTGGTCCACAAGCAGGTGGCGGTACAATTGAAGATATTTCAGCTTCAAGCGGCCAGTGGGTTCATTACACAATCGAAGTACCAGAGGGTATGAGCGACTTCACCGTGAAAACATTTGGTGGCTCAGGTGACGCTGACTTATTCGTTAAGTTTGGCTCACAACCTACAACAAACAGCTATGACTGTCGTCCATATGAAGGTGGTAATACAGAGACTTGCGTAATCACTAATCCGCAAGCGGGTACATGGCACCTAAGCATTAATGCTTACCGTACGTTTTCAGGTCTAACGTTAGACGCGCAGTACAAGCCATAAGCAAAAATTAGTAGGCTCAGATTGAGTCTTCTTTCCCCAACGAGAGGCCGCATTTGCGGCCTTTTTTAATTATTTTGTTGTCGAGATAAATCTCGACCTACAAAACGCGCTGGTAGGAACGAGTTTACCTCGCGATCTTTTAACTGCTCGCCGCGTGAAGCGGCTCCGACGTTTCAGCTTATGCTGTCGAGATAAATCTCGACCTACGGCACAATCCTGATTACTGCAAACCTAAAGTGCCCCTGATCTCTCGCATTTTCTCTTTAAGGCTTTGTTGAATTTGCTGAACTTGCTCATGTGAGCTATTAACCTGACCTTTCATGCTGTCCATGGCGTGGCCAAAGGTATCTAGTAGATCTGATTGCTGATTGGCAAGATCCATTGCATGGGCGGCAACTTGGTTGGCGCTTTGTGCGCTCTCTGCCACACCTTCTGAATTGCGTTTCAACTCTTGTGCATGGCCTGTTTGCTGCTGTGCCTCATCTGCCAAAGCCGAGATTTGTGTCGATACTTTGTTTGAATTATCACTCAAAACATTTAATTGCTGGTGGATATCTGTCAGTGAGGCTTGTGTTTGCTGTGCAAGCTTTCGTACTTCGTCCGCAACGACCGCAAACCCGCGACCATGTTCACCTGCGCGAGCCGACTCAATCGCCGCGTTGAGCGCGAGTAGGTTCGTTTGTTCTGCGATGGAGCTGATCATATCAATCACTTTACTCACATCTGAAACACCATTAAGTAATTCATTTAAGCTCTCTAATCCCTGCTCTACCCGCTTTTGCGTGGTAGATGAAGCACTCAACATAGCATCCGCATAGGACACACTTTGTGTCATTGCTTCAAAGGTGTTATTTGCATTGTCGGCAACTTGCGCGTTGATTTGATTGGCATCCGCCCCAAGCGCTCTAAGCGAGTCAAGCTGTGCTTGGTTTTGCTCCACCTGCTCAAACGTGCCTCCAGCTTGTGCAGAGATCTGCGCCAAGTTAGTGTTCATCTCCTCCATAAAGGTATTGATCACACTCAGCATTTCTGAGCGTTCGTCCGCTTCTGCTCGCTGCCTATCGATTAACTGATTAAAGTAACTCGCAATTTCGCCAATTTCAGTGTCTTGGTTTTTACTTTCAATATTACGTAATTCATTGCTTTCGATAAGCTGAGCGAAGCCATCGCGTAGTTGTCTTAGCGGAGTTAATACTTGATTGAACTGCACAAAATAGACACCACCTGCAAGCAGTACGAGTAACCCAATAGCCACACCAAACAGCATAAATACATTGGTTTTTACGTCAGCCTGCTCTGTTTTTAAGTTGGTTTCTGCTTGCAGGATATTCTCTGAGATTGCTTTAATATCACCTCGCAGTGCCAGCATGCCAGCTTGGCGTTGTTTGGACTGCTGCAAGGTGTTTTCTAAGTCGCGGGCATAACGTTTAGGCCAGCTCACAAGCTCTGCTTTTATTTCTAACGCTAAGTCTTCGGCTTCGGCACCTAAAAATAGCTCGTCTTCGTCTACCTCACTCATTACCCCTAAGTTTTCGAGTCGGTCTATTCGCGCGGCAATATCCTGCAAACGGCTTAAGCTCGACATCAAACTCTGCTCGGTTTGCTGTTCGTAAGCCATAACTAATTGGTAGGTATATAAGCTCAAATTCGAGACTTCGCTAAAGTAGTCTGAAGCGAGATTAAAGTAGGATTCTTTGGCAGCACTATCTTGTGCTTTAATTGCGTACTTAACGAGACTCGATGCTGAACCTGACATTTGTCTGAGCGCATTATCCAACAACGCAAGTTCATTACCAGAAAGCTTGCCAAGTGCACGGTATTTGCCTGCAATATCTTGTTGTAGTTGTGTGAGTTTAGTTTTAAGTTGCTCAGCAAGCGCTGGTGGCAACTGCTCTACACTTTGCTGTAATGCTTTGATTTGTTCATCAGCCTTACTTAAATACTGACTGTCGCCCGCACTCAAGTAATCTTCTACTGTACCCTCAAGCTCGATGATCACCGCATTTTTAACTTGATTGTAAGCGGCGTCTTGCACATCAAGCTCGGTTAATACTTGGCTCGCCCAAAACAGACTCGCCCCAAGTAGAATACTCGCAGTGGTCAATAATATTGCCAATAGCCGAGTAAATGTAGACACGCGCATAGAATCACAACCCCTTTATCAAAATGCTCCGCAAGAGTATTAAGGATTTATGACAACTTGATTAAATCTGGTTACCTTTTCTGTACAATAGTACAAAACCATACTTTTTGCGTATATCCATCTAGATATCTACTGCACAAAATTAAATCAGGTAGTGGTGTGCTATTTCATTGCGGCATTAACATAAACGTCAAAGCGGTTTTTCTTGGTTTTTATTTGCATACTTGGCGTTTTATCATTTAAGAAGCCAGCGTAGTCTGGACGTTTTACCACAACCCTTTTAGCGGCTAACTGCAAAGCAAAAGGCAAAAGTGCATCCGCATCCAAGTCATTGCCAACTAAGTCTTGGAATACACGCATTTCTTTTTTCACTTGCGCTGACTTTTCACGATGCGGAAACATAGGATCAAGAAACACTACATCTGGACGCCAACCCGCTTGCTCTAGCAAGTCATGGCTGGAGCCAAACTCCAGTCGCATAGTTGACTGCACCCACTCGCCAATTTCAGCATCTTGATAGGCGCGTTGCAAGCCGTCATATAGCAGCGCTGCGACTACCGGGTTACGCTCGTGTAGCACAACTTTGCAACCCATAGACGCAAGCACAAAGGCATCGCGTCCAAGTCCCGCAGTTGCATCCAATACCGTAGGCACAGCACCTTTATTTAAACCCACTGCTTTTGCAATTGCTTGCCCTTTACCACCACCAAATTTGCGTCGATGAGCTACTGCGCCAGTCACAAAGTCGACTCGGATAGCACCGAGTTTTGGCTCATCTTTTTTGAATAATTGTAAGCCTAGCTCATCATAAACCAATTGAAACTCCGCCTCGTTAATATTAAGCGCGGATAAATTAAACAGCTTAGTTAGCGTATCTAGGTAGGATCTGTTTTCTTCAAAAGGGGTGTGAATATACAAGCTAAGCTCCCAAGGGTTACCAACCGTGGCAGTATACCCCTTTCCCTTTCTAGTGTCTTTGATTATCCAGTGGCTTAAAACAGTTCAATATCAGCCTGCGACGCCACTTCATCCTCACCCCAAGGTTTCGCTATTTTGTTTAAACTCTCTATAAGCTGCTGGCGTACCTCAGTCACTTCTCCTAACTTATATTTAATTATGGTTAGCTCATCGCTTAAATAAGTGAAGTGCTCATAGAGTTCTTGCAACCGTTCTCTTTCACTTGGCTCTAAGACTGCAAGCTTATCGCTTTCCAGCACCGTCTGAAACTCAGCAACTTTGCCACTGTAATGATCGCCAACGCCGCTTAAATGATCGCTCAGCTCAGCAAATACCTGCCCGATATGTTCCACTTTATTGAGCGCATCTTCACTGACTTCCATGTCTCTGATTTTAGCATCAGTGGCTTCCAGTATGTGCGGAAACAAATCTTTATAGCGACCATAAACCGCAACATCATCAACAGGCATGTTTTTAATCAGTAAAGAGACTTTAGGGTAGTTAATGATAGTTCTGCGACCAAAATCAACAAAGCGACTGCCATCTTTGTGTTTCTCAAATAGCTCTTGCTCTATCGGTTGAATAGCACCTTCACTGGAATAAAACATCGCGTCTTGGTGGTACCAAAAAGCCACCGCAACATCGAGCTCCATCGGCATAAAAAACTCTAAAAAATGAGTGCTCAAAGTATTGAGGTCATGCGCGTGATACGATTGCCCAACGTAGCGCATTATACGGCCCATATCACCAGAGTCGGTCATGGCGATTTCAGCTGTGGTTTGGGCGCGCTGTACGTCTTGTTTGAGCTGCGACGAGGTTTTTCTATAGTCATCGAGGACATTAATACGCGCTAGCAATTCTTCGGCGTTAAAGGGTTTGACTATGTAGTCTGCAGCGCCGGCGTTGTAGCCCCGCATCCGCTCTGAAATATCGGCACGAGAAGACAAAAACATAACTGGGATCTCAGTGGTGTCCTCTAGTTTTTTGAGTTGCTCACATACCTCAAAGCCCGACAGTCCAGGCATCTCGACATCAAGCAAAATAATATCCGGACGATATTTTTTAGCCAACCGTAAGCCTTCCTCGCCATTTTTCGCATGTAATATTTTGCACGTACGCGATAGCGCCTCATCAACAATGTGATGGACGAGTTTGTCATCATCAATGGCAAGAACCAGTTTCGTCATGTGGCTTTCCCTATTAATTCATATCTTTATAGAATAGTCAGAGATATTGAATTTGCTAACAAAAAGTCACACTTTCTAAGACAAAAAAAACGCCTTCAGAAGAAGGCGTATAGAATGGAAAAAGTACTAGGCGGCGATCCCGCTGTGGCGTAATAGCGCATCTACTTTTGGTTCTCGACCACGGAAGCGAGTAAACAGTACCATCGGCGCTTCTGAACCACCCTTTTCAAGAATGTGATGCATAAATTCACGCCCGGTTTGCGGGTTAAATATCCCTTCTTCTTCAAACTTAGAAAACGCATCCGCAGACAACACTTCTGCCCACTTATAAGAGTAGTAACCCGCGCTATAGCCACCAGCAAAAATGTGACTAAAACTATGCTGGAAGCGATTAAATTCGGGCGCTTTAACAACTGCTGTGCGCTCACGCACCGCATTGAGCGTCGCTTGAATTTGGCAATCCGTATTCGGCTCAAAGTCAGCGTGAATATGAAAATCAAATAACGAAAACTCCAACTGACGCAGCATTTGCATGGCTGATTGGAAGTTCTTTGCCGCCAGTAACTTGTCTAACATTTCTTTTGGTAACGGTTCACCCGTTTCATAGTGCCCTGAAATGAAGTTCAGCGCTTCTTCTTCATAGCACCAGTTCTCTAAAAACTGACTTGGCAGCTCAACCGCATCCCATGCCACACCATTAATACCAGCAACTGGCGCGGCATCCACTTGCGTAAGCATGTGATGAATACCGTGACCAAACTCATGGAATAAAGTAGTTACTTCATTATGGGTAAATAGTGCAGGTTTATTGCCAACGGCTTTATTGAAGTTACACACTAAATAAGCGACAGGAGTCTGCAGCTCACCATTTGCGCGTACTTTTCGGCCCATGCAGTCATCCATCCAAGCACCACCACGCTTATGTTCACGGGCATATAGGTCGAGATAGAAATGACCACGCAACTCACCTTGATCATCGTGAATAGCAAAAAAACGTACGTCTGGATGATAAGTATCAATGTCTTTGACTTCACTCACACGGATCCCAAACAGGCGATTTACAGTTTCAAATAAACCGGCAAGTACCTTATGCTCAGGGAAGTAAGGACGCAGTGCTTCGTCAGAAATCGCATACTTAGCTTGTTTTAACTTTTCGCCATAATATGCGTAATCCCAAGGTTTTAGCTCACCTACACCGTGCTCTTTATTCGCAAAGTCTCGTAGTTCAGCCACTTCTTGCTCGGCTTGTGGTTTTGACTTAGCAGCAAGGTCATTCAAAAACGTAAATACTTGCTCTGGCGTCTCAGCCATTTTGGTTGCCAGTGATTTTTCTGCAAAACTAGAAAAGCCAAGTAACTGAGCCAATTCGTGTCTTAGCGTAAGCGCTTCATGCATAATCGCTGAGTTATCAAACTCGCCAGCATTAGGCCCTTGATCAGAAGCACGGGTTACAAACGCACGATAAGCCTCTTCACGGAGCGCTTGGCTATCTGCGTAAGTCATCACAGGAAGGTAAGAAGGAATATCTAGCGTAAATACCCAGCCCTCTAATCCTTTGGCTTCGGCAGTATGAGCGGCAAGTGCCAAGGCAGATTCCGGTAGCCCAGTTAAATCTGACTCATTAGTAATATGCTTTTGCCATGCCTGAGTGGCATCCATTACGTTGTTGCCAAACTTTGATGACAGCTCCGACAGTCGGGCTTTAATTTCACCATAGCGTTTTTGCTCAGCTGGCAGAAGCGCAATGCCAGAAAGTTGAAAATCGCGCAGTGCATTATCCACCGACGTTTGCTGAGCAATCGTTAAGTTACTAAACTCAGTTGACTCTTTTACTGCTTTATAGGCTTCATATAGCCCTTGATGTTGGCCACAGTAAGTCGAATATTCTGAGATTAATGGCAAACACTCATCATACGCTTTGCGCAGCACTTCTGAATTGACTACTGAATGCATATGCGACACCGGCGACCACATACGATTAAATTTATCATCCGCTTCTTCTAGCGGTAGTACAAAGTTGTCCCAGGTATAATTCGACTGTGCTAAAACAGTGTCGATAGTTTCACGACAGTGCGCAATGGCAGATTTTAATGCTTCAACAATATGTTCAGGCTTAATTTTCGAAAAAGGAGGCAATCCTTCTAGCCCGATTAATGGGTTACTCATGGGCACGCTCTTTATTTTCTAATCTAATATTGAGGTTGAAATAAGGGTGAATGACCGCATTTACAAGTATCTGAACAGATTTTTGCTTAATATCGGTCTTCGGTTGTGCACTTTTGCTATTTACTTAATATAAAGTAGTAGAGTTTAAAGCTGTAGGGTTTAAGCAAAACAAATAATTGGCGAGGAATTTTTATGGCTCAACATTTTGACTATATCGCAATCGGTGGCGGTAGTGGCGGGATCGCATCTGCAAACCGAGCGGCGATGCGAGGTGCCAAGGTGGCATTAATAGAAGCAAAGCACTTAGGCGGTACTTGTGTAAACGTGGGCTGCGTTCCAAAAAAAGCGATGTGGCACGGTGCTCAAGTTGCTGAAGCCATTAAACTATACGCACCAGATTATGGTTTTGATGTTGAACTAAAGAATTTCGATTGGGGTAAGCTGGTAGAAAGCCGCGAAGCCTACATTGGCCGTATTCACCAAGGTTACAACGGCTACCTAGCAAAAAATGGCGTCACCGTGATCAATGGCTTTGCTAAGTTTGTTGATAACAACACCATTGAAGTCAACGGCGAGCACTACACTGCCGATCATATCAATATTACCGTAGGTGGCCGCCCAACGATCCCTAATATTCCAGGCGCTGAGCATGGTATCGATTCAAACGGTTTCTTTGAGCTTAAAGAGCAGCCTCGCCGCGTAGCGGTTGTAGGCGCGGGTTATATCGCGGTAGAGCTTGCGGGCGTATTGCACAGCTTGGGCACAGAAACCCATCTATTTGTTCGTAAGCATGCTCCACTTCGTAATTTTGATCCTATCTTGGTTGAAACCTTAACTGAGGTAATGGAAAAAGAAGGTCCAACGCTACACACTCACGCAGTACCACAGTCAGTGACCAAAGAAGAGGATGGCTCAGTCACCTTACATCTTGAGAATGGTGAGTCTTACACCGTAGACAAACTGATCTGGGCAATTGGCCGTGAACCTATGACAGATCTTATCAACCTCGCTGCGACAGATGTAGAAACCACGCCTAGCGGCCATATTAAAGTCGACGCGTGGCAAAACACCACAGCCAAAGGTATCTACGCGCTCGGTGATATTATGGATGGTGGCATAGAGCTTACTCCTGTTGCCGTGAAAGCAGGTCGAATGCTAGCCGAGCGCCTATTCAATCCGGAATTGCCAAACGCAAAAATGGATTACGACTTAGTCCCTACCGTCGTCTTTAGCCACCCACCAATTGGCACCATTGGTCTAGCAGAGCCGGAAGCGGAAGAAAAGTACGGTAAAGACAACATCAAGGTCTATACCTCTACCTTTGCTGCAATGTACACCGCGGTCACTCAGCACCGCCAACCATGTCGCATGAAGCTTGTATGCGCAGGCCCAGAAGAAACTGTAGTGGGCTTACACGGTATCGGCTTTGCCGTAGATGAGATGGTCCAAGGATTCGCCGTCGCAATGAAGATGGGCGCAACCAAAGCAGACTTTGACTCGGTAGTCGCGATACACCCAACCGGCTCCGAGGAATTTGTTACCATGAGGTAACTTTGCGATTCCCATAACCAAAGCCACACATAACCGGCGGGCGCGAGTATCAACCTCTCGTGCTTTATCCTTTCATAAAGCTTCACTGCTAACATGCAAGCCATCACTTGTAACAAGCTGAGCTCACGTAAATTAGTACTGCGCGTTTTGGGAAAGGCTATCCTTTACCCTTGAGATGAACTTATCAGACAGCTGCTTGGCTTGCTGTTTTTCAGCTGATGACATTGTGAACACTTTTTCAATACTTTGGATGATCCGTTTCGTATCGTCAAAGCCAAATGACTCTGCGGTTTGTGCCCAAGCATAACCTTCTATTTTGTTTGGCTTGTCTATACCTTGCCCCATTGTGCACATAAGAGATACATCAGCCATTGCATTGACATGTCCAAGCATGGCTGCGCGACTCATCCATTGAAATGCTTTAGTAAAGCTTTGTTCGATATTTTGCCCTTGATAATAAAGCCTCGCTAACGAAAAAGCGGCATTACTGTGCTGTTGCTCAGCGGCCTTTTCAAACCATCTTGCAGCAAGCGGTACATCTTGTTCTACCCCTGCGCCATTGCTAAAACAAACACCTAAGTTGAATTGTGCTTTGCTATGCCCTTGTTTTGCGGCTTTATGCCACCAATCATAAGCATCTTCATATTTATCTTCTTCGTTTGACTCAGCAATTAATACGCCTAGCATGTACTGAGCATCAGCGTGCTTCTTACGTGCAGCCTTAAAAAATAGGTCAAATGCTTTTTCGCACCCAGGTGCAACTTTATCAGCCGCTATCCCCTGCTCATAATATGTTTGAACATCTAACATATAATTACCTTACTATAACGCCATTAACTCTTTAATATAACCTACGGTTTGGATAATAAATGAGCTTGCTCATTGCTTTAAAAAACACATGACACTGCTCCCTTATCTAGCCAAAGCGTTTTAGCGCTAGAAAGGCATTCATTATCCAAAGTTCAATGAATTTACCTAACTTACAAGAACAAACGGTATCAACACAGCCAGCAAAGCACTAACAATCAAACTCACAATCGCAAGGCGTATTTTTGCTTTTTTCTTGCGTGCACGTATTTGCTGTTGCCAATAATCATCACCAAACAGGTCATAGATACGCTTGTTATCGTCTTCTGAAAAATGAAAGTTCATCGCCTTTTAGCCTTAATTTCTATGCTCATCCCCAACTTGGTATAGGGTTTAATGGACTCTTCAAACGAGACCGGCTCAGAGACAAGTGCTGCACCACCTTTGGCCTTTCCAAATAGTTTTAATAACCAGTTTTTAACAGTGAGCACTTGAAACCACCTGTTAGGGTTGAGACTGAGCGCTGATGCTGATCGGCTCAACAGCACTTGCAAGTAAGTCCATTAATTTACTCATACCTTCTTGAGGTTGCTGCTGGGTCGCAACTACGGTAACGTCATACTTGGCAGTATTGTCTGTACTTCGCGTATTTTCTCGGTTTGTAGATACCTTACCCGATACATTGACTGGTGACCAAAATGACTTATAGTCAACGCTAGTGTCGGTCTTCGTCGAAGATTTACTCTCTGTATGCGCTTTGACTTCCATACTAAAGTTAATCTTTACTGATTCAATCAGTAGCGCAGGAATAGGTACTAATCCCAATAAAGGCGCTTGCACTTTGACCGTTTCTTTTGTCAGTTGTCCTGAACCATTATCAACCGGTCGTTCAAGATCAAAATCTAGTGTTCTGGTTTTATTATCTTTGAAGCCTATAGAACCAATGAAGCTCAACATTGTTTGGGCAAGGTTATACTGTGCGGTACAAGCCGCTGCAAGTGGACCACCAATTAAGTCTTCCATTGGTAGGCCTCTAAACTGATCACTAACTGACATATTCGTCTCCTTATATGATGATCATGATTGGGTTAAGGGATTTGCTTAAGAATATGTTCGTTGATTTTGATAAGTCCCTCAGGCGGATCTTGGCCTTCAAGTGTGATCTTAATTTTGGCGTTATTCTTCTTGGAACCTATGCCACCACCAGATAATGTGGTCATTTGCAGCTGCTTAGTCTCTTTTTTACCAGACTTGTCATTAGGATCACTTTCGAGTGATGAGATATACGCATCAAATTCAACGGTTACTTCCTTTAGCTTTAAAGAGTTTGTAGGGACTAAATTAAGTAGAGGGACGTTTATTTCTGTAAATGAATTGGGTTCTTCAGCACTTGGAATTTTTACCGTCTTAGTTACAGCCTCGAGTGCACCGCTATCAGTCTGTCTAAAATAACGCGCTAACGTACTCAAATGTTGTGTTTCAAGCTTATTTCGTACTGCAATAACTGCATTACCAATCGCTTGAACAAGATCGTCAAAAGAATGCGAAGCCACGGCCTTTATCCTTATTACCTTACTGACGTTTTAATTTAACAGCTTTTATAACCTTTAAGAATTACAAAGCATTACAGTTAATTACACATCATATAGTGATACGAAAAAGTCCAAATAAGGATATTTGGGCTTTGGGGGAAGTGACGATAAACGTCAACTAGTAGGGATTAGCGCTGGGCGCTATGTCAGATGTTATCGGTTAGACAGCTCAGTCAATGCCTGCTTAATAAGCTCAGGATGGGTAAATGGGATCAGATGCTCAGTTGAGGCTATTGGTAAGTATTGCCCACCACTGGCTTCAGCAACATCTTGCGACCATTTTCTCCCCTCTGCCTCCCATTTAATGAGATTGGCTTTCGCTTCTTCAGAGTCTGCATTTGCAATATCTAGTTTTTCAAACTCACTGTCTATCACTGAAATTGGAATGCTGCTGTCTGGCTGCCAGTTTCTTACTAACTCCAAGTCGTCATGGTAGTTCATCATCTCGTGTACTCGAGTAAGTTGAGCTGCAACACTATGGCGGGTTTGCATGATGTGATTGAAATATTGCCAATCCATGTAGTCTGCAAACTCGCTTCCTTCAAGTAGTGTTTCAATATGCGCCTGCTCTTCAGCTATTTTGCCATTCATCTTTTCTTGCCAATTACCTGCAGCAACATGATCAATCAAGTCTTGTCCGTATTGACGATAAACATCAACTGGATAACCTTGATACTGAGCAATAGAATGTGGCAGTAAAATATCTGGGTCTAACCACAACATGCTGGCTATCTTTTGCTTAAATTCCTGTGATTTTTGCATCGCAATTAGCGGCACTGAATTACTATTTGCGTAACTCAACAAATGCACATCACTGAGATTAAGCTTTTCAAATAGTATAGGGAGGTCGTGTGCAAATTTATTCATGGAAGGCGCGTCATCAACACTACTTAATCCCTGCCCTAGCCTATCAATGACGTAAACATTAAAACTCTCTGCCAAGTAAGGCTGTAGTAACGCGAACCAAGCACTGTCACTATGAAAATGCATATTCGCGCCCGAGAGCATGACCACAGTTGGTTTATCAGCGTGCTGTTTTAATTGCCGTACATGGTAATAATCGTTATTTACTGCGATAAGATCAGAACCTTGGGGCAGCGCATAACGACTTGTCGATTCAAAAAATGTCATTATCGATTCGGTGGTTTGGACAGGTGGTAAATTCCAGCTATGATGAGCCCCGCCTACACTAATTAGCTGGGTTTGAATATTGCGATTAGGATAGTGAGTTAACGTCACGCCTTCCGCTATTTCTTCATCAACAGATAAAGCAGCCTCATAGTTTAGATTAGCAATAATTTTAATCGCTTGAGGTGACGAGAGTAGCCCAAAATTTGCGTGACTTTTGCCATTATAAGGCAATACTGAGTCTGCTTTACCGTGCATAATTCGGTAGTTTGTAGGTGTCGAAAAATTACAGCTATCACCTAATTGGTAGGACATAGGTGCTGCAACCGTTACTATCGCATTAAACGTCTCCGAACGGTTACATAATAGGTTTTGTACAAATAACCCGCCTTGAGAAAAGCCGGTCGCGTAAATTTCACCGTCAATGACATCATATTTGGCTTTTATTTCTGCAATCATCTGATCAACAAAGCCTAAGTCATCTACACCTAAACGATGTGCCTTGTTACAACCACAGCCTTCATTCCACTCTTCATTTTTTGATTTGGGATAAACGACGATATAATCATCGTTTTGCTCATGTAGCTTAGTTAAACCTGCCATACCGTAAGCAGTCCCTCCAGAACCATGAAAAGCCAACATCAGCTTGTACGCTTTATGTGGCTTTTCAATCGGCTTCATATAATAGTAACGCTCATTGAGTTGATGGACCTCAAAACCATTTTCGGGCTTTAACACTCCATCGTCATTGCCTGACGCCTTTTTGCTGTCGCTACTGCTGCCACAACCCGCGGCTAAAGCTGCGAGTGTTAAACCTAACGCCTGTTTTAAAAACATTCGACTTGTCATGTTGGCCATTCCTATTTTATTGTTTTCATGTACTCTAAATACTTTGAAAAAGGGCGCGACGAATTCACATGAAATCGTTGTGAGGAATTCCTTACCAATAAATATAAACAATATAATCAAAGGGATAATAAATGCGCTATGAGATTGCAGCCATTCGGTTTGATACGGTTAATCGAACGCTGACGAGTAGCACAGACTCCATCAGACTTGAGCCTAAGCCATACTTATTGCTACAAACCTTAATTGCAGCAAATGGTAATGTTGTTTCGCGCGATAAGCTCATTGCAGAAGTGTGGCGAGGTCGCGTAGTCACAGAAAGCGCAATCAATAAAGCCGTGTCGACGTTGCGCCAGTATATGAATAAATTAGATGGTAAAACTGAGTATATAGAGACTATCCCTACCCTTGGATACCGACTGATTCCCGCGGTCACAAGTCATACTCCGGCAACAATAAATAAGACCAGCTCCCAGATCGCGCCACTTTTAGGTGTTTCTCTACTTATTACCAGCGTATGTGCATTTATTGCCTATCAGTTCATGCAGCCAGCGCACAATAACGAACCACTCCTACCACAAAAATTAACGGGCCAGAGCGGTATTGAGCTGCAGTTAAGTAGCGCGCCAAAATATAAAAGCTTTAGTTACCTGCATCCTACCGACACTCAGCAGTCGGAGCTGTGGCTCAATCACAACGAGCAACATAGAAAGCTGTTTTCAGGCAACATCAGCGCACAAGCCTTAAGCTCAGACGCCAAACACATCGCCTATATTGACGATGATAATGGCTGTACCGTGAAACAGTTTGATATCACGCAGGCACAGCACACTACGCTATTTTATTGCCAGCCTATCGAAAACATTAAACTAATATGGGGCGCAAATCCGCACGAAATCATTTATCGAAAACGCACAAATATACATAGTGGATACGGCCTTTACCGTTTCGATTCGAATACAAAGCAACATATTCAGCTAACGCTTCCTCCAATCTCAGGAAACCTTAGAGGCGATCATCTATTTAGTTTATCCACAACTAAAGACCAACTCGCCGCCGCACGCTATCTTGGAGAAGATAAGCACGAACTGACGGTGTACGATTACCCAAGCATGTCAGTAAAGAACACCGTTAAGTTACCTTATAATCTCACGGCACTAACTTGGTCTGCTAGCGGGCAATCTATTTACTTTAGCGCAGGTAGTAGCGTTTATCGCGCTGATATAAAATCGAGCAAAGTAGAACTGCTTCACAAGCTCACAGCACCAATCGAAAGCCTAGTATTACAAGATAGCAATGAGACCCTGCTCTTTAACCAATATAAGTTAACTAGCCTAATTCACCTTTTCGACGTATCGGAGCAAACCTTTTCACCACTCGTTGATAATCAGGCATTGAATCGCTTACCTCGCGCAAATCAAATGCCGCGAGTTTGGTATATTTCGGATCACGGCGCGCATTCCGCTTTATGGTCTATCGACACTGAAACACAACAACACACTCAAGTTGACTTGCCTCACATATTTAATTTTCAGCGCTTTCAACTTAACCACGATGCCTCAACAATACTGTATGAATATCAAGACGCTATTTACCAGTTTGCTATCAACAGCCAAAAAACAACACAACTAATAGGTTCTGAGCTTAAGCCTTACGTTGCCAATTACAGCCAAGATAACAACGAAATCATTTACAGCAGTGAACGCTCTGGTAGTTGGCAGTTATGGTCTCTAAATCTAATAACAAACCAACATCAGCAACTTACAACACAAGGTGGCTACAGCGGCTACAAGCTTAATAATGTGTTGTACTTTACCAAGTTTACACAACCCGGAATTTGGCAACTGGAAGACGGGCTAGAGTCTGTAGTTGTGACGGATGTACCAGTGAGAAATTGGTTGAATTGGCGACTCAGAGATAATGCGCTTTACTATGAAAGAGACAAAAGTATTTGGCGATTTGACCTGAAGACTAAACAAGAAAAGTTGTATTTCACCCCGCCACAACGATTTATTGGACAGTTTGATATATTGCAAAATGGCGATGTGATTTTCAGTGAGCTGAAGCAACCAAGTGGTGAGCTTTGGCAATTAACCGTGAAAAATTAAAGTACAAAAACAAAAAACCCAGCCGAGGCTGGGTTTTTATTGATTCTTGAAACGAATTACTTGATTTTCGCTTCTTTGAAGATCACGTGTTTACGAACCTTAGGGTCGAACTTTTTGATCTCCATTTTTTCAGGCATGTTACGCTTGTTCTTGTCGGTAGTGTAGAAATAACCAGTACCAGCAGTTGAAACTAAACGGATCTTATCACGCATGATTCAGCTCCTTAAACTTTTTCGCCGCGAGCACGGATATCTACTAATACCGCGTCGATGCCTTTTTTATCGATAATACGCATACCTTTAGTAGTAGTGCGTAGAGAAACGAAACGCTTTTCGCTTTCAACCCAAAAACGGTGTGTTTGTAGGTTAGGTAGGAAGCGACGCTTAGTAGCGTTGCGCGCGTGCGAACGGTGGTTACCAACCACTGGGCGCTTACCTGTAACTTGACAGACTTTAGACATGTCTATGTATCTCCAATAACTTCGCTCGAGCTTAATTTTCCCTTAAAGGCCTTTTAACTGCGTGCCCTAGGTAAAATCAAAGGGCGCTCTTTATACAGTATCTACAGGCAGAGATCAAGGATCTGATCCTACTGAAATCAGCTCATGGGTAAATTTGATAGCGGCCAATTATAATGATCCGAAGCCCACTAGGAAAGTAAAAACTGCATTTAAATTGAACTAATTTATAAAATTTATACAAATATGCTGATTTAACGAGCAAATTTCTTTTTTGGCCCTTTGTCGATGGTGATTTTGACTGTCTAATTTTCGTGCTTATGCGTATATTTAGGCAGCAACACTCCACCAGCTACCTCACACTTCGAGTAAAAGTTGAGTGTTCAAGCTCCATTCCACTTTGCTCAGTTCGAAAGGACAGCTTGAGAAAGCAAAACCCACCTGATAAAACAGCAACTCAGCTTAAATCAGTCCTCGTTCGGCAAACGAAATACAATGACTTCCGGCAACGATTAAATGGTCAAGTACATTAATATCAACTAGTGCCAAGCCTTGCTGCAATTTTTTCGTAATGAGTTTATCCGCTTCGCTGGGCTCTGCCACGCCCGATGGATGGTTATGGGCAAAAATCACAGCTGCACTATGGTATTTGAGTGCCGCCTTTACTACTTCTCTTGGATAAACCGAAGCTGCGTTAATTGTGCCGTGAAACAACACTTCATCTTTTATCAGACGATTTTGGTTGTCTAGATATAGCACCATAAACACTTCATGCCCAAGCCCCCGTAGTTGAGCACTCAAATAGTCACGTACCGCTGTCGGGTTTTGAAATACCGTTTCTCTTAAGCACTCTTCTTTTAGATAACGCCGGCTTAGCTCCAAAACGGCCTGTAACTGAGTATATTTGGCAACGCCTAAGCCTTTTAACGCTGAAAACTCTTCTAACGAGGCATTGAATAAACGCTGTAAAGTTTGTTGTTCTTGCAACAAGGATTCTGCAAGCTCTATGGCATTGAACCCTTTAATCCCAGTGCGTAAAAAGATAGCCAATAATTCGGCATTGGATAACGCCTCAGGGCCTTGCTCAATTAACTTTTCTCTCGGCCGTGCGGATTTGGGTAAGGCTGATATTTGCATAATTTTTCCTTTTATGTGTTTGCCTCCATGGCATCCAAAGTGTAGCTACCAAAAAGTGAGAATTCAAAAATTATCACCGACTGTGATATCTTTAGTTTATTGATACTGTGATCGTATAAAACAAACATGCAAAGAAATAAACGCCTCTTACTTGGGATCAGCGGTGGTATCGCTGCTTACAAATGCGCAGAACTTGTTCGCCGCCTAAAAGAACAGCAAATAGATGTCAAAGTGGTGATGACTGAATCTGCTAAGCACTTTATCACGCCACTGACAATGCAGGCGGTCTCTGGTGAAATCGTTTCTGACTCTTTGCTTGACCCACAAGCAGAAGCATCAATGGGCCATATCGAATTTGCAAAATGGGCAGACCTAGTGCTGGTTGCTCCAGCGACCTCGAATATCCTCGCCAAAATGGCGGCGGGTATTGCAGATGATTTACTGACCACATTACTGCTCGCAACGCCCGCGCCTGTCGCCGTAGCGCCGGCAATGAATCAACAGATGTATGCGCACCTATCGACTCAAGCAAACCTCAATACATTAGCTTCACGCCATATCCAAATTTGGGGACCTGGTAAAGGCGAGCAAGCCTGCGGAGATGTAGGCGCAGGACGCATGCTTGAACCCCATGAGTTGGTGCAACTATGTTTAGCTGCACTTCGCCCTACTGAGCAAGTATTAGCAGGAAAAACGGTAACTATCACCGCAGGACCGACGCGCGAAGCATTAGATCCGGTGCGTTTTATTACTAACCACAGTTCAGGAAAAATGGGCTTTAGCCTTGCTGAGGCGGCAAAGGCTTTGGGTGCAAGCGTAAATCTGATCGCAGGCCCAGTTTCACTGAATACCCCCACTGGAATTACTCGAATTGATGTAGAAAGTGCTGAGCAGATGCAACAAGCTGCACTCGAGTATGCCGTACAATCGGATATTTTTATCGGCTGCGCTGCGGTCGCTGATTACCGTGCAGCCACTGTTGCCGAGCAAAAGATTAAAAAGCAAGGCGATGAAATCACACTTACACTGGTCAAAAACCCCGATATTATCGCCACTGTCGCAGCACTAAAACAGTCTCGTCCTTATACCGTTGGCTTTGCCGCTGAAACGCAGAATGTCGCCGAATATGCGCAAGGAAAATTGGTAAATAAAGGGTTGGATATGATCTGTGCGAATGATGTGTCGGATAGCACAGGTGGTTTTAATTCTGATAACAACACATTGACCCTATATTGGAAAAAAGACCGACTTGAACTCCCTCATTCTAGCAAAAAAGAGTTAGCACTCACTGTCATGCAAGCTATTGCCGAAAAGATAAAATAACCTTCATGTAAAAGACTGGAAAGAAACTGAATAAAACATTAACATGATACCCCGATAACGTGTAAACGAGTCGGGGTTTGCACTTCTGCGCATCACTCTCTGTGCTTAATAAACCCGGCAAAAACAATATAACAATTAGAAAAATAAGGGAAATTTCATGCCAGCGACAAAACGTAGTAATCGCAAAGAGCAAATTCTTCAATCACTCGCACAAATGCTGGAAACCAGCCCGGGACAGCGTATCACCACAGCTAAACTCGCTGCTGAGGTCGGGGTTTCAGAAGCTGCGCTTTATCGCCACTTCCCAAGTAAAGCGAGAATGTTTGAGGGGCTTATTGAGTTCATCGAAGATACGTTGCTGTCACGCATTAATTTAATCCTAGAAAACGAAAAAGAAACTCGTAACCGGATCTACAACATTCTTACTCTACTCCTAGCGTTTGCAGAGAAAAACCCTGGGATCACGCGTATTTTAACGGGTGATGCACTACAAGGTGAGCAAGAACGCTTACGTGAACGAGTACAAAGCTTATTTGAAAAGCTTGAGACACAATTCAAACAAGTATTAAGAGAGCGTAAATTGAGAGAAGGTAAGGCGTTCACGAGTGAAGAAAGTGTTCTGGCTAACCTATTCTTAGCTTTTGTTGAGGGTAAGATGAACCAGTTTGTCAGAAGTGACTTTAAAGCAAAACCAACCGCGCAATTCGATAAACAGTGGGTTGAGCTTGAGAAAATCTGGCTTTAAGCACCTGCGGCTAGCCGCTTAAATACATCCGCACACCGCAGAGCATTTTAGTTTCACCGTTAAAAGTGATAAAAACATCATAAATACATACTAAAATGCTCTAAATATGACTCTAAAACTCTCTCTCTTAAGCGCAGCACTTTTTAGTGTAAGCAGCTTAGCAGCTAAACCCAGTCTTGAATTTAAAGATGTTTTTGATTTTCGTTACCCTCAGGGTACGGTGATCTCCGAACAAGGCACATTCCTCGGCCTAAGTGCAAAGCCTTACCGTGGTGACAGCGAAGGCCAAGTGTATTCTCTCAATAATAAAGCACTGATTGCATCGGTTCCCCGTGGCACGAATCCAGTTATCAATAAAGGCGGTCAATGGGTTGGCTTTACCCAACGCCCTACCCTACTTGAAAAAGAAACGGCAGATAAAAAGAAGAAAAAAACACTAAAAAACAATTTAGTGTTGGTGAATACCACAACTAAGGCCCAGCAAACCTTTAGCTCGGTTAAAGATTATCAACTTTCAGATGATGGCCTATGGCTGGTGTACCGTGAGGATGCAAAAAAAGGCGACAACAAATCAGACGCAAAAGCGAATACAGATGAACAAACTGATGAACTCAAAATCAGTGCAGATAAAGGCGACGAAACCTTAACGCTTGTAGTGCTGAATCTTTCTAACAATGAAAGTACTCGCTATGACGACATCGCAGCATATAAAGTAGCACCAAATAGTAACGCGATACTGGTCAATCAGCGCAGTGAAGATGGCAGTAAAAACCGTGTGGCCGTTATTGACTTAGCAAGCAATCAAATCACAAGTCTTATTGATGAGCCCGGTGTAACTTTAGGAGACATTGCTTGGCAACCCAATTCTCAACATGTCGCTTTTTATTTAGGTAATTATGTCAACGATGACAAGCGCCGCCGCGACTACCAACTCAAATTATGGTCTCCAACAAGCAATAAAATAACCGACATCCACAACCCAAGCGATTGGTTTTCAGGCAAGACAGCATCAATCAAATGGTCTGAAGATGGCTCACGACTGTTTTTTGAAAATCGTCCACAGCTTGAAGAAAAAGCCAAAGTGCTTAAATACACAGATGAAAGCTCACTTTTTGATTACGATACCATTCGCCAGCAAAAAGGCTTAAAGGTTTGGCATAATGCCGATCCTGAAATCAAAACTCGAGAAATAAAAACATGGAATGAAAGCCGTCGAGATCAACATTATCAAGCGGTTTATCATATTAATGGCGAGCGTGTAGTACAGCTTGAAAACCTTCAGGTGCCTGCTATTTCACTGCACACAAACGCAAATTTTGTGCTGGGCAGCGACGATACTCCCTACCTAAAGCAAATTATGTCCAAGGGCTTTTATCGCGACTACTACAGCGTTGATATCAGCAGTGGTGATAAACAACTCATTGTTAAAGAAAGTTCAAATCGCCCTACCGTCGCACCTGATGGTAAACATGCGGCCTATTTCGACGGTGAACAAGTCTGGTTGAAATCGTTATCCACTCAACAGCTTACCCCGGTAAGCAAAGCGGTTAAAAACGCACTGTTTGCTGATGATAAACATGATAAACCAGAACCAAACGAAGGGTTTGGATTTGCTGGTTGGCAGCTCGATGGTTCGACGCTCTACGCCTACAGTAAATATGATATTTGGGCATTTGATACCAAAACGGCAAAAGCAACTCGACTAACTGACGGCTATAAGACCCAAACGCAATACCGTATTGAGTATAAAGATAAGGACAAACTAGGTTTTAACCCGGACGATACCTTACTGTTAAGTGCGCACAACCTCGAAAATAAACAAACGCATATTGCAACGCTTTCCCTACAAGATAACAAGTTGCAAACTGTTTTGTCTGGCGAAGCTAAATATGGTGTAGTGAGAAAAGCCAAAGAGGCGGACACTTATATTTTCACAAGACAGTCTTATCAAGAATTTCCTGATTATTGGGTCTCAGATAGCAGCTTTAATAACCCGACAAAACTCACAGATTTAAATCCGCAGCAGCAGACATTTGCTTGGGGCCAAAAACCTGAACTTGTGAAGTACAAAGGCTACGATGGCGAAGATCTTCAAGGCGTGTTAATCAAACCTGCTGATTATAAAGCCGGTGATAAAGTGCCAGTGGTGATTTACTTTTACCGCTATATGAGCCAGCGCATGTATGACTTCCCGAAAATGGAGTTAAATCACAGACCAAACCTGCCAATGTATACCTCAAACGGTTATGCGATATTCTTGCCTGATATTCGTTTTGAAATCGGCCACCCAGGGCGCTCTTCAACACAAACCATGATCAATGCAGCACAAGCGCTGATTGATACAGGTGTTGCGGATCCGGATAAAATTGGCTTACAAGGCCACTCTTGGGCTGGTTACCAAAGTGCATTTATGATCACACAGACAGATATGTTTAAAGCGGTTGTGTCTGGCGCGCCAGTATCCAATATGACCTCTGCGTTCAGTGGGATCCGTTTAGAATCAGGTCTTGCAAGACAGTTCCAATACGAAACAGGCCAAAGCCGCATCGGTAAACCGCTAACAGAAGCACCTGAATTATATATAGAAAACTCTCCAGTGTTTTACGCAGATAAAGTAAACACGCCGATTTTGATCATGTTTGGTGATAACGACGGAGCAGTGCCTTGGCAAGAAGGTATTCAATATTATTTAGCCTTAAGAAGACATGATAAAGACGCCATTTTCTTACAATACGAAGGTGAACCACACCATCTGAAAAAGCTGCCAAATCAGCTAGATTATTCAATTCGTATGAAAGAATACTTTGATTACCACCTGAAAGGATTACCGGCAGCAGAGTGGATTCAATCCGGTGAAGCATTTATCACTGAAGAGTAAGCAACGCCAAAGGTATTAATCATCAAGGACACTATCGCGGTGTCCTTTTTTTAGCAACAAATTACTCATCCCTTTGTTTTACTTTTATCTAGAAATGTTTTGTTTCAACTTTCATCCGTATAATTTTGTTATAAAAAAGCTCATATCTCCATTACATTTGACAGTTTTACAAACGAACCATTGAACTTTCAGTAGATGCGTTGTAAGTTCTATGTTGCAGGAACATTTTCCTACTCTGCTAATAAATAAATAAATAAGGAAATAAGATGAAACTTTCTAACCTATCAGCAACGATCAGGCTATCTCTACTGGCTTGTTCAACGCTGACTGCAGGCGTATCAGGTATCGCCCACGCTGAAGAAACAGATGCCAACGCTACTAATAGCGTAGAACGAATTGAGGTTACTGGTACTCGTATCAAGCGAGCAGCCATGACCGGTGCGAGCCCTGTAACAAGTGTTACGGCCGAAGACATTAAAGTTGCAGGTATTACTAGGGTAGAAGATCTACTCAACGATATGCCTGCAATCTTTGCTGACCAAACTTCAGGCCAAGCAAATGGAGCTACAGGTACCGCAACAGTAAACCTTCGTAACTTAGGCACAGAACGTACATTGGTACTCGTTAATGGACGTCGCTTGCCTTCTGGTTCTCCTGTTGCTGGTGGTATCGGTGCTGACCTTAACCAAATCCCAGCTGCCTTGGTAGAACGTGTAGATGTTCTTACCGGTGGTTCGTCAGCAACATACGGCTCTGACGCTGTTGCTGGTGTTGTAAACTTTATCATGAAAGACGACTTTGAAGGCTTCCAAGTTGAGTATCAAGGTAGTGTTTATCAACATGATAACGACCACAAAGACATGCAACGAGCACTAAAAGATAGAGGCTTCCCGGTACCTGACGGAAGTCAATGGGATGGTGACACCCATGATATCTCTCTGACTTTTGGTGCAAACTCTGCAGACGGCCGTGCTAACATCACAGGTTACGCGACTTGGCGTGATATCGAAGAAGTGACACAGGATAACCGTGACTACAGTGCCTGTGCTATGAATATCGATGCCACAGGTAAACGTGTCTGTGGTGGTTCAGGAACAATTCCTGATGGCCGTATTACCGATTTCGATACCTATGACTACAAAGTAGCTGGTACCGATTTCGTTCCTACAGCTGGAACTGTTTATAACTATGGCCCACTTAACTATTTCCAACGTCCAGACAAACGTAAGACATTTGGCTTGCTAGGTCACTATGACTTTAACGACAGCCATACGTTTTATGCTGAGTTTAACTACATGGACAACCGCACAGTAGCTCAGATCGCACCTTCAGGTTCTTTCTTCAACCAAGTTGATATTAGCTGTGATAACCCGCTACTTTCAGCTTCACAAAGAAATACGCTTTGTGGACCTGGTGGTGTTGCAGTTGATGGTGTTGTAGAAGGTGCTTTCATCGGCAAACGTAATGTTGAAGGTGGCCCTCGTCAAGACGACATTCGCCATACCTCAACTCGTTTTGTCCTAGGTGTTCGCGGTGAAATCGATGACAACTGGACTTATGATGCGTATATGAACTTTGGTAACGTATCATATGCTCAGACTTACCAAAACGACATGTCTACCACCAGAATCATTCGTTCATTACAAGCAACAACAGATGATGACGGCAACGTGGTATGTAAGTCAGTTGTAGATGGTAGCGATCCAACTTGTATTCCTTGGAATATTTTCGATCCGTCGAAAATCACTCAAGAGCAAATCGACTACCTAACTATGCCTCTATTTGCTCGTGGTGACACGAGAACAAAACAAATTAGTGGTTATGTTACTGGTGACCTTACTGAGTACGGTGTTGTAGTACCTGGTACTTCCACTGGTGTGGGCGTGGTATTTGGTCTTGAGCACAGAAAAGAGTCGCTAGACTTCAATCCAGATCAAGGCTTCCAGTCAGGTGACGGTGCAGGCCAAGGTGGTCCAGTTCTTGGTGTAAGTGGTGAGTTTGACGTTAATGAATTCTTTACTGAATTCAACGTGCCTTTAGTTGAAGACTCAGCTTTTGCTGATTATATAACATTAGAGTTAGCGTACCGCTATTCTGATTATTCAACAGATAAGACAACCAACACTTATAAAGGTGCGTTTGATATCCGCGTTAATGACCAACTTGGTTTGAGAACAAGCTTCCAACGTGCAGTACGTGCAGGTAACGTGCGTGACCTATTTAGATCTGCTGGACAAGGTTTGTTTAACTGGGAAGATCCATGTGGTGGTGACAACCCAACTCTAACTGTTGAACAGTGTGCTAGAACAGGTCTTGATCCATCTAAATATGGTTCAAACGCACTGATCAACCCAGCAGGTCAATACAACAGTATCACTGGTGGTAACCCAGACCTAGAGCCTGAGAAGTCAGATACTATCTCGTTTGGTATTCTATTATCTCCTGAAGCCATTGAAGGTTTAGACATTGCGATTGACTACTTCGACATTACTGTTGAAGACGCAATTCAAGCAATTCCTGAAGCGACAATCTTCAATCAGTGTGCGATTAACGGTAACGACGAGTTCTGTGGACTGATTAACCGTGGTCCAACTGGTTCATTGTGGCTAGGCCAAGATTCTATCACTGCAATCGATAGAAACATTGGTAGTGTAGATACAAGCGGTATCGATTTTGATGCATCTTACCGTTATAACCTACCTGATGATATGGGTCTTTTACGCTTCAAGCTAATCGGTACATGGCTAGATAAGTTTGCAACGCAAAACTTACCAGGTGGTGATATTGACGATTGTGCTGGTCGTTGGGATAGAGCGGTATGTGAATACCCAGTTCCTGACTTTAAGTCAAACTTCTCAACAACTTGGGTAACACCTTGGGATGCAAACGTTACAGCAACCTATCGTTATGTAAGTGAAGTGAAGGAATTCGCACGAAATGACGACGGTCAAGTAATCGATGGACCAGTTCCAATGACTGCGCGTGACTACGTTGATATTGCGGTAACATGGAATGCTTCTGATAACCTGCAATTCCGCGGTGGTGTAAATAATATCTTTGATAATACTGCTCCACTAGTACCAAATGGTCCTGCAGGCCCAGCAAATGGTAACACTTACCCTGGTTTCTATGATTCTTTGGGTCGCTATATCTTCGCTGGTTTCACATTTAGACTGTAGTCTAAAGCCCGCAAGATTTAGTCGTAATAATGAGCCCCCGCAAGTTTAAAGCTGCGGGGGCTTTTTTAGTTTAACGTCACTCTCATACCACTGCTTAATCATGATGCCTAGAAGGCGAATATCTGTTATCTACTCACCTGACATCAAAGCCTTTTTAATAAGGTGAGCTATTTTTGAGGTTAGAAAGTCTTATCGCTTGCTCCGCACCCAGCTAACAGCAAGGCACCTAGTTGTTCTAAAAAGAAGTTTTTAACGCAGCTAGCGTCAGATTTTCCTCTCACATCGAGTGGGTATTAAGGCTATTTGGTATTAAAACATGAGATACCATGCACACAATAATATCTGTCACCGCTAACGTTCATAGACCGTAATCACAATTAAATAACCTGGGCTTCGGATAATTAATGCCTTTCTAGCAGCCAGTTTTAGCGCTAACTGCGTTGAATTCACTTCCAATAGCCAGCTATTGGTGCATAAATTCGCCTTGTTATCCCTAAAACTGTCTGGCTAGATAATGGGATAATTTAATGTGTTATTAAAAACAATGAGTTAGCTCATTCCCTGTCTCTTATACACATC
>NZ_MBQA01000159.1:0-115236 GCF_001709235.1 Pseudoalteromonas sp. BMB
AGCGCCCATTTTTATTCCGATTTCTATGTTGATTGTATTCTCTAGTAATCCTCTTCCTGCTATTAAAAAAAATGTTTAGTAAAAAACTAAATTTTTTTATCCCCCCCCCTAAAAAGTCAGTTTTTCACTCAAAAAGTACAGCTAACCGTAAGTAAAGAACGATGGCTAAAGAGCTTCTAAGATAATTGATAGATAACCATCTTAACCTCTGTGGTTTTATCACAGAAATTGAATTATCATAGGTACACATTTATTGGATATAGCTTAATCATGAAAGATACGATATCGCCTTTAAGCATTGAAGCTTTAATTAGCAACTTTTCAGACGTAATTGCTCATAAACAATATGAAAGTATTTCTGCACTACTAAGCAGTAATCAAAATAGTTTCGAAGTACACTTCCTAGACGCTTCATATCATGCTGAACAGAATGATTATATGCGCGCAAAAAATGCATTTTTGAGAAGCTTAAATATTAACCCTCAATTTCACATAGCGAGATTTCAGCTTTGTTTCTTAGCCTTATTAAACGAAGACTTTGATACACTCAACAGTCATATTGAACAATTACTTATGCTAGGTGAAGACAACTATCTTGCCACTTTTGCTAAAGCACTGGTCAATATATTTCAAGACAATACTGAGCAAGCAAAGGAGCTTTTAACGGAAGGGATTTTGTTAAACGACGAGAATTTAGCATTAAATGAAAATATGAATCAACTTTTATATATGCTTAGCGAAGAGTTACATGACACATCCAGCCAACCCGAGGTGGAAAATATTGAAAGTGATTTAAGTTCATCCAAAAATTCAATTCTATTAGATATTTACAACAACAAATTTAATTAAATAGAATCAACCAAACACAGATTAACGCACGGTGCTTGGTTGACTATTCTAAGAAAAACTACTCACCAATGATTGCGATATCAATGACCAACCATCTATTAAAACAAATAGCATGACTTTAATTGGCAATGCGATAGAGATCGGTGGCAGCATGATCATACCCAACGACATGAGTACGCTCGCAACAACAAGATCTATCAATAAAAAAGGAATAAAAATAATAAATGCTATTTTAAATGCTGTTGTCAGTTCACTGAGCAAAAATGCAGGCACTAAGTAGCTAAAAGATACGTCGGAAGCACTCGCTGGCGGTTGTTGTTTTGCCATTTCAAGTATCACCGCAAAGTCTTTCTCTCTAGTTTGACTCAACATAAATGCTTTCATATGCTGACCACCCGATTCTAACGCTTTTTCCAAGCTGATCGTTTCACTGATATACGGCCTAATCGCATCGCTTTCTACCTTCTCCCATACCGGCAGCATGGTGTAAAAAGTAAGGAATAAACTGAGCGTGATGATCACAATATTCGGTGGCGTTTGCTGTAAACCAAGCGCATGACGCAGCATAGACAACACAATCACAATACGCGTAAAAGCAGTCATTGCAATTAATATCACGGGAATGAAAGACAGCATGGTTAGCGTAAATACTGTTTTCAATTCAGGTGATAAATTATCCAGTAGGCCTGAGCTTTTAACTGCTACTAGCAAGCTTGTTTGCTCCGTTTGAGCGACCACACATGATGAAACAAACACAGACAATAGGATAAACAGCTTAATCATCCTACTCACTATCAAGTTCTCCACTTTTTGTGTCTTGACCGAATAACTCAACAACACCTGACTTTGATTCATACACAACATATGTTCTGTCTTTAGATTGCATTTCATACACAACACTATGCTGTCCAACTCGAGTTTGGCCAATGACCTTAATTCCCTTTGATGAGTTCAACGTTGGCTTTTTATACATCTTAAGATAGAGATAAATACCCACAAGAATTAACGATACAGCTACTAAAATGATTAGCTGATAATCGCCAACCACTTCAGTTTGCTTGAATTGCAGCTCATTCATCAGCACTAACCGGCACGTCGGTGATTTCAACGCCAAATTTTCCGTCAGCTGCAACTAAGCGCCCCATCGCAACAATATTGCCGTTCAAACACAGTTTGATCGTGTCCTGCGTCGTTTGTTGTAGTTTAAGCACTTCTCCAACTTCCAAAGAATACAGCTTATCCAAAGCAATGTGCGTTTCACCAACAATACATTCAAGTTCTACTTGAACGCCTTTTAATAGCTTTTTGTCGATGCTTGGCAGAAGTCTTTCTCCGCTCTTGCTTTGCTCCGTTATTTCTGTAAATTCAACAGGTTGAACATTTTCCATTTATGACTCCGAAAAAATAATTGCTTTACTACTATCACGTTCAACTAAAAAGCCCTGAACGACTTCGCTAACATGATTAATTTCAACAGGGATTGGCGCCTCAACAGCTTGCTTGAGCATGATGACATCACCCTTTTTAAGACTCATAACGTCAACAAAACTCAGTGGCTGGCTCTTCATAGCGACTCGCACTGGCACGGTGTGATGCTTTGCAGCATGCTTTAATGAAAACACAGGCATACTCTCTTGTTGCTCAGCTTTTGGCAGTAAATGTGTAAGCACCTGCCAATCTAACGCGATATCTAGCGTCCAACTCGATGCTTTCACTGCGATTACAGCAGCTACTTGGGCGCTTTTAATCTCAACGTTGTCAGGCACATCTAATGCGCATTGTAACTTGAAGTGTAAATCTTCGTTGAGATGAGCTAAGGGCTTTTTCTCTAGCGACTTCAGTAATATTGGCAAAGTTGCTTTATCAATATTCAGTGCGTCGCACAGCATCGCTTCAACCATAGGTTCAGGTTGAACGCATAAAGTAATACCGGTTTTATTCGCTTTAAAATTAGTTTGTGCTTGTATATTCAACGATGAAAACAGTTGTTCGTTGAACTGGATGTTCACGGCAACATCATTCGCCGCGATAAACCAAGTTTGTAGCCACTGTTTTGTCGCCTTGCTAAGGCGTTCACTAATGAACGCCTGCAACGAACTATCGAATACACCTGAGTACTTAATCGACATTAACGACCTCTAGTGTTCTCATATAATTGCTCAAGCAACTGGTTTGATACATTCAGTAATCTTGAGCTTGCTTGATATCCGCGTTGGATCACCAGCATGTCAGCAAACTCTCTAGATAGGTCGACGTTCGACAGTTCAATGCTCTTACCTGCAATGGCGCCCATCCCTGAGTTACCTGCCTTTTCGAATGTCACGCCCGAGTTTGACTGTGCCTCAAATAAATTACCTTTAACTTGCGTCAAAGAAGCGAGGTCTTTCACATTGGCAATAGCTAACGCTGGGCCTTCTTTCGTCTCACCATTGCTATATTTCAATGACAATGTGCCATCTGATAAAAACTCGACGCTCGTTAACGATGCAACTGCAGAGCCATCCTTGATCGTGGCTTTTAATGTTGATGTTTCACCGGTATCCATAGATGTGGACTGTGAAAAGTTAGTTGGACTACCTAAAGAGAACGAGACTGCAGCGTCGCCATTCATTGAGTCACCAATACTTACGCTAAAGCTAGCCTGCGCAGCTTCAGGCGTACCATCGGCACCGAATTTAATTTTTGATGTTGAGATGGTAGTGCTGGTGTCTGACGACTTACTCACATCAACTGTCCACTCACCTGTTACCGTGGTGCTTTTGGTGAATTTTAATGTGAGTTCTACTTCCTCACCTAATCGGTTAAATACCTTTACACCAGAGATCTCATGGCTAGACGCCCCAGTCGATAAATTGCCACTTAAATCCACCGTTTTTGTTGCAGTCGGTGCAAGCACCTTCCGGTCACTTATATTGAACTCAGATAAAGCGCCAGTATCACCGATACTGGCTACCGAACCACCTGAGTTCTTATCAATAAGAACCCCTTCACTGTTGAAGCTAAACTGGCCGGCACGGGTAAAATACTGATTTCCATCTTGTATCACGGTAAAAAAGCCTTGCCCATTGAGCGCAACGTCAGTGGCGTTACCTGTTTGTTTGATGTCACCACTGGTAAACCGATAACCTAACCCAGAGATTTGCGTACCAATGCCACCATCACCATTACTACCACTTAGACTGTCGTAAAATGTATCAGCAGCTCGAAAACCCGGCGTGTTCATATTTGAGATATTGTTACTTACTGTATCTAGGTTTTTTGAGAATGACAGCATTCCCGAAAGCCCATTAAAAAAGGCCTGAAACATATTAAACTCCTGTTATTGTTGCACCACGGTCACTTGACTGAGTGATACCTTGTCTATAAAGCTACCTTCGGTGCTTTTTATTGTTAATGTAGGTCCATTTGCGTCATAGTGAACTGCTTCAATGGTGCCATTAAACTCAGAGCCTGACTGCAAGTTAACTTGCACAGTCTTTCCAAGTAAATTTAGTGCCTGATTCGATGAGTTCATCGAGAGCAGGCTTTGTAATTTGTCGTTCGACTGACGAGTTTGCTCAAGGGCAGAAAATTGTGCCAGCTGCGCTAAGAACTCTCTGTTATTCAATGGTTCAAGTGGATCTTGAGAATTCAATTGAGCCAAAAAAAGCTTAATAAATTCGTCTTGCGACACATTACTATTTTCATTTGTTGTGGCTGAGGTGCCCGTAATTTGTCCAATGCTTTCAATTGCCATTTATAACTCTCTTTTCCAAACAACTTTGCCGTTAAAGCTATATTCTTTGATATTTTTCACAACGCTTTCGTCAACAAATTCATCAAGCCACGAGCCAAGCTCATCTGCTTGTTCTTGGCCCCCAAAGTAATCTCGAGCAGAAACTTTCACCGATTTATCAGCACTTGAGAACACAAACAATGCTTGCGTAGAATAAGGTTGATAACGTGAGTCAAAATAGGGTTTAGTCGTTTCAAGTAAAGCTTTTTCTGCACTCACTGAGTGTGAGCGCATTGACGGCGCACTGTTCACAGCTAAATTGTTCGGTAACTTATTTGCCAAGTTAAATTGAGCCGTTACTACTGAGCGGCCTATGTACACATTGGTTAGCTCTACAGCGCTTTTATTGAGCGCACTTTTCTCATGAGTAGGCCCCTCATTGGTGCCATAGTTAACAGTACTTACAAGTTGTTGTGCTAAATGCCCCGTCGCCAACATGCCCCATTTAATAGTGACTTTTAATTGGGTAATCGATGTAGCTGTCCCACTGTTAAATTCCACTCCTCCAGTAAACTGAGCTGTTTGTGTGCTAGCAATCGCACCTGCACGCTCTAACGGGTTACTCAGTTGAAAGTGCAGACTATGATCTTGTTCGCTCATGTTGTTAGTAAACAACAATGTTTGGCTGTTTTGTAAATGGTTTTCAAGGGTATCTTGTGGTACAAACTGCCCATCAAGCGCTTTGTCTGCACCTTGCTGTGTATCGGCCTGTAAGTTTAAGTTTAGCGAGCCTGATAACAGCACTGCGAACGGTGAATCTAAACCACTCAATTGATTATTTTTGCCCACTTTAGGGTTAGAGCTAGACTGTCCATTTAGAGATAACAACATACTGGCCATATCAAGCATGCTGATGTGCTCCTTTATTGATCACGCGTAGTTGCTCTAACTGTGTATCCAGCAACGCATTAACACGGTGTATTTCTTCACTTTTGTGCTTGGTTGATTTGTTACCAATCACTTTTTGCTTTAACTTCAACTCGCAAAGTGCTTTCTCTTGAACACTTCGCTGTTGTTTTAATTCACTTAAAACTGACTCAAGATCCAATACTTTTTTTGACAGTATAGAGACTTGATTCAAGGTGACTCTGTGCACTTCAGGCATCATATTTGCGATAGATGCAAGGGTGTAATCATTGATGCTGGTGAGCTTATTTTGGGTTGCCGTTAGCTGTTTGTTTACGTCATTAATATACGCTGTTAACTGCTCAAGCTCGCGCATCTTTGCATTGACACGATGTTCATAGACTTTCGCGTACTGAGCACAGAAACGTGATAATTTCATATGTTTATCACTCATCCTTCAGCTCCATCGCATTTAATTGTTCAAGCATTTTTTCACGACTTATTGACGCACCTTTAGCTTGCTGCAAAAAGTCACAAATGGTTTGGTAATTGTTTTTGATCAACCTGGTGTTTGAGCTTTCACCTTCAAGCATGCCAAGCTCCAACAACTCTTTGTTATCTTCATAACTAAGCCATGCCTTGCGCACTTTAGTCAGTGAATTTCTTTGCGCCTCAGTCGATAAATCGGGGAACAATCGACTCACAGATTTCAAAATATCAATTGCCGGGAAGTGATAGCGCTCAGCCAGCTGCCTTGTCAGCACAATGTGCCCGTCTAATATGGCTCGTAACGTGTCTACAACAGGGTCGTTAAAGTCGTCATTTTCTACCAAAACGGTAAATATAGCGGTAATTGCACCTCGGTCTTTAAACCGTCCACACCGCTCAACAATTTTTGGCACCGCCGAAAATACTGATGTGGTATAACCTTTGAGCGTAGGTGGTTCACCAATAGCTAAGCCAATTTCACGCAATGCCATCGCAAATCGTGTCATTGAGTCAACCGTCAATAGCACATCTTTACCCTGATGAGAGAAAAACTCAGCCATCGCTAATGCATAGTGCACGCTTTGTACACGTATTAGCGGGGATTCTTCAGCAGTAGCAGCGATCACGATAGAGTTCTTCATGCCGTTTTGACCCAGTGTTCGAGTAACAAACTCTTCCACTTCACGGCCACGCTCACCAACAAGCACAACGATGTTTACTTTGTCGTCTGCCAGCCGATTTTTGCAAATATCACTCAACAAACTACTTTTACCAACACCACTGCCGGCAAACAAACCAACACGTTGTCCATGACCGAGTGTTAAAAAGGTATCAATGGCCGTGATCCCCGTATCGAACACCTCTTCAATCGGCGCTCGCTGTAAAGGGTTTATTGGCTGAGTATGAATTTCAACATCGGCAAAACTGGCAATAGGCCCCTTATCATCAATGGGTTTACCAAATGCATTCACCACTCGACCCAAGTAATCATTACCCACCGGCACGGTTACATTGTGGCCCAATGAGACGACCTTGCTGCCATAAGTGACACCGCGCAAGCTTTCAAATGGCAACAATAAAACGCGTTGCTCTTTAAAACCCACTACTTGACATAAAATTTCTGGCAAACCAGATTGTGGTTGTATCTTGCAAAGCTCACCGATACAAACACCCGGGCAGCTAGCTTCAACCACAACACCAATTGTCGTTATCACATAGCCTTTACTGACTTGCGACTCGATGTTATCTAGTGACTGCTTGAATAGCTGCAAATTAACCAAGGTTCGACTCCCGTCTGAATTTGGCTAAGTTCTCACACCATGCATTTAGCTTTTCAGTAAAGTTCTGTTCAATGCTGCCGTTAGCCAGTTCTAAACGCGTGTCACCAATCGACATTCGCTTATCTTCTTTGATTTTCACTTTGGCTAGGTCATCTTCTGAATACTCAGTTTTAAGGCAACTCATAACCAACTGGTAGTCTTGAGTACTCAAACACAGCGATACTTCCTTAGACACGATGCATTCCTCAATCGCACGCTCAACAGCGTGTTTTAAGTAATCACCTTGCTCTAAGCGCTCACCTAATAATTTAAATACAGCAAGCACAATGACTTCATAAACATCGTCTTCGTTGTGTAATGACACATTGGGTGTAAGCTGTTCAATTTTTGAAATAAGCTTACTGAACTGCTCAGTTTGTTCGCCAAATTGTTCGTTTTGCTCTTTGGTTATTTTATCTAACTGATCTTGTGCATCCTTTAAGCCTTTTTGGTATCCGCGTTCAGACTCAGTTTTAACGATAGTAGTCAGATCACTCTCAAACACCTCGGCGATCAACCGTTCGCGTTGCTTAGGCTCTAGGCTCTGTAGCAACGCTTTCAGATCTGGTTGTGGCTGCACAACCCCCTGAGTTTTAGTTACATGCTCTATCGATGTATTAGATGATACCGTAGACCGCACTTTTGGTCCGTGATAAGTCTTAACGCTATTAATCATCACTGAGCCTCTTTAAAGTGCGCAATATTTTGATTCTTCGACACAAGATCGTTAACCAAAAAAGCTTTCACCTGTGGTGTTACTAAATTCGGTTCTTGGTCCACGCGCTTTAGATACGATGCAACTTCTTCCGGTAATTTTGTGTCCTGAGATAGCCCCTCGTTGGCGGGTTTAGTGAACTGTTCCAATAGTTCTTGTGGGTTTTCAAGCTGTAAACTTTTGATCTCTTTGTAAGCAACTTTAACTTGCAATCGAACACTCGGTTGCAGCTGCTTAAGTAGCCAAATGCGGTCAAGCCAACTTAATGTGCAAAGCTTAAGCGCAACCATCTTAATGGGTGAATGCTTAGCGTGCATTACTAGGCTCCTTTTTATTTAACCAATCAGATACCTCTAACAACACGGCTTCGCGCTCTTTGTGTGGTAAACGCTGACGGCGAACCAAGACTACCGTTAAAATAATGAGTAAAGCAGGCGCTAACCACCAAGCCCATGCTGGTATGGATGAAATTAACATGTTACCGCTTGTTTTTAATGGTTTTATCGTTGTCTGTTGAGGTAGGTTATCAGCCACCACTGCATTGACTGTGCTTTGTACTTCAGTATCTGCAAATAGCGGCTCAAAATACTCAATGGCAATACTATCGCCACGAACCGCATCTAAGCCTACGGCAGAAGTAACCAGTGTTTTTAGTTTAGAAATTTGTTGCTCATTCAGTTCAGCAACCAAAGCTATCGCAATGCTTACGCGCTCTACATCTCCAGCAAGTTGAGTGCTTTGCTGCGTTTTACTACCTACCGAGTACTCTAATTCTTCACTAAATTGCTCTTTCGTATCTTCACCAGAACCATCTACATTAGGCACATCTCGGCTTGAAGTTTTCTTGCGAACAACAACACCTTCACCATTTGGGCCTACAAGTACTGATTTTTCAACTGAACTGACTTTTTGTAAATTAAGCCGTACTGTAACGCTCACAGCATATTGTGAAGGCTCCATATACAAGCCCAATAGCTTCTCTACTTTTTTAGTTAACTCAGCTTCTTTTGTTGCACTACCCACCAGTAATTCCTGTTCATCACTTGAATCCGTTGTACGGGAAAGTTGTTTACCGTTTTGAGAGAAAACCGTCACATGTTCAGCTTCTAATCCTTCTATTGCTGCAGCGATAAGGGATTGTACACCGGAAATATTTTTGTCCGATATTTCATGGTCTTGCTCAGTGAACAGAGTCACAGAAGCTTTTGCAGGGGTACTGTCTGATGAAAACAACTTTTTGTCGGCCATCGTCAAGTGTACTCGCGCGTACTTAATGTAAGATAGCGACGATAGGGTGCGCTCTAGCTCACCTTGCATTGCGCGCTGAAATGTCACCTTTTGCGCATGTTCAGTCATGCCATAATCGGTTTTGTCGAATAACTCTAATCCATGAGAAGAAAAGCTTGCACCACGCGTCTGCTCGAGTAATAACTGGCTTTTCCCTAGTTGGTCTTGATTCACTAATATTTGTCCATCGGCCGTATATTTATAATCGAGATTGTTCTGCTCAAACTTTTCTATCAGCGACGCCGACTGCTGAACGCTGTTTAAAGATATCGGTTGGTAACCTGCCTTTACCACCCATACAACAGCACCCACTGTTAAAATGACAATCGCGAATGTTAATGCAGCCAAGGAACGTTTCTGCACCGGCGTTAAGGCCGAAAATAAATTACCCATTTTTTAACTACTCGCTTAAATCTGCATTTTTGTAATTTCTTGATAAACATCAAGAAGCTTATTTCTAACTTGTACGGCCATGTTCAGCTCTAAACGCGCTTTTTCCATCGCAATCATGATTTCATGGGACGGAATACTTTCGCCCGCAGCCGCTCTTTGAGCCATTTGTTCAGCTTCCACTAAACTTGCGTTTAACTCACCTACTTGGCTCATGACCACATCCATAAAACCACTGGTAGGCTGTGATTGAGAAACGCTATGCAGATCAGTTGTTTTTAAAAATTCTGCAGCTTCTATTGCTGTAATTTCCATATGTTATTTGCCTATCTCTAATGCTTTTGAGCTCATGCTTTTGTAAGCGTTAAACGCCTTGACATTCGCTTCATATGCGCGCGTCGCAGTGTTCAGGTTTAACATTTCTGTCGCTAAATTAATTTCTGGGGTGAATACGTAACCTTGATCATTGGCAAGTGCATGTTCAGGCTTGTACATTGCGCGAACTTGGGGACTTTGCGTAAGCATTTGCTCAGCTTGCATCTGTACTCTTTGTTCAAAAGATAGACTTGCCACTTCATTTGAAAGTGATTTAACTTTATAAACACCTTCAGCCGAGGATGAAATTGAATTGGCATTTGCAATGTTTAATGACGCAGCTTGCAACTTCGCGCGCTCTACCGCCATACCAGACATGCTAATTGCGTAAATATCATGTGCCATTATCGCTTACCTCCCGATACAGCTAAATTCATAAGTCCTATTTTTCTGTTCAGCACTTCTACAAGCTTTTGATACTGACCTGATGCCTTCATCGACAAAGCAACTTCTTCATCCAACGAAGCCTTTTTATCGCTTTGATGAATGTAGTGGCCCTCTACCGTATGCCAGTTAGACGATAATTGAGACATTACTTGTTGCTTTTGATCGCTCGAAATGCCTTCAAGGCCTTGCAATAAAGAAGCAAAATCTGCTCGTTGAGAACCTTGAGTCGAAGTACTGTGATTAGCCACATTTTCCAACGACAATCTTTGTTGGGTTGCAGCCATATTTAGCGACAAGCGTAATGCTTCGATTGAGAGTAAATCAGACATCTGTACCTCCTATTGCACAACAAGTTCAGCGTGTAATGCGCCACTTTTTTTGAGCGCTTGCAAAATTGAAATAATGTCTCTTGTAGAGAGTTGAAGCTTTTTCAACGCACTCACAAGTTCGGCAATATTAGTGCCTTCTTTACTTTGATAGAGCGCCTCTGTTTCCTGCGTTGTATTTAATTTACTTGTTGGGGTAACAACCGTTCTGATGCCATCGCTTGAATCAATGAATACGCCAATTGGTTGCGATGCATAAAAGTCTGTATCTACAGTTAGTTGAATTGCACCATGGGAAATGACCACACTGCCGATATGAATATCTGATCCTGACACCAGTGTGCCTGTACGCTCATTGATCACGACTTTTGAAGCAACTTCAGGCACAACCCAGGCTTGTTGTATCTCCGCAATAGCTGAAATAACAGAATCACCTTCATTGGGTGTCACTATAACTTTGCCCGCATGTACCGCTTTCACGTCAAATCCCGTTGATTGTTTAAGTGACTTAACAATGCGATCAGCCGTCACAAAATCGGGGTGTTTTAGAATTAAGCTCAAAGAGCCATCTTCTTTAACAAACTGGTTTTTGATTTCTCGCTCGACGGTACCACCTTGAGGAATGAAACCAACAGTAGGGTGATTACGTTGCAACACACTTTGATTGGCACTGAACTTAAAGCCACCAACCGCTAAATTGCCCTGTGCAAGTGCATATACTCGAGTATCTGCACCTTTCAGTGGGGTCATGTATAAAGTACCACCAGTCAAGCTTCGCGCATCACCAATGGAAGAAACATGAACATCTAACTTATCACCTGGCTGAGCAAAAGCTGGTAAATCAGCGGTCACGATAACGGCAGCTGCATTTTTACTTTTTATGTCGTCTGTTGAAATTATTAAGCCGAAGCTTTCTAACGTGTTCTTCACAGATTGAAGCGTAGCTAGACTTCTCGACGAATCACCAGAACCTGCCAACCCCACAACAATTCCATAACCGACCAAGGCGTTTTCTCGAACACCATCAATACGAGCAAGGTCTTTAATTCTCACAGCGCCTTGAGTACTCGCCTGTGTAGAAAAAGTTAACATCGAGGCACAAGTAAATGCGCATAGCAAACCAAGTAACTTCATTATTAAAACCCTAACCATGTGAACAGTTGTGATAACACGCCTTCAGATTCTTTTTCTTCTCCAGTGAAATTGATTCTTGCATCCATAATGCGAGAAGATAACAAAGTGTTGTTAGCCATAATGTCGGTTGCTCTGACACGCCCTAAAAGTTCGATACTTTGTAACTCGCCATCAATAGTAATGTTCTGTGTACCTCGAATAACCAAGTTGCCAAACTCATCAATATCATTAACGATTGCCGTGATCTGCGCCTTGATAAACCCATTTCTGCTGGTTACAGCATCACCACTAAACTCTGCGCCCAACCCCATGCTGTAGGGCCAACTACCTTGTGGAGAGCTACCAGAAGCAGAAATCGATAGATCATTTGCGTTAGATGACCCTGAGCGACTTTTTGCTTGAGCATTTTCAATCACAATGACTGTGACCGTGTCGCCAATCGCCATCGCCCTTTTATCTGCGGTTAAAGAGCTAAATGTTTGCTCGTTAAACAAAGATGTAGCGTGAACATTGATGCAGGAAAGAGCACATGCTATCCAAGCTATTCCTAAGATTTTATTGTGAAACAACGACAACTCCTTTTTGTACGATTTTGGCTTTGATTGCCTTGTTACTTGAATCAAGCATGATGTTAATTTCATCTCCCAATTGCCCTTCCCCAAGAGCTTTTGCTTTACCTTTAATAAACAAAGCACCAGTTCTCATACTGAAACTGATCAGTTCACCTTGTTCGACCAGAGGTATTCTTTTGGTGTTATGTTTATCTAATACCTGACCTGTCTTTAAATGCTTCTTGGCAACTAATTTGTCAATTTCAAATGGCGGAGCATTTGGTTTTAAATGGTCAACTGTAAGCCATTGCCAATCGACATTCGACGCCAGAATTTCAATATTTTGTGCGTGCTCGTTGGTAAGCACTGGCACTTTTTGTTGCAATGCGAGTTTCATGATCACGGTAAATTCTTCAGCGCCATCAGAAACGAACGTCACTCTACTTTTACTAAACAAAGTGCCGATACTTAGCCTTTTGAGCGATAACGAATTCACTTGATTCGTTCGGCATAAGTTTTGTACGTCATCTTCAAAACTTGCAGACAAAACACGTTGATAGCTTTCATCTAACTTATTATTCAAACCATCAATCGCTACCTGCTCGATCTTATCAGCTGAAATATGCCAACAACGCTTTAGAAACACCTGATTTAGCCCAGTTGCATGCCAACTATGACTCAGTTTGAACTGGCTTTTTATCTGAGTGTTAATATCTTTTTTGAATAACCAGTTCGTATTATCTGGCCACTTCAACGGCAAAGATTTTGCTTGTTCGACCATCTCACTGTTTTGACCGGATACGTCCGCAATATCCGCCACAGTCACCGGACCTTGTCCTAAATATTTAGCCTGATTTATTTCTATCACTAAATGGTCATCCGCACCCATTGCAAGCACCTTAAATGCGCAAATGATACAAAATGCAAAACAAGGAAACCGTTTCAATGACTTAACGCCTAAGGTTATTTATTGTTTCAAGTACTTGGTCAGATACCTGAATGATCCGGGCATTCAATTGATAGCCTCGTTGTGCAAGCATAAGGTTAACCATTTCTTCATTCATTGAAACATTGGAAAGTTCAGTAAAGCCCTGCACTATCTGACCTAAGCCACTTTCACCTGGTTTACCAAATGTCGGTTGGCCAGCTTGTTCAGTTGCTTGATAAAGGTTATTACCAATACGGTTTAAGCCTTGTGGATTATTGAAATTAACCAGTTCAAGTTGACCAATTTCTACCAACTGCGACGCGCTATCAACACGTACTAACACTGAACCGCTTGAGGTAAATGTCACGCCGGTTACATCGGGTGGAAGCTGAATATTAGCACTAAGCCGTTGGCCTTGTGTCGATACCAAATAACCATTGTCATCAACTCGCAAACGCCCAGCTCTTGTATAGGCAAGCTCACCGTTTTGTGTTTCAATTGCCAAAAAGCCATTACCATTAATGGCTATATCAAACGGGTTACCCGTTTGCTTTAAATCGCCACGTTCAAAGTTTACAACTTGTTCAGATGTTGAAACGCCAATTCCTTGAGCAGAAGCATGAGCTGGTAACTCAAAGCCTTGAGTACCGATATTGGTCTGATATACCAAGTCAACGAAGTTTACTTCGGCACTTTTAAAACCGGGCGTTGAAACATTCGCGATGTTATTTGAGATAACTTCGATTAACTCTTGCTGAGAGTTCATCCCTGTTTCTGCAATATATAAAGCTTCTATCATATTACTTTTTTCCTAATTCATTAATGCCAGCACTCATCATTTGGTCATATGCCAAGGCTGCCTTTTGTAAACTTTGAATGTGTCTGTTTAAGTTAATCATGTTGGTCATCTGTTCGCCCGAATCAACATTTGAAGTATTGATTGCGTTTTTGCGAACTTGAATATCCATAACATCACTCACTTGACCTCTGAAAGAGTAAAGACCACCCGATACACCTTTTGCGATGTGGGCAACGTCAACGATCTTTAGCTGTTCTGACTCTTTACCATTGAGCAAGACCGCCCCCATAGTAGAGACAGACACGGAGGCATTGCCTACATTTATCGGCCCCGACTCACCTAGTAATTTGCCGCCAGAGACATGTGTCAATAAGCCATCTTTTGAAACATGAAAACGCCCATAGCGCGTAATAAAAAGCTGTTGGTCCTTTTCAATAACAAAATATCCTGTTGAGGTGATCGCCCAATCAAGGTTTCGCTCGCTGTCTTTTACTGCACCAAACTTTTTAGAAACCAATTGTTGAGTTATCACTTGATCTGCATTAAGTACTGCATCGAATGATTGAACGGCTTGATATCCTGGCGTGTTCACATTGGCAACATTTTCGCTCACTGCCTTAAGGTGCTGAAGATCTCGCTCAATTCCAAGTGCGATTGCATCAATCACTGACATCTATGCAGCCCCCACAATTTTATTATTTTTGACCACACCAAGATTGGAGACTGACACTGACGATGGGATTTCCGAAATAGCAATAACATGTAACTGTGGGATCACACGCTCTAGTAAGCGACGAGTTGCTAAACGGATTGGTGAATGACAAACCAGTACAGGTGATAAACGCTTTGATATCGCTAACTCTGTATAACCAGCCAACTGTTTGATGATTGTTTCAGTCAATGATGGATCAATTGCCAATGAGCTTTGTCCATGCTCAGTTTGAACACCAGAAATGAGTTGCTGTTCTACCAGTGGCTCAAATGTGATTACGTGAAGCATATCGTCAATATCTAGCAGACTTTGTACAATTTGTGCCTTCAGTTTTTCACGCACTTGCTCACACAAGAAAAATGTCTCTTTAGATACTTTTCCTTTATCAACCAAGCATTCGAGGATCATCTCTAAGTTTCTGATGGACACCTTTTCTTTCAAAAGCTGCTGTAAGACGTTTTGAATCTCGGAATAACTCAGTATGTTAGGTACCAGTTCGTTGAGTAAACTTGCATGCGAGCCTTCTAAACGACTAATTAGCTTCTCTACTTCTGAGCGAGTGAGTAGCTCCCAAGCATGAGACTTAATAACTTCTGTTAAATGGGTAAGCAGCGTTGTTTCTGGATCGACCACTGTGTAACCAGCTTGTCGGGCTATTTGTCCCTGTGATTCATCAATCCAGCAAGCAGGTAAACCATATGTAGGTTCTTTAGCTTTGATGCCCTCAACCGCATTAAGTTTACCCTTCGGGTCAATCGCCAAATACTTATCAAAAAACAAGGTGCCACGACCCACTCGCGATCCCAAAATTCGTAACTCGTAACCGCCTTCTTTCAAACTTGGATCATCAAGCAAAAATAGTTTTGGTGCTATCACCCCAAGATCTCGAGTTAATTGCTTCCTAAAGGTATCAAATCGGTCAAACAGCACATCGCCTTGTTCGTGAATTGCATTAGCTATTTCTGAAGAAACCCCAAGTTCTAATGGGCGTATCGTCAACATAGATTCGATACTGTCAACCTCTTTTTCTGCAACTTCACCTTTGCTGTTTTCATCATCAATTGTTTCATCATTCACTTGTTTGGCGCGTCTAAAAGCAACAAAACCCAGAGCAAAGAAAATAATCGCAATAGACAAAAGTGGTACGACAGGCAGACCGGGTAACATAGTTGCAGCAGATAAAGAAAATGCGACGATAAAGAGCGTTTTTGGAGATGAAGTAATTTGTCGACCTAACTCATCACTTAAGTGTGCATCAGTAGCAGCTCGGGTAATAATAATGCCCGTCGCGGTGGCAATGATCAGCGATGGGATCTGCGTTACAATACCATCACCAACGGTCAGCAAGGTGTACGTTTGCAACGCTTCTTCCCAGCTCAAACCACGCTGCGCAACACCAATAGTTAGACCGCCTATAATGTCGATCAGAATAATAATGATACCTGCGATGGCATCACCTTTAACAAACTTACTCGCACCATCCATCGCACCATAAAAGTTAGCTTCTTTTTCTATGTTTTCACGACGACGCTTTGCTGCATGCTCATCAATCAAACCCATATTGAGGTCCGCATCAATACTCATCTGCTTACCCGGCATTGAATCGAGAGTGAATCGTGCAGCAACTTCAGCGACACGTTGTGCACCATTGGTCACAACTACATATTGCACAACAATGAGAATAAAAAACACAACCAGACCGATGATATAATTCCCGCCGACCACAAACCCACCAATAGCTGAAATCACCTCACCAGCATCCCCTTCATTCAAAATTAACCGAGTAGCTGAAATATTTAGTCCTAGACGAAATAAAGTAGCGATAAGTAATAACGATGGAAAAGTGGAAAAACTCAAAGGTTTATCTGTATAGAACGTCAACATTAGTATCAGCAGTGCCAAACTAAAATTGGTGATCAATAAAATATCTAGCAACAATGGAGGCACAGGCAAAAACAGCATCATCAATATGACGACGACTGCAATGACCAGTAATAAGTCCTTATTCGCAGCTAATATCGATGCGATTCTTTTCATCTATTTAATCCCTAATAACCATCGAAAGACAGGCGCTAAGTCATCAAAACAATGCGCGGGTACAGGTTTATTGATCCGCGTTTCTTTGTATAGCTTTCTGGCGAGAGATTTGTTTTGAATCATGGGCACTGAGTACTTGCGAGCTTGTAAGCGTATCTTCATTGCAAGCTCTCCTTTACCACTTGCCATAACAACCGGTGCTATCATGGTGTGTTTGTCATACTTCAAGGCAATCGCAATGTGCGTTGGGTTCACAATGACAATGTCTGAATCTTTTACTTGGCTAAGTGCAGCACTTTTTTGCAGCAACTCTTTTTGAATTTGCTTTTGCTTTTGTTTTACTTCAGGGTCACCTTCACGTTTTTTGTGATCGTCTTTAACTTCTTTGCGACTCATCATCATATTTTTCATGAATTCCCAACGCGTGAACAAAATGTCTAGCAGAACAAAAGGGATAGATAACATAATGAAGTAAATACCAATTTTTATGAACATTGCTTGCCACATTGAAGATACCAAGTTCACTGGAGCCAGCATGAGTTCATGCGCTTTCTCAATCATCGGCTCAGAAACAGAGTAAATCACCGCAGTGAAAGCAACCAATTTCAAAACACTTTTGAACAATTCAAATAGCGTTTTTTTAGAGAATATTTTTTTGAGCCCAGAAGCTGGATTGATCTTCTTGAAATCAGGTTTAATGGGAAACGTGCTAAGTACAAAGCCCGTTTGAAATACATTCGACGCTACACCAAACAACATTACAAAGCCCAGTAAAGGAAAAAAAATGTACATCATTTCAATACCTATGTATCGAAACAAGCTTACTAACGATGTCGATGTAAATGAAAAATCTGATGAGAGAATGAAAATGCGTTTGAGCAGGTGGATAAACTGGTCACCTATACTCGTAAACAACACACTAAATACCGATAAAAAGACAATGCCTGTAACCATTAAGTTAAGCTCTTGGCTTTTACTTACTTGCCCTTTTCCCTTGGCTTCCTTTAATTTCTGCGGGGTGGGTTTTTCTGATTTGTCTTGATCTTGTGACATGTTAAGAAAGCATCCCATTCCAAAAGATGAAAACCTGTTCGAACAATCGCTCAAACACAAACTTACTGTGAGTACTAAATATGCTCAGCAGAAATATGCCCGCAAATATTTTCAGCGGGAGCATGACAAAATAGATGTTCATTTGCGGCATGGTTCTAGACAATAGGCCAATAAACACGTCCAAACACCACATCAAAATAATAATTGGCGCAAACATGAACAACCCAATACTAAAAATCATAGTGATCATAGAAGCAAAATTAGGTAATTTGAGTGCGAACACACTAGAACCAACAGGCAACACTTCAAAACTAAAAACCATACCTCTTACTAACTCGTAGTGCATACCCGATACATAAAACAGACATATCCCGGCAATCAAAAAGATACTGCCCAGTAAGGGATCTTGGTTTTTATTTGTGGGGTCTATAACACCAGCAGCACCAAAACCAATTTGCATATCAAGCACTCGCCCCCAAAAGGTAATAGCCACAAATGCAAGTTGTAAGGCAAAGAACATTGCTACGCCGATGAAGAATTCACCTAATATTGCGAATACCCATTGACTACCAGCCACACTATTGTGCTGCTCTATCATAAAGCTACAAGCTATTGAAAATGTGCATAATAGTACAACCCGAACAAAACCAGGAAGTCTTTGTAATGGCCCAAAACCACTCGAAATAAAAAATGGTAAAAGCCTTGCCATAACAAGTGAAAACTCGGTGACTGTCGTGGTTAATTGCATGCAGAGACCTAAATAGATTCGTAACTAAAAATCTTTTATGGACGATATTGTTTGAATACTAAATTCAATTAAAACATTTAGCATCCAAGGTCCTGCAAGGGCTAAAACAGCTATCGAAACAATAATCTTTGGTACAAATGTTAACGTCATTTCCTGTATTTGCGTTACAACCTGAACAACACTGATCAGCAAGCCAACTAATAAGGTTGCCAAAAGTATTGGCATTGCAATTTGTAACGCTATTTGAAACATACCTCCGAGATAGCTAATAACTGTATCAGTGGTCATGACTTTCGTTCATCTTTGTATTCATATCCTTTACTGCCTTTTCAATTAATTGGTAGTAAGTCGGTCCTGATACAATCCCAGTTTTGCTACCGAGAATACTCTCCAGCAATTCAGTGGCTTGTTGTTCATCTCCCAATCGTTCAAGCAACAGTGATTGCGCATAGCGGGCTGTGAAGCTATTGGGATCTAAGCGTATCGATTTTCTAATTAACTGTTGAGCAGCGTCAATTTGTCCGGTACTTAGCGCAACTATTGCTAATCCAGCATGAGAATCAGCAAAATTTGGATTCAACTTTAATGCTTTATTAAACAGAACTTCAGCTTGAGCAATGTCATTTAATATCAAGCTTACCCATGCAGATAAATGATATGTGCCAATATGGTTCGGCATATTTTGGATAGCTTTATCAAAACAATCTTTTGCGTCATTATAGTTACCGCAATACAGTTCTATTTGACCTGCTAATGACCAAACCCGTCCCAGTGATTTGTTTTTTTCTAAACACCGTTTTACTTTGCTAGCAGCAGCCGTCATTTGTAAATCTGATATATCGCATGATGCTGATGCGATGAGAGCATCAATTTGCGATGCATCATATTGCAGCGCAATTTTTGAGCTCGCCTTTGCCGCTGCAAGATCACCTAAATCAAGCATGCACATTGCGTATAAGCCATAAGCTTCTGAATTTACATTCTCATCTAAATATTCATCTAATATTTGCCGTACAGTTTGGAGCTCACCTTGTAAATAAAGCGCACGGGCAAGCAAAAGATAGCAAGATTTAGGAAGTTCACGATTGTGGTATATAGGTTCTATTTTTTTTTGGCACCCAGAAACATCACCTTCAATAAATCGCAACAATGCGTGAAAGTAAAAATACCAGACGGACATTTCATTTTTGTAATTCTCTAAATGCTCATAGGCTTGAATCTGGTTATTATCTTGAATTAACAACTCGACAGATTGCGCGTGAATTTGGACAGGTGTTGAAATACTAAAGGGTATTTTAGAATAAAGCTCACTGAACCCTTTAACTTTATTATTCAACGATATAGATAACAACAACTCTGTCAGTAAAGCCTCGTTGTATCTATCCTCAAGCCAAAATTGAGTTAATTTTTCTATTTTTAAACCATCCATTAATATACCGTTTCATGTCCCCTTTAAGGGAGGGGCAATGTAACATAAAAATACTTTATTTCAACAATAAGCTCTCAAACAACCCCCTAGTTTAGTGAATAAATGTAAATGTATATGCAAGCTTGTTGTTTACATTAAATTTTTTCTTATAAATTGTAATTTACTCATATCACGGATCAGGCTTGCTTTTCCTCTCAGGAAATATGCATAGCATTCACTAAAATCTTCTTGTGCATTCCTTCTGGCATAGTTTGATACAAAATGACGACTTTTAGGAAATATATAAGTAACCCACTCAACTCGATTAGCGCTTCCTAATATGTTATTAAATACGTGATGACCAACTTCGTGAAAAAGAACATGCTCAAATTCTTGGCAATCTCCAAACTTATGAATCGATATATATCGCTTGGGTTGTTGGCTGTAATGTCCCCATGCCCTATAGTTAATGACTTTAGGAACGGCATAACTTCTTTGAAAAAAAAATGTAGGGTCATACACGATACAATCAAGATGCCTTAGATGACCATCGGGTATACGCTCAATTATTTTTCTAATTTCCCTTTCACAAACAATACTTTGCTTTTCAAAAAATTTTACATAAAGCATGGTTTCTCCATTCATTACATTGAATATTAGGTTCGTGCATACTTTATATTTCTACGCTACACTTAGGTAATTTACAGTTTAAGAGTTTATCAATGCTGCCACCAATTAATAAGCAGAAGGTTCACGTTAGCCAATTAAGTAGAAACCTTTCCGCGAGACAAAAGAGGCTGGCTAATCCTCATACATCAACAGCAGACAATACTATTGAAGCAACACCACTAAAAGGCCAAATTAGGCAATTGGTCTTCGACACACTGAAAAAAAAATTTGGAGAGCATGTTGCTTCAGAAGCGGATTTTATAAAAATGGTTGATGCTATTTGTACCAAAATTGAACCAAGCGTCATTAACTCTAGTTCTATTCAAGATAAACTGGCACAACTACTAAAAGCCAAGCGTTAACTTTTCAGTGTTTCAAAATAAATTCGTAGATTTCTTCAAGTGCTATCTTTTTTAATTGACTCACTCTACCAACTGTTAAATCCAAAACATTGGCTATCTCTGTTAATGTCTTTTCAAGGAAGTAATGCATTGAAACGATTGCCCCTTTTGGATCACCTAACTTTTCAACAGCTAACTTGCAATTTTGCTTTAACTTTTCCATTTCAGGAGACGAATAATAAAAACCATCCAGAAAACTCGTCGGTTGTAAGTCACTAGATTGCTCAAGTAAATATTCTATTGCTAACTCTTCAATCGTTGTGACTAGCCCATTACTCTCAATAGCATTGATAATGTGATTCTGTTCACGTTTTTGATATTGTATATGCTTATATGAGCTGTTATCCGAGAAGTTAAACACGTTATTAAGTATTGCTCCTTTAATACGGTATTGTGCAAAGCTTTTAAATTGAACCCCTTTCTTGATATCAAAACTTTCCATAGCTTCAAGAAGACCTAAATTTGCATATTGAGAAAAGTCTTGCTTATCTGCTGAAACATGACTAAGGCGACGAAACCAAAACAACGCCTCCAAATCTGCCCACTGCTTATACTTCTCATACAAAAAAGTTTTAGCATTTTCACATTGTGTCGCTTTCCAGTGGGACCAAATTATTACTTCTTTCTCATCCATTTTAAAAATGACTATACTCATTAAATTTAAATGTTAAAACAGGATGGCTGATAGTTTTGCTCACATCGGCTATCTCCTTAGGACTCCATTTTTGTTCTAACCTAAACTCAGTTGAGAGCGGTGTACTTATTATCTGAACTCAGGCTTCAGTGAAATTAACCATAACCTTACTTAAAGTTTTCATCAGCAAACTAACATAAAAAACCTATTACGGAAACAGCCAGTTGATATATTTGCAACTATAACTGTCAAACATTGTAAATGAATAAAATTTGCAAGCTTTAATTATCACAATCACATGACTAAAGTTACGAGTATCATAGCCGGTTAGGTACTAGCGCAAACACAGCTTCTGTAATACCACTTCTATCATTAAAAAATCTAAACTGAACTATCATTCAAAGCTGATTTTTCAGCATATTTAACTTGTCGTGCAGCCCCGGATACTATTAACAAGCTCATTCATATCCGTACATTAGGTTGTGTTTAGCTCATTTAATTTAAGGTCATAATATCCCTATGATTTAAGGGAAGTAAGCGAAGCTATATTGAGTTCACGGAGCCACAAACAAGTTGTAGACCAAAATTCAAACAGCCAGCAGTTGCATTTAAAGAAATGGTACAGGCAGCTTAATTTTAGACAGAGCTGTGCACTTCAGTGCTGAATACGAGCAGGACTATGTTCCTACAAGGGTTAAGAAATATTGATAACTTATAAAAAGGCATGAAGAATTGCCAGAAAGTTTACTGTATTTTCTATTGAGCTATGGTTTCGCTTTTTATAGTATGTGGTTGAATTTGTAATTTGAAGTATCGACATATGGAATTTGTAAGACCGCTAGAACCAATCTTGATAATTGATGACGCTGTTGAGATCAGAGATTTTCTGACACAGATTTTGGAGAACTTAGGGTTTGAAGAAGTTTATGGTTGTGAAGACTTTGATTCCGCAAAGCCGCTACTAAAGCATAAACAACCCAGTGTTGTCTTTTTAGATATTGAGCTTCCCGATACAGATGGCACCGAAATTCTTTCCTACATCAACGAAAACTTTCCTCTGGCCCATGTCATCATGTGCTCTGGCCATAATAGTATGGAGAATGTTCAAAATACTTGGGAACTTGGTGCTAAGGGCTTTATCGCTAAACCTTTCAATGCACATAAAGTGGATTCGGTAATGAAGCGTTTAGAGCTGGTTACATGAATGAAGAAATAAAGAAACTTACCGATGCGCTCTCTACCGTTATTTTAGAAAAGCCTGAACAAATAAAACTCGCGATCTGCAGTCTTTTGTGTCGCGGCCATCTTCTAATCGAAGATTTACCAGGTATGGGTAAGACAACGCTATCTCATTCTCTTGCTGATGTGTTAGGTCTGACATATCGTCGCGTGCAATTTACGAGCGATCTGCTCCCAGCCGATATTACCGGCACTTCTATTTTTAACCGTGAACATCAAACTTTTGAATTCCATCCAGGTCCAATTTTCAGCCAAGTTTTACTGGCCGATGAAATCAATCGCGCAAGTCCAAAAACTCAAAGTGCCTTGTTGGAGTCCATGGAAGAACATCAAGTAACCATCGATGGCGTGAGCCATGAGCTCCCTAGCCCATTTTTTGTGATTGCAACGCAAAATCCTCAGCATCAATCTGGCACGCATCCACTGCCTGAGTCACAACTAGACCGCTTTTTTATGCGTATAAGCTTGGGATACCCCTCGGAACTGGCAGAAGCGCAGTTAATTAAATTAGCTGGAAAAGCGAGAAAAATGACTCAAGCACCACAAGTGATCGATGGCAAAACACTGTTAGCCTATCAACAAGTTGTGCCTAACATTGTGCTAAGTGACGCTATTATTGATTACATCCTTCGCTTAGTTAACTACACACGCAGCTCAGGTCAATTTAGCGATCCTTTGTCGCCAAGAGCTAGCATCGCACTTGCAGCCGCAAGTCGTGCATATGCGTTTATTAGTGGTCGAGATTTCGTCATACCCGATGACGTTCAAGCGGTTTTCATTTCAGTCTGTGCCCATCGACTTGGCGTCACTACAACGAATGAAGCAGAAGTTAAGACACAGGTCTTTCAAAACGTACCGGTACATTAAGCATGATTAACCGCTTGAAACGGAAAGTTAAGCAGCATATTTATAAACGACATCAACGCTCAGAAATACGGTTATCTCATAATAATATCTACATACTGCCATCTAAAGATGGCGGTTTTTTTATCGCTGTGGCTTTGCTTAATTTTGTATTGGGGATCAACTATCAGAATAATCTAATCCTTGCAGTGTCCTACATTATGGCTGTGATGATGATAGCCGCCCTATTTTTAGGTTTTTTTAACTTGAACAACACAAATGTCCGATATTTGGGAAGTAATGCTAATTTTAGCCCATATAGTTCATCTATTAGACTCAGTATTTCATCTAGCGCAGAGATCCAATCACTTAGACTTTCAAGTGAATACAACCAAACGGCTACCCATATTTCCAAAGTGAGTGTTGAAAAAGTTATTGAGTTAGGCGCCCCTGATTTACCTCGTGGCGTATATGATACGGGGGTAATTAAAATCCTCAGCTACTTCCCATTTGGTCTTATTCGTACCTGGTCGTATATAAAACCAAACGATGCTTTCTACGTGTACCCTACTCCTTTGCCCGTTATAGACACAGAGTTTAGCTTCGGCAGTGCCTCGAATACTAGCCAAAGCATACAACAGAAAGAGCGTTCAGTTGAGTTCGACCATCTTTCGCAATATCAAAAAGGGATGAGTTTAAGCCGCGTTTCTTGGAAGCATTACGCCAAGACTGAGCAAATGTTAATTAAACAGAATGCACCGGAGTCGGCCGATTTACACCGCATTATTTTCGATTATTCTAAGCTTTCAGGCAGCAAAGAAGAACGTCTGAGTAAACTCTGTACTATGGTGCTTGACGCCGACAAGCAACAAACAAGTTATGCCCTGTTATTGCAACAAAACAAGATCCCGTTCGGTCAAGGTGAAACCCATAAACTAAGTTGCTTGGAGGCATTAAGTGAATTCTAGCTTCCCAAAATGGTACTACAGCACGTCACTGTTTTTATGGCTGCTGAGCATTATTCTTGTTGATGATTTTGGTATCGGCTTTGTCGGGTTATGTACCGTTTTGACGCTGTGGCAAGCATCGAGATTGGTGACTAAACCAAGCGTGTTAAGCATTCGTTTTATTAACTTGGTCACTTTACTCGGCGCCATTGCGACGGCCTCATTAATAGGTCTAAAAAACAGCGTGAATGTTTTTGTGGCTTTGATGTTGGTTGCATCGCTGCTTAAACAAGTGCATGCCACGCAAGCCCGCCAATTTACGCAAATATGTATTTTGAATTTTTTTACTTACCCGTGCTTATTTCTTTTTACACAAAGTATATTTGCTGCGTTTTTGGTATTAATTTTGTTGGCTGTTAATTTAGCTATCATGCTTAATCTTGAGCAAAACCTAAGGTTCAAATCTGCGCTTAAGGTAAGTGCAAAGGGATTGGTATTGGTGCTGCCTGTGGCTACTTTATTAGTCGTTTTTTTACCAAAACTCCCGGCATTTTGGCAGTTACCTGCACCACAGAATCAAGCAAAAACAGGATTATCTGAGAATGTAGATCCTTTCAATATCGCAAATTTATCCCAGTCCAGCGACTTGGTGTTTCGGGCGTCATTTGAGGACACTCAACAAACGGGACCTTTCTATTGGCGAGCAATTATTCATGATGAATTTGACGGGCGGCAATGGAAAGTCTCTGAGTATCAAGGTACCAATGTCAGAGCGTTGCCCAAAGAGCCGATTGGCGCAGCAACCATTATTGCGCAGCCAAGCCAACTTCCCTGGTTGTACGGCCTGTCATACTCTTATTCGAAAAACGCTAAGTTGAATAGTAACGTGTTTGGCACGGTCTATTTGAAAAACCTATCAGCAAAACCTGTCGAGTATCAAATCGATTTCACTGACTTTGAACCCCAAGATTCGTTAAGGCCTTGGTATTATAGGCGTAACACCGCATTACCTGACGGCATTAATCAACAGGCAAGGCAACTGGCGCGCGATTGGGACAGTCAATCGACAACAACGAGCCAATTCATTGAATTAATGAAGCGCTATTTTTTGCAAAATGGTTTCGTCTATACCTTAACGCCAACTACAGCGCAATCGAGCGATAGGATTGATGACTTTCTATTTAGCTCGTTTAATGGATTTTGCGGTCACTATGCCTCTGCTGCGGCATTTCTACTGCGAAGCGCGGATATCCCTGCTCGCTTGGTATCTGGCTATCTGGGCGGTGAAAAAAATGACAATCAGGGCTATTACAGCGTTTATCAATATGACGCACATGCTTGGGTTGAGTATTTTACACCAGGAATTGGCTGGCAACGCTTAGACCCAACCGCCTGGATTGCCCCAGAGCGCATGACAGGGAGCCTTTCTCAGTTAGAACAATTATCGAGTGAGTTCAAAAGTGGTTTGGGCTACAGCTTAATTGGGTTGTCTAATTGGCAATCTATTAATTGGTTGCGATTAAAGCTTGAGGAGCTTGACTATCAGTGGACTCGCGTCGTCATTAATTTTGACAAAGAAAAGCAAGGCGCACTGTTTAAAGAGTGGTTTGGGAGCAATGGTCAGCTTTGGGCGGGAGTATTTTCCCTGTTTATGCTGCTTTTGCTCTCAATTGCGCTATTTTACCTTAGCAAGCAGCTTACTCGGCATAAACGCCCTATCGAACTTGTCTATTACAATGCTATAGTGTCCGATTTCAAAGGGCAGCTAAGTGGCACTACGGCGAAACAACATATTGTTGAGTTATGTAAGTTGTTTCCTGAGTTAGATGCGTCGCTTTGGCAGTTTTATCAATTAATTGAAAAGTCACAGTATCAACAAAAACCACTTAATAAACTTGAGCTTGGTGAGTTGAAGAGGTTGTATAAATCAATAAAAAGAAAGGCAAGAAAATAGTATGAATGCTGTTATTTTGGGCGTCTTGCTCATGCTGGGGTTAACCCTCTTTAGAATAAATGTAATTGTCGCCATGACCGTCAGTGCAATAGCGGCGGGCTTGGTGGCCGGTTTAGATTTGAAGACAACCTTAAACGCTTTTAATGATGGGCTATCTGGTGGCGCAGAAATAGCCTTAAGCTATGCCATGTTAGGTGGGTTTGCAGTTGCTATTTCAAAGTCTGGCTTAACTCAAATCCTCGCGCAAAAGCTGCTCAAATTGGTTAATGCCAATGATAGCGAAGGCTCAACCTTTTTAAGCATGTTTATAATGGTTATCATTTTGGCTTGCTCGATTGCGTCGCAAAACCTTGTGCCAGTTCATATTGCGTTTATTCCTATCCTCATTCCACCGCTATTAGTCGTACTGAACAAGCTGACGATAGACCGCCGTGCGATTGCGTGTATTTTAACGTTTGGCTTAGCGACCAGCTATATGGTGTTGCCATATGGATTCGGTGGCATTTATCTTTACTCTATTTTGCATAAAAACCTTGTAGACAATGGTTTAGAATTGGTTAAGTTCGACGTGCCATACGCTATGGTGATCCCTGCGCTTGGTATGCTGATTGGCCTGTTGATTGCCGTTTTCATTACTTACCGTAAAAAACGAGTTTATGAGGTGAGTCAACAGCAAAGTGCTCAGTCAAATACAGTACCTGAAGGCCAAGAAGCAACCAAAGTGATGATCGTCGGCGGCGCTGCGGTGCTGGCTTCTCTCATCGCACAAAATAACAGTGGCTCAATGATATTAGGTGGGCTCGTTGGCGTGATGATTTTTAGCCTTTTTGGTATTGTGAAATGGGAACAGAACTCCGATGTTTTCAGTAAAGGCGTGGCGATGATGGCAATGATAGGTTTTATCATGATCTCTGCTCAAGGCTTTGCCTCCGTCATGAAAGCAACGGGTGATGTGGCAAGTTTAGTAGCAAGCTGTGCCGATTTTGTTGGCGATAATAAACCACTTGCCGCTGCGATGATTTTGCTTGTTGGCTTACTTATTACCATGGGAATTGGCAGTTCATTTTCAACCGTGCCAATCATTGCTACGCTATTTGTACCTTTGTCTCTAGAGGTTGGCTTTTCTGCTATGGCTACCGCCGCCTTGGTGGGAACCGCAGGTGCACTAGGCGACGCGGGCTCTCCTGCATCAGACTCCACACTTGGACCCACTTCTGGCTTAAATGCCGACGGCCAGCACGATCACATATGGGATTCCGTGGTGCCTACATTCATTCACTTCAACATCCCACTACTATGCTTTGGCTGGATAGCCGCGATGGTGTTATAGGTTTATCAATCATGATGGTATCAAGGCTCCCCGCCTTGATACCTTTAGCTCATAAACATACTGTATTTTCTTTGTCTCTAATGTCGCTTTTGTCTTATTAGTTTTCTTGTGCTATACCAATAGGTAAGAGAATTAAAGCAAAAAGACTATGCAAACACTTAAACCAAGCGAAATAGCCAGTTACTGTAACGTACACCAACGCAGTGTGAGTCGTTGGATTGCCAATGGCGAATTAAAAGGTCATAAACTTCCTGGACGCGGTAACTACCGTGTCTTACTTGAAGACTTTTTATCCTTTTTAAACAAACACAAAATCCCCCTTTCGCAAGACTTTATTAGCGACTATCAAATCGCAGAAAGTGGTCTACACTCTGATAAAGAACGGGATTTAGCTAAGGTGCTTATCATTGATGACGAGCCCCAGTATAGAAAAGCGATACGACGAGTGATAGGCAACGATTATTTGATACAAGAAGCTGGGGATGGCTTTATGGCAGGCATTGCCATTTCTGAGTTTAAACCAAGTTTAATCACGCTCGATCTTTCCATGCCGGGAATGGATGGCTTTCAAGTGATCTCATTTATCCGTGAAAAAGAAGAATTTAAAGCGATTAAGATTTTGGTGGTCTCTGCGTTAAATGATGTAGAACTTGAAAAGGCCAAAGCGATGGGCGCCAATGATGCCCTTTCTAAACCGTTTGATAACTCTATTCTGTTAGAAAAAATTAATGCGCTAATACAGGGGTAGCTATGAATGCACCTATCATGTTGGTTGATGATGAAATTGATATTCTAAAGTCGCTTAAACGCACCCTGCGTTTACAGCATTATGAAGTGGTATATACCGATGACCCAAGACAAGCGCTTGGTTTGATACAAGAGCACAAACCGCATGTGCTTATTACTGATTTCAGAATGCCCAACATGAATGGCCAAGAGCTTATCCAAGAAGTGAAAAAGCATGATCCTAGTATTGAATGCATCGTGCTCAGTGGACAAGCTGATTATGACGATATGAAGTCGCTGATCAACGCGAATAATACCTTTAAGTTTTTATCCAAGCCTTGGAATAACGAAGAGCTGTACACAACGATAGAAGCGGCACTCACAAACCATCACAAAAACGAATTAAAAACCCAAATCCTGCGTAATAATAATGCACCTTTAGTCGAAGTAAATACCATAGGTAATGTCATCGATTGCAATTACGCTTACACGGAATTAGTGTTGAACGAGGTCAATAAAGGTAACTTTTTTCAACTGTTTAACTTTGAAAGTGATAAATGCCTTGATGATTTTACTGAACGCAGAATTGCAACACTAAAAAGCTCTGGGGTATTATGTCAAGTTGAGCTCAAGCTAAAAACAGAATCCAGCTACCTACTTATCATTAAACCCCTCTCCAACGAGCAGGATAAATATCCAAACTTCTATCAGAGCAAACTGGGCTTTCTTGAACATATCAATCGCACCGATAACTCTGTAATGATCTGCCTGAAAATTCGAGATTTGTTGGTTAAGAATATTATTTCTAATACCCCAATATATTCAGATACGTTTAAAAAAATCATAGATCATGCTCTACTGAGCGAAGCAACTCATTTCTCGATGCTTGAAATCAGCTTTGATCAAGCCATTTTCTGGCTAGATTCAGTACAAAGTGAAATTGAGGTACACAAATTTTTAGATGAGTTAATCAACTCAATTAAACAATTTTTCATTCGCAAAAATATCCAAATCAAGTTCTCTGTCTCGTACACCATGATTGAGCCTGAGCAACCACTCTCGGAAGCAATAGACAGCTTAGTTATCTATACCCAATTTGTTTGCGAGTCACGCACTGATTTCTATATGCGTTATTCGCAATCACTGCTTTCAGAAAAGCTAAACGAGCATAAAGTCTCTGAAGCATTATTTAACGCCGTTGATAATGATGAGTTTTATCTAAGATTCCAGCCCAAGCTTAATTTAAATGAACATTCAATCAATAGTTGTGAAGTGTTAATTCGCTGGAAGAACACCCAGTTTGGCGCTAACTCACCAGATTATTTTATTCCGTTGGCAGAAAAAGACGGGCAAATAGTCAAAATAGGAACTTGGGTGCTTGAGCAGGCATGTATCGCACTGTGCGAATGGCAAAAGGAAGAACTAGAGATCCAAAAAGTCGCAGTGAATGTTTCACCTTATCAACTTTCCGACCCCTGCTTTGTACAAACCATGTATTCGATTATTGAAAGGTATTCGCTCAAACCCGAGCAATTCGAGTTAGAAATCACCGAGAACTTTGTTTTAGAAAATCTCGAGCAAGCTAAAACTAAATTACTACAATTAAAAGAAATCGGATTCTCCATTGCCATCGATGACTTCGGTACTGGATATTCCTCATTGGGCTATATTTCAAAGTTGCCAGTGGATGTTATCAAAATTGACAAAAGCCTGATTGAAAACATCGACAGTTCAAAATCAGCTCGAGATCTTGTCCAAAATGTTATTCGATTAGTTCACGACCTTGAATTAAAAGTTGTCGCTGAAGGTATAGAAACCGTGGAACAGCTTGAAATTCTAGAGCAGTTAAAATGCGATGAAGTACAAGGATATCTCATCGGAAAACCTGTTTTGCTTGAGGAGTTTACTCACTATGTCTATTAAAAGCCAAGTGCCACGGATTGTGCTCGTTGATGACGATGAGTTAATGTTGAAGTCGCTCCACCGCCACTTCAAAATCAGCATGGAAGGCGCTGAAATATTGACCTTTTCATCACCTAAACAATTCATAGAGTCCCTAGATACGTTAGCAAGCATCGATATCTTAGTGAGTGACTACCTTATGCCATCGATTAACGGTGTTGAATTAATCAATATCGTGAGGCGCCGTTATCCACAAGTCCTCACCGTGTTATTAACCGGCGATACCACAGGCAAGGTACTGTGTAAGTCTTCAATTTCTGCTACCTTTATCGTCGCTAAGCCATTTAGAAGAGAAGAATTCGATGAGGTTATCACCGCTTTTTATCGACTCAATGAGCTGCCATTAAGTGAAGCAATAAAGCGTGCCCTAAATGAAACTTTCATTGAAAACGAATTGCCTATCTTGCTAAGTAAAATTGAAGACATTGATTTAGATTTTCACAAGCTTGAAGCAATGCTGGAACAAGAGGTGCTCATTCAAGCTAAATTATTCCACCTGTGTAACAGTGCTTATGTGGGATTATCGACAAAGCAATACTCCCTCTCTACCGCAATTAAGACGCTCGGTGTGGATTTAGTGTCTGCAATTATTGTCTCTGCGTGTTATCACAATATGGTTGCAGCCAGATATGATATCGCGAACTGTGAGCAGTTAAGCGATATTAATTTTAGAAAGGTCAAATTACTTAAGGAATTGGTACATAAGCTACATGACGGCTCAATTGACTCTGAGCGCGTTGTTTTTGTTCAATCCTTATTATTTCTTGGCGAGCTCGGCTCAGAAATAGCTCAGCTTATTACCGAAAGTCAATGTCATTCCCCACAGAGTTGCTATATCGAGAAATTGCATATCGCCCTTTATACAGCCACATTAATTGGCTACGAGTCAGCCATCACAGATCAATTGTATGCGCTCATTAATGCCCTAGAAACGGGTAGCTCAGATTGCAATGCCACTAAGCTATTGTTGCTTATAGACACTATCACCAATAAAGAAGTCAATCAGACGGTGATAAATACCTTTTTTGATCAAAAGAGCCAAGATTGGTTGGAGCTTTTCTATGAACTCAGAAGCAAATACTTTAGTTAGTTACAAAGTACTGATATTAGACGATGAAACGTCAATACTTAAGGCGTTAAAACGAGTCATACGGCTGCCTTCGGTAGAGGTTGTCAGTTTTGATAATCCTTTTGAAGCTCTTGAGTACATAGACACGCACCCCGTTCAGGTTATTATCTCTGATTTTAGAATGCCGCTAATGAATGGTGGAGATTTTCTAAAACGAGCCAAAAAAATAAACCCTGGTGCAATTGGCCTAATTCTTAGCGGTTACACCGACTCAGATATGCTTATTGATATGATTAATAGCAAGGTTGCGCATAAGTTTTTGTGTAAACCATGGGAGAACGACAAATTACTCGAAGAAGTTAATGCAGCAATAGACGTATACAATAATAATTATTTTAAAACGGTTTTACAGGAACAACTAAAAAAGCGTGATTGTCCACGGGTATTAATCAATAATGAAGGCCAAGTTGTCGAGCATAATCTCAGCAAAGACATTGAATCTCAGATTCTTGCAGAGTTCTCGGCATGCTTTAGTGGTAATGGTATCTACCACACTCCTCTTGGTGTTTTAAGATGTGAGATCCGCAGCAATCCAAAAGACGAAGAGTTCTATCTGATCACCATAGAAAAAGTCGAAGTAACAGACGAAATTAACGTCTATGAAGTTATCACCGAACTGCTATTATGTTACTCGATAAACCCCGTTCTCACTTACTATGCGTTGCCAACTTGCGAACTCACCACACCGAAATTGGCAGCTGCGGCTCAAGAAGTTTTCAGAAACTATAAAATATTGCCGTCACCGACCCATAACTATCTGTTCGTACTGGATAACATTGAGCAATCCTTACTGCCAAGAAAGCAGATAGAGCTAGAAATTCAGTTGGAAAAATTACTCGATACCGCGCTACCTCACGAGATACAAAGTAATACCACTCAACTTGCTGCATTTTTAAATAATGGAGAGTAGGCGTGGATACTTTTGCAAAAGTTGAATTAACACAAGATTTAGTCGAATCAAGCTTTCCGCTTGCCGACCTCAATACGCTACTCACCTCCCTATCTGATTATTTTGAGGTACCAATAACTTTAGTCACTGTAATTGAAGGGCAATGGCAACATCTGATCGCCAGACATGGGATCCTAGCCGACAGGACACCGGAGCAAGATGCTTTTTGCAAGAGCTTAATCAAACATAACAAGTCTTTACTTGTTCCAGATACCGCCTTGGATGAAAACTATGCCAATAACCCGCTCGTGACTGGCGAGCCCTACATTCGCTCATACTTGGGTGTACCTTTTAGACTCGACGGCAAGCCAATCGGTGGCGTATGTTTAATCGATACCAAACCGAAAAACTATGCCGAGCGAGATGTTCATTTACTCGAGACGATCAGCGGTCTTATCACCAATATTTTAGAGCTACAAAAAAACTATTCGCTATACCTCGAAGATCAAGAGTTAATCCGTTTTTCACCAATCGTGTTAATTAAGTGGAAGTATAATAATGGGCTGCGCATTCGTACGGTTTCTCCGAATATTGAGCGCGTGATTGGTATTGACGCTTTTCACTTATGCTCCGGGGAATTGCATTTTGAAGACTTACTCACCGAGCCAAGTGTTGAGAAATTTCATTTTAATTTACAAAACCACTTGGATGGTTTAGAAGCGTCTGAAATTTTGCTAGAGATGGCATTAGACTCAAAACAGATCTGGATCCGTATGATCACCGTGGCGCATTTTAACCACGACGGCAGAATGACAAGCATTCAGGCTTTTATTACCGAAAATACTGCGCAAAAGTACACCGAAGACAAACTCAATGAGACGAACCGACAGATGCGCCTGTTGCTCGAAGCCTCGGAGCTAGGTACATGGGATTGGAATATTCCGGCAGATATAAATAAAGTTAATAAAAAGTGGTGTGATATGCTTGGAATTGAATTTGAATACGTTGAGACCAGCGTTAATTACTTCCGCCAACTTATTCATCCAGCCGATCGTAGTCACGTAGAAAGAGACCTAGCCAAGCACCTACAAGGGTTAACCGATGCCTACACCACGTCTTATAGAATGAAGCATGCCAACGGACACTGGGTGTGGATAGAAACCTATGGCAAAGTGGTTGAACGCGATAATAGCGGCAGAGCACTGCGCCTTGCTGGTACTCACCGGGATATTACTTACCGGATGGAAGCACAGTTGCAAGAGCGAAAGCAAAAACAATTACTGTCTTTTATCAGTAAAGCACAGTCGGCCTATTTAAAGACTGGTGATCTGTCTAAATCATGCCGTGAAATTCTAGAAGAGCTCATCGACATTGCGGATAGCCAATTTGCGCTGATCGGCGAGCTTGAGCATACCGCCGGTGTACCAAGGCTCTTTATTCATGCCATTTCAGAAATGCAGTGGAATGATTTAAGCTCTCAATTGGTACAGAGATATTATGATAACGATCTCTATTTTACTGATTTTAATAATCTGTTCGGATCAGTGATCCTGACGGGAAAAACCGTCATTAGTAATGAACGAGGCAAGCACCCTGCGTCGAAAGGCACGCCAAAAGGACATCCAAGGATCTCTAAGTTTTTGGGGCTGCCGATAAAGCTCAATGGCGAATTGATCGGTATGATAGGACTTGCGAATAAGTTTTTTGACTATACCGAAGAAGATGCAAAATTCTTACAACCACTGGTCGATTCTCTAGCGGGTTTATACTATGCGGTTAAACTCGATAAAGAGCGCCAAGAAGCAGAAAACAAACTGCTTGAACTTGCAATGACCGACACCTTATCAGGCCTTCCCAACCGACGTGCCTTTATGGAAAAAGCCGCAGAAGTTGGTGAGATATCCTTCCCCTATTTAATTGGTATGGTAGATATCGATAACTTTAAGTCTATTAATGATACCTACGGTCATGATGCTGGTGACAAAGCCATTAAGCTGATTGCTTACACCATAAAGGATGCGCTACGCAGTGATGATTTTACCGCGCGAATGGGAGGAGAGGAGTTTGCATTTGTGTTACTTGATGCCACACATGGATCATCTAGCGCACTGATTGAGACCATCAGAGAATCCATATCTAACTTGGAAATTACACTGTCAGAAAAAGAGAAAATACACCTCACGGTCAGCATTGGTGTAAAAGCGGTACTTCCCGAGATGGAAAAAATGTCTATTACAGGACATTTAAATGATGCTGATAAAGCTTTGTATGAGGCTAAACATACTGGCAAAAATAAAGTAGTTTGGTTCGAATAACAAAATATTTCATATTGCTTGATATACTTTAATTTCGCGTCAGACATAAAAATGGAAAATGATGAAACAGCTCTCACTTAACCTAGTTGCACTTGGGTTTTTAGTCACCTCATCAGTAGCTTATGCCGATTATACTGCTGAGTTAGAAATTGACCGAATGCAGGACACACCGTTTAAAGAGTGTAGCGACTACACTTTTCGCCAAGTTATGAATAATTTTTTTACCGAACTCACCTGGGATTATCTCACAAGCGATTGGGGCAGAAACTACATAAATATTGATGGTTATGTAGAAGAAGAAGGCGAAAAGTTTGATTTTCTTCTTCAATACGAAGTCAAATCTGATGGGACGTTTGAATTTAACGCAATGGAGTTCTTAGGAAAAGCAAAAGACGACTCGTTTATTATCATGATGCTCGACAAGATTTGCTATCATTCAACCGGTGATTAGCGCTTCAGCTCGAAGCGCTAATCTACTTCTAAATTTAGTCTGCTGTAACCCTGCACTGGATGGGCTGTTGGTAATAACCCCAAGTTAATATTGCTACATTACTTTGTACTTTAAGGTGATAATCGCCACCGCGGTAATGAGTATCACTGGCGGAGTTATCGATGAACATCAGCTTTTCACTGTCATTAAATTCTGCGACCATGCTTAGTGGCTGAGTATCATAGTAAAAAACGGATAATAACTTATCGTTACAGAGATACGTCGTATGCCCGGAGCTCGTCACTAATGCAAAACGAGCCTCAAGCTCGGCAATACGGTGAATATACGACTGCTTCAAGCAATGCGTGCTATCGCTAGATTTCCAACACGCATTGCGTCCTTTTATCCACCCTCTTTGCTCGGCTTTAAGCTGCTTCGAATGCGGCTCTTTTACAATTTTTTCATACACAGAATTGAGCCTGCGATCCAGTTGAGACAACGCCGCACTATCACAAATAACGGCTTCCATGCTTCCTGCTCTTACCTCGTTACAAGCGAATGAAGGCGTATGTAGAATGTGTTGTTTTAAGTGCTCGTCAATATAGCGACACCAATCCTGCGTGCTACGGTCGGGCTTATCCGAGTAACTTCTTACACCAAGTTTAAACTCAATGACCGATTGCCATTCTTGGCTGCCAAGATCAGGACCATGCCCGCTACCATCGCCACTCTTTAAAAGATTATCGACCTCTGTCATCCACTGCTCGCCACAATGAAACGCTTCAACGTTCAATTTCTTGGAGGGTGTTAAAACTGTCCTAGTTTGTGGCGCACATCCAAATAGAGTGATGGCTATAACTGCAGCCAATCCATGAAAAAATTACGGGTTAATATGGTCGCTTTCAAGCTAATTTCCTTTTAATCGTGTAGACAAGAGTTGCGCTTACCCAACAGTAACACTATGAAAAACACTGAGTTATTGTCGTCGGTACGTCCGCTAGAGTCACTTCTTTACTGTGAGCATTTAGCTTAATGGCCTCTTTGGGCATTCCAAATACAATACTGGAGCTTTCATCTTGTGCATAAGTCTGCGCCCCCGATTTCTTCATTTCTAACAAACCAAATGCACCATCTGCGCCCATTCCGGTTAATATAAATCCGATAGCATTGCTTCTAACTTGCTTCGCAACAGATTGAAATAATACATTGACCGAAGGCTTATGGCGCTGCACTGGCGGCCCATCTTTGAGCTGAGTGTAATAGAATGCACCACGACGAACAAGCTGAAGGTGATGGCTTCCTGGCGCGATGTACACATGGTTAGCCAGTACGCGTTCGTTATGCTCAGCCTCTTTAATCTTTAATTTTGAAAGATCATTTAGCCTTTGAGCAAAGGCTTTAGTGAAGTTGGCTGGCATATGTTGTACCACCACAATACCAGGCAATTCGGGTTCTAGTTGACTAAATATGTACTCAAGCGCTTGCGTCCCCCCTGTCGAAGTGCCGATGGCTACCACTTTATCAGTGGTATTAATGGCGAGGTTGGTAGTGCTCATTGCGACATTGATAGAAGACGCACGGCTTATGTCTTCCGTAGAGGACTTTGGTCTGTAGAATCTCGCTTGCTTAACCACTTTAATAAATTGCTCGCGTTGAGACTCAAGAAATGATTTTAAGCCACACTCTGGTTTAGTTAAGATTTCAAATGCACCAAGAGAGAGTGCCTCTACCGACAATTGAGCTCCTGTGGTTGTTAGCGATGAACAAATGATCACGGGGATGGGTTTATTGGCCATGAGCCAGCGTAAAAAGGTAATGCCATCCATCTGTGGCATTTCTATATCAAGAATAATAACATCCGGCGGCTCTGCCAACACGCTGGGCTGCGCCAAGACAGGGTTGCTAAACACCTTAGTCACGCAGATTTCAGGCGAATACTCCAACATCGCAGTGACCGTTTGCCTTACCACAGCAGAGTCATCGATAATATAGACGGAAATTTTATTCGACATCAGGTTGCTCTCCTACTCGATAACGCAACATGAAAACGGTCTACCCGGCAAGCGCCATCCTTGAGATCCACTCGAATTCTCCGATAATAAGGGCCACCAACATCGCGCGCGACAAGCCTAAATCCATAATCGTCAATCAGCTTATGACTCATTTCGATGTTTCGCATACCGACAGTCTCTGAACAAGACGTTTTGAACATCTCTCCACCACCAAAAAGCTTAATCTCCACACAATTCTCAGGGATACTAAACCGCTTTAAATATTGGCGAACCAACGAAAAAGTCTTATCGACATATTTAGCGGGCTCATCGTCATTCGGCTTTTCTGTGGTTGGTAATAGCATATGACTCACAACAACTAGTTGGTGCTGCTTAGACACTAAAACAAATGAAACACAGGACCCGAGCAAGGTATTGAGCGTTGCTGGACGAAATGACTCAATCGCCAAACTACCCGGTTGCAAAAATATTGATTCAACGTCTCTGTTTGGCATCAACATTTTGCATACACCGCAGGGGCGATTGATTCAAATTTGTCATACACGCCATTTAAGCTCTCGGAGTGTCCTAAAAACAAAAAACCTTGCTTCGGCATCGCCCTATAAATATTTTCTAGGATTTTTACCTTTTCATCTTTTTCAAAATAAATCAGTGCATTACGGAGGAATATTATGTCAGCTTTACCACCGATATAAGGCACAAGTAGATTATTTTTGAAAAAATTAACTTTATGATAGAGCTCATCATTCACCATGATATAGCCGGTCTTCTCTCCGACGCCATTTAGACAGTATTTCCTTAGGTATTCGTCAGGAATGTTTTTAGCACGATGTAAGGGGTAAATTGCCTTTTTCGCTAAATCCAGCATCCGCTCAGAAATATCGCTGGCACGCACCACCCAATTCCCGTGACCATAATGCTCCTGCGTGCACATGGCCAAGGTGTATGCTTCCTCGCCAGAAGAGCAAGCCGCACACCAAATATCTGGTGCAGACTTTTGGTAGTACGTGGTAAACAGCTCTGCTAACTTTTCAAAGTGTTTACGCTCTCTGAAGAAATAGGTTTCATTGGTAGTCAGCAAGTCGATGCACATATTTCGCTCACCTTTGTTATTGGGTATCTTTAGATACTCAATGTACTCACCATAGCTACTTAATCCTAAAATCCTCAGTCTTTGATTTAGTCGTCCACAGACTAAGTTCTTTTTATGATCCCTAAGATGTATTCCTGATTCGGCTTTGAAGAAGTCAGCAATACAGGTAAATTCTTGATCGCTAATAAAGTCCCCAATCATGTGGCACCTCCTTAGAACTGTTCAAAGTGCTCTTTTGAGCGAGCTTGCCCAGCACTAACTTCTTTTCGCTCGGCGACGGGTTGTGCTTCTGTTTGCGGTTTTCCGCCTTCTAACACTCGCATTTTGCTTTGGCTTTCAATATCTCCGATTTTAAAATAGGCGACGAGCTGGGTAAGCGTCTCTGCTTGACTGGACATTTCTTCCGCGGTGGCTGCTAGCTCTTCTGACGATGACGCATTTTGCTGCGTTAGCTGGGTGATTTGATTCATCGAGTCGTTGATTTGGCCGACACCCGCAGCTTGTTCGTCTGACGCTGCGGAGATCTCTTGTACTAAATCAGAGGTTTTACCAATCGCAGGTACGATTTCAGCAAGTAGACTGCCTGCCCGCTCGGCTTTGCTCACTGAGCCAGATGCTAACTGAGATATTTCCTGCGCAGCAAATTGAGATCGCTCAGCAAGCTTTCTGACTTCTGCAGCCACCACAGCAAACCCTTTACCATGCTCTCCAGCTCGAGCAGCTTCTATGGCAGCATTCAGTGCCAACAGATTCGTTTGATAAGCAATGTCATCAACAATACCTATCTTAGAGGCAATTTGTTTCATGGCCGATACGGTCTCTTCCACGGCGCTACCGCCTTCTTGTGCTTCACCCGCAGCTTTTGATGCCATACCGTCAGTGATTTTGGAGTTTTCTGCATTTTGGGCAATGGATGCCGTCATTTGTTCAACCGAGGCTGATGTCTCTTCAACTGACGAGGCTTGTTCGCTTGCACTCTGTGCCAATGACTGTGCTGTAGAAGAGACTTCGGTAGATGCCTGCGCTAGCGATTCAGAGTTAGAACGAACATCACAAATAATGCGACTTAAACTGGAGATTGTACTATTGACGCTTTGCTTCAACTCGTCATAGACACCTGAATAGCTTCCTGCAATCTCAACATCAAGGCGACCTTCTTTTAACCCCTCCATGACGTTAGCAATTTCTTGAATCGGTTTTTCAGTCGCTTCCAATACCTCGTTAAGACCATCAGTCATGGTTTTAAATGCGCCGGTATAGTTTGAGGTGTCTGCGCGATTTTGGATGTTTCCTTTGACCGCTTGTGAAACCAACTCGACGATATCGGTCGCTAAGGTATCTAACACATCGGTGAGATTGGCTGTACGTTGCGCCAGCTCACCTAAAAGCCCTTGTGCTTGTACTTTGGGCTTTAATGATAAGTTACCTTCACTCACTGCGTTGAGCACGGCAAAATTGTCCTCAAGTACCGATTCCAGCACTTCCATCGACTTATTATATGCCTCTGCAATTCTGCCTATCGATCCCTCTAACTCACTGGCTTCAATGCGTCTGTCAAACTCCCCACAAGCTACCGCTTGGAAGGCAACACCAAACTCTTCTTCTAACAAGCGCTCTTTACGCTTTTCATCAGTTACGTCTTTCCACTCAACCGTAGTAGAAATACGCTTATTGTTTTCATCAAATACAGGGGTGATCATGAGCTCCAAGCTGTGCTCACCAAACCCGAGTCTTGCAACGTGCGTAGAATTTAAACTCGCTAACATAGTGCGCTGGTGGCTTGGATTACGGTGGAATTGGTCGATACTTCCTCCCACTAGTTTGTCAACGCAAAAGGTAGGTAACGTGCTTTGGATCGCAGTTTCTAACTTGAGTAACATGTCTCGCATGGCGCGATTTATATAAACAATATCGTAATTTTCATTGGCTAGCATAATACAAGCGGTACTGTAATCCATGGCTTGTTTATAAAAATCGCTATTACTTCCAGCGCTCAAACTCGATTGGCTGATTAATTTAGCCACGAAACTACAGTTGGCAATGGGCTGTGCTAATTTCATGATTTCTAATTGATAAGATCCGCTTGGCATATTAACTTTGGTGGTCTTATCTATCAGCTCGGAAAAGTTATTGTGCAACGACAGCATATCAGTAATATATCCACCATCACTTTGTGCGTTATTTGCAATAAGCTGGGAAAATTGATTGCTTTGATGAACAATCCGACCTGCACCATCTAACAGTGCAGCAAATGTGCCTGTAGTCTCGATAGCCTCTAATTCTGCATTGCCTTTAAGCAAACTTAATACATTGGTCGCGAGTGTTTTGGCTTCCCCTTCATATAAAGCGGGGTTTACTTGGGTAAGATCTGAGTGTTCAATCGCGTTTACGACTGCCTTCGACAGTTGATTAACTTGTTTGTCAAAGATTGCTGGTAAAATTCCCATTATGTATCCCCTTATTAAGAGTTAGCTAATTTTCTAGATTCAGGTTCATGAGCAAAATCATGAATAAGCTTTGGTACATCAAGAATGAGCGCAATGTCTCCTGACCCTAAAATACTTGAGCCACTGATCCCCGACATCTTTTCAAATAACGCACCGAGTGGTTTGATGACCGTTTGAAACTCACCTAACAGCTGATCGACGACGATGCCTGCTCGCAACTGACCGTACTTCACAACGACAATACTTGGTCTGATCTTAGGGTTCGTGGGTAAGTCAAAAATACGACTCAAATGAATAAATGGCAGCACTGTACCGCGCAGATTAATGTAATCGGTTTGACGAGTTGCCCCATTGCCAAGCGGAAGTTCAATACACTCTGTAACCATATCGAGTGGAATGACGAACTTAGCATCAGCAACACTCACCATAAAACCATCGATAATGGCCATGGTTAACGGCAACCTGAGTTGGAAACACGTACCTTGGTGCTCGACAGATTCAACACTCACCGTTCCACGTACCGCTTCAATGTTTTTTCTCACCACATCCATGCCAACGCCGCGTCCCGAGATATTTGATACTTTTTCGGCTGTGGAAAAGCCTGGTTCGAAGATTAAGTTAGCAATTTCTTTGTCGGTAAGCTCAGTATCAGGTGAGATCAGATTACGCTGAATTGCTTTTTCTTTAATTTTTTCTTTGTCTAGCCCGCGTCCATCGTCACTGATCTCTATTACAATACTGCCCGAATCATGAAAGGCTTTGAGTGATAAAGTACCGTATTCAGGTTTTCCACTGTCGGCTCTTTGTGCTGGTGACTCCATACCATGATCAATGGCATTGCGAACTAGGTGCGTAAGAGGGTCGACTATCTTTTCAACCATTGATTTATCAAGTTCGGTTTCAGCCCCCATAATTTCTAAAGAAACTTGTTTTTCTAACTCCTTTGAGGTGTCGCGCACCACACGGCTAAAACGATTAAACGTTTCGCCTATCTGTACCATTCTGAGTTGCAGTGTACTGCTTTGCACATCACTAACGAGTTGTTGAATATGCTCAACAATTTCAGTAAGGGCCGAGTCACGTATTGTTTTAGTGTGATCTTCAAGTGCCGCAGACACGATAACCAGCTCGCCAAGTTCATTGACTAATTCATCTAGCTTCTGCGCCGGTATTTTCATCATCCGCTCGGGATTCTTTGGTTTGACTTTGTTATTTTTGGTGGGCTGTTTATCAGTTTTGACAAGTGTTGGCGTTGGCTTATCATCTTCAATTGGGGCTATCTCAATATTTGATTCTGCAGCAATAAATTCAAATGCTTCATCAATATCTTCTCGCGTAGAGTGATGTATCTCTAGCTGCATTCTAAAATGGCATAACTCTAGTTCATCTGGTGTGACCGCGTTAAGCGCAGGTACCTCATCAATTAGCCAATCTACTTCTACCGTACTACCTTTACTTTCGATGTAGCGAATAATCGAAAGCGGATCAAAACCATCCACCATGCAGGCCTTATAAAACTGCGCTGAGACTCGAAAGCTCTGCGTTGCTTCTTGATTTTCGACAACGGTTTGCTCACTTGAGACTTGGTCTTGCAAACCACTATATGACTTTAAACTTTCTAGCAGCCCAGTTTCAGCATCGGTCAACGCCTGAGGAAAATCTTCGTTTGACTCTAAGCACTTAATTAACGCATTTATATGGTCATTACATTCGAGCAAAGTCGAAATCAGTTTTTCGCAAGGATTTAGCGCGTGATCACGAAGAAGCTCCATTGTTGCTTCAACAAAATGCGTAAAATCGACAATATGGTCATAGCCAACAACACCGGCTGAGCCTTTTATGGTATGTGCAGCACGAAACGCCTCGTTTATGATCTCGTCGTCACTATTTGGCAGTATAGACTCCATTGCCAAGAGACTTTCTTCAAATTGAAGTACCAACTCCTTGGCTTCTTCAATAAAGACCGCTTGAATTTCGGATAAATCAACCATCTTACCTCCTTTGCGCGCAGTTTGATGCAACTAAGGTATTGAGTAGCCATAAGGCACAAGGTGAGTGATGCTCATCAACCCCTATCACAGATAACGGCTTTTCCGTACAACACTGTGCGAGTGCTACAACTAATTGAAAGCCTGCAGCGTCCACCTCCAACAGCTCGCTAAGGTCAATCGCTACCGCAGTTGTGTCATCGCTTAACATGAGCTGCCATTTTGCTGCCACTTTGCTCACTTCATAAATGGTCAATACTTCTGGCAGCACAATGGTTAAGTTGCTCATATTTATGCTCCTAAGCCAAAATACGTGAAACGGTATTAATCAGCTTTTCGGGTTTAAACGGCTTTATCATCCAAGCCTTTGCTCCCGCTTGCTTACCTTGACTCACGAAATCCGAGCCCGATTCTGTGGTTAGCATCAAAAAAGGCGTAAAGCGATATTGGCCCATTTCTTTCACCTTCTTCAACAAGCTCAGCCCATCCATGTTTGGCATATTCAAGTCACTAATGATTAGGTTGATTTTGCCTTCATCTAGCTTGTTGATTGCGTCAAGACCATCACAGGCATCAATGACTTCATAACCTTCAGCGAGTAGTGTCATTTTTGCCACCTGACGAATTGAAGCCGAATCATCTACTATCATAATTTTCTTAGTCATAAGACCTCCTAGAAAAATGTTACTTCATCTTCAACATGGTCTTGTTGAGACGTATTTTCAGTGGTTGAAACATGACATTCCCTTTCTTCTTTCATGGTGTAAGAGTTGAACATTTCTTGCTGTAATGCAGCCAACCCTTCCTCGCCTAGCTCACCTTCTGTCCTGTATAGCGAGACTAATGAAGTAAGCCCTTTGCAAATGTGTTCTAGCTTTTGGCTCACTCTATCTTGAAATTGAAAATCAGTTATCGCGTCGTCGACGTTCGCTTTTATCTTGCTTGCGGTATCATCTAAACCATGTACCGATTGCGTCAGCTCATTAGCGACCGTCGTCATCTCATTGAGTACTTTTCGGATATGTAATTCAGCGTCATCCATAAGCGTAACGTCTTGTGCCTGTGATTCGGTGAGCTTTTCAGTATTGTCAGCAACGGCATTGGTTAAGCCGTTCATCTTTTCAATAATAAGCTCTGCAGCTTCTGAGGTAATATCCGAAAGCTCACGCACCCTTTCCGCTACCACGGCAAACCCCCGACCGGCTTCCCCCGCTCTTGCAGCTTCAATTGATGCGTTGAGTGACAATAACGTGATCTCTTTTGATATTTTTTGAATGGATTTGGTTTGCTCAGTTAATTCCTTGGCGGCATGGCTTACAGCTTGATTGGAATTGACGACCTCGAGTTTTGAACCAAGAGCCACACGCAAACTGTGCAGGACTTCATTGAGTTCTTCTTGACTGTGTTTGGCAAAACAGTGTTCATCATCACCAAAATTTTCTACAGAACCTCGTGCCGATTCGATCGTGTTATTTAGTGCCTGTCTTAGCTCCGAAAACTGCAAGGTGAGCCCTGAAACCGAGTCATTACCCAAGGTTTTAATACTGTAGACCTGGTTAATAACAGTTTCTAAAATCGCGGCAACAGATTCTGTATTGTGCTGCTCTACCTCGCAATGCTCTTGCATATCATTCGAATAACTAGCAAATGCCTCACAATCAAGAATGACTTTTGCGGTTAAATGACGCTGCCTTAACGTTACCGCTAAGAGTGCACTGGTGATGAGCACAGAAGATAACGATAAGATATCAACGCGAACACTGAGTAATAGCGTTAGAGACAATACTAGGCTTAGCAACACCGCAGCGCTAATGTAGTACTTGTAGATTGCCTTTAGCTCATTAATTGGAAGTATCTGCATTATGCTGACTCCCCAAGATGACTACCACGCTCGCTTAACTCTATCAGCTCAGCCATCTCTTCAACTGAGAGAACTTTTTCAAGGTCTAGCGCGATGAGTAGCTCATCTCCGCGTCTTACCATGGAAGCGATGAAGTCGGCTCTGATTTGCGCGCCAAACTGAGGTGAGTTGGTTAGATCTTTTGCGTCAACTTCAATGACTTCATTAACGCCGTCAACAATGACACCCATCTCAATGAGGTTGTCAGAAATACTGAATTCACAAATGATAATGCAGGTTCGTCTTCCAACTTCTATTACTTCTCCACAAAGCCGAGCTGACAGATCGATAACGGGTACGACTGAGCCTCTTAAATTAATCACTCCTTTAATAAACTCAGGCATCAAGGGGACTTTTGTCACGGAGCCCAATTCAATGATCTCCTTTATTGAAAGGATCTCAATTGCATAGCAATCCTGTCTTGACTGAAAAGTGAGATATTGCAATGACTGTGTGGTTTCTGTGATCGCTTGCATTTTTCGCCCCGTCTCATTTGTCTTATATGTTACTTTAGTCTCATATTTCTTATCTGTCAAAATTTGAGCAATAATTTATTTTAACTATTTCTTTGTGGTAAAAATAAGTTTAAAAACAGATGGTTATAAACAATTTCGTAGTATTGAGTATTACCGCAGTGACGGATTTATAGTGGTTCTTTTGACAACGAAATCTGTGGCAGAAAGCTAAAGCCAACTGATTAAGAACGAAAACAATAAGGAAGTACATGAATTGCAAAGAAACGCTAACCTAATGAAGGCTAATGTTATTATGAACTGGGTTTGATTGATTACTTATCCGTAAATTCGTCGGAGAAATCTGCTTCGCTGAGCTTAGGAAAGGATACCGTAAACGTTGTGCCTACACCGACTTGTGAGTCAACTTGAATGCGACCCTTGTGCTTGGCGACGATGCTATATGATAGAGACAGCCCAAGGCCAGTACCTTGACCAACAGGTTTGGTGGTAAAAAATGGATTAAAAATTTTATTGATGTCCTCAGCTGGGATCCCTTTGCCAGTGTCTTGGATGGCAATAATCACCTCGTTTTGTTTATCTTCGATAGAGATAGTTACCGCACCGCTTGACTCTATCGACTGTGCAGCATTGATGATTAAGTTTAAAAATACCTGATTAATCTGCATCGGCTGACAATATAGCAACACTTCATCATCGAGGGAGTAAGTTTTGTTGATAACCGCATGGTACTTAATTGAGTTGTTGGCTATTTTCAGCGTACTTTCAATCCCCTTAATAAGATCTGCCTCTTGCCACTCCTGGTTATCAACATGAGAAAAGGATTTTAAACTCTCGACTATCTTGGAGACTCGGTCCAGCCCTTCTAAGCACTCTTGCAGTAATTCAGGCACGTCCTCCTTTAAAAAGTCGATACTATGCTGATTTTGGAGCTGCTGCTCCTGCTGTGCTAAATCACTGTCAGCAAGTCTGCTAAAATTCGATTCATAAAAGTCGAGCATCGCAAACAGTCCGCTAGCCTGGCCTTCTAAACTTTGAATATTGGAATTCACAAAACCAATTGGATTGTTGATTTCATGCGCCACGCCAGCAGCAAGTTGGCCAATTGCAGCCATTTTCTCAGACTGTAGTAATTGGTTTTGTGCAGCTTCCAACTTAAGGTTGAGTGTTTTTAGCTCCTGCTTTTCTATCTCTAATGCTTCGGTTAGACGTTTTTGCTCTTGATAATAGCTCGCAAGCTCCGTCACATCTTGTATGATCACGCATACCTTTTTCACTTCTTCAGAATGCTCAAAAATTGGCACATATTGAATGTTCTGATACATTGAAGTTTCATCGCCAGTAACTGGACGGCTGCTGCTAAGTTCAAACACGTGAGGGCGATGCTCCCAGTAGCTAAAACTTGCTGCTTTTAAAGCAAAAACACTCTTCAATTTCCGCTTAATGATTTTTGCAGCTTCAGGAAATACCTCATCGATGGACATGCCCTCAATATTTTTGGGAGTGTTATCCGGTAGCCGGTTTTTCAAAAAATCATTCGCAAAAACCACCGTATGTGCTTGGTCTAGGACACAAATTCCAACCGGAATGTAACGTTGCAATTCGCTAAACACAGTCAGTCCTCTATTCCAAGCATGGCATTAAGTTTTTGGATCACTGTTTTAATGGAGTTTTCATCTAAACAAATAATCACTCTCGAATCAAAAGCAATAGACTCGATTATAAATGCAATTTTCATTACTAATGTGGTTTTCCACTCAGCAATGTCGTCGGATAGTTGATGTTTATAAATAGTCGGCATAGTCAATGAGGTTTTAAGCTCTAGCTGACTAGAGAAGCCGTTTAAACATGCACCAGCCAAAATGTTAGACAAATCTAATAAGACTTCATTGAGATCAGAGTCATCGAGTGGACTATCGTAGTCCATAAGCTCGGCTATTTCTTGTAAGCCTTGCGGTGACAATAGATTAATGACTTCACCTTTAATTTCCCCTAAAAATGACTGCCTCGTTCTGTAAACATGTGCGGTATTACAGATCTCATTGAGTTGATTTGGGCTTACCGAAGTAATTTCAGGGATAGATAAGCTAATTTTCGTTTCAATTAATCGAGCTAAAGAGTTCGCTGCCTGGCCCATGGATATATTCATTAGCTCTTGCAAGCCATCCCTTTGCTCTTCACTGAGTGGCATGTTCATAATAAACCTAGCTCTTGTAGCGTGTTATGTAACTCTTCTTTTTGTAGTGGCTTTTGCAAAAAGCGAAATGCGCCGAGTTTATCCACCAACTTCTTCGCCTCGGGCTGAATATCGGCGGAAATAACGATTACCACGGTTTTTGCGTGGTGTTCGTGTAGATGCGTAAGAACTTCAAAACCATCCATTTCTGGCATAGTTAGATCCAAAAATAACACCTCAGCTTTGCCCTGCTCAACCATCACCAATGCTTCTTTGCCATTTTTTGCCTCACTGACCTCGACATCCCAGTCTTCAGGTATTGCCCTAAGCACAGCCTTTCTCGACATCATAGAATCGTCTGCAACGGTTACTGGAATTGCCATGAGCACCACTCCTATTTCACTATATTGGTAAAAAGTATGGTCTTTGGCTTTTTGACTGTCAAAAAATTATGAGTAAAAAATGACTCATTTGTCCTCTGAACGAAAGAGATTCAACTTAGAAATAACAAATAATGGCTCGATTAATTATCGTAAATGAGTTTTAACGGTTCTTGACGAGTAGCAATTTTAAAATATCTGTATGATGTGTTCTTTTTTATCTATTAAATATAGGGCTAAGCCCTATATTTGCCTTAGAGATTTTAAAAATAAAATCTTAGCGACAAACTAGCTATCAAAGCCGTTTAGCATTTTGTCACAAACCACAGGAGTTGGCCTATGATTGTCATCGACGGCAACAAAGGTAAAACTACCTGTAATTGCTAAGTGTTTATCATCTTTGTGCATTCTTTCAAGATAGATTTCAACATCAACCTTTAAGCTGGTATTACCAACATGCACTACTTTCGATACCAATTCAGCAAAAGTACCAGCAGGAATTGCTTCTTTGAAATCGACTCGGTCTGACGAAATCGTTACCAAAGGTTTGCGACAAAAACGCGTTGCAGCAATAAAGGCAACTTCGTCCATCCAAGCCAGTGCGTCACCACCAAATAAAGTGTTATGGTGGTTTGTACGGCCCGGGAATACGGTTTTTGTTACGTGTGTGATTGAGCTTTTAATACGTTGCTCAACAATGGCTTGTCTTTGTTCGTCTGTCATTTTTGTACTGCTTTATCCGCTAGTGTATCTTTCATAAGTAGAGCTGGATCGAGTCGTTCCCCGAACCAATTAAAGCGCCAATCTAAATGCGGGCCAGTTACCCTGCCCGTCGCGCCAATTTCAGCGATTTTATCGCCTGTTTTTACCGTATCGCCAACCTTAACATCCAGTTTACTAAGGTGGATATACGTAGAGGTAATACCGTGACCGTGATCGATAATCAAAGTGCCGCCACTGTAATAAAGATCTGGATTTGCAAACACCACTTTACCCGATACCGGCGCTAAGACCGGTTCACCCGTTTTGTTTGCGATATCTAATCCAAAATGTGGTCGTTTTGGCTCACCATTAAAATATCTTTGGCTACCATAAACACCTGAAATACGGCCCTTCGCAGGTCTGAAAACGGGGTCTTTAAAGAATAATAAATCCGAATTGCCTTGTCTTGCTTTTGACACGGCTTGTGCTTCTTCACGTATGCGCTTTAGCACCGACTCTGGTGGCGAAACATACTTTTTCGCCACCCCCGTGATCTTGTCTATATCATAATCTCTTTTCGTGATCACTATCGCTTGGCGATGCTTTTGACCATCATCAGACTGCCAACTCAAGATGTGGTTAAGTTCAGCATCACGGCCAAAACCAAACACGAAATAGCCATCTTTAGAGCGCTTTAATTCTATTTCGTTTAGCTTTATCTCAGTTGCATTTTCAAGCTTACCGACGACCAAGCCACCTTGTGTCAGGTTACCTTTTAATTCAAGCGCCTCAGCAAATAATGTGGTGCTCGCAAGCAATATGACAATTGCACGTTTAAGCATACGCAATCGCTCCTTTTCCAACCCCTTCGTATGCTCTTACTTCAACCTTATCATGTGGATTTTCTAGCTTTATTTGGCCTGCAAGATAGTCCGCAATACATTCAACAGTTGTATCGCAAGGTAATATATCGCAACGTGATTTGCTGATCGCCAACTCAAAATATCCCTGCGACGAAGTATACGCGAACGCATAATCTTTATCTTGAGCGGTTACATACTGAAGCAAACTAGGATCAATCAAGTCTTCTTCGCTGCCAAGATAAATATCTTGCCATTTATCCGCCCATTGTTTTTGTAATCTAGGCATGCTGATATCATTTAGCTTCACACCAATCAATGAACGGTGACCATGAATAATACGCTGACAGTTGCCATCGTGTTTCTTTAAGCCATGGCTGTAGTGATAATAGAAGCCTGTTGCGGCCTCTGGACGCAGTGTTATATCTAAATCTTTCACGTTTTCAGGCATATGCGGCATAATAACAGACTTAAGGTAAGCAATGGCATTGACTTCATTGATTTCATCCCCTTCCACTACACACACCGCCTCTTCCGGTGCATTCATGGCTAAGTGATTTCCATCAAATTGCATATCAAATTCAAATCGGCCTTCACTGTGTTTTGCATTACACGCAAGCGCGCTGGGTACCGCTAATTTGTGGTCGAGCTTTTCGTCGATAATACGTTTGATTTGCTTTTTAACTTTTGCAAAGTCTAACACCATAGACTCTTCGTTTAGCTCACCATGCAACACAATATCGGTGATCCAACTTTCACCTACCGCACCACGACGTGGGCAAAGGTACGAAAAATCAATTACGGTCAAAGAGTCAACAAAAAGGATCATAGATCACCCAAAATAGCCTGCTAAAAAATCATCCCCGATTATAATGATTTTCACATTATAAATCGCCCCTAATTAGAACTGATTTGCATTTAATCTCTTCAATTTTTTGAAATTTAATCAAATAGACATATCTTTAGCGCAAAATTTACAAGTCTCCGTACGCTTTTTAACTGTTCGGAGTTGTTTAGCGTACATCTGTACGCTAAAGTAGCGTCAATTTGCAAGTTAAGAAGAAGATTTATGGAACCGAAGAACAGCTATACAAAAGAAGAACTTATTTTATGTGGTCGCGGAGAAATGTTTGGTGAAGGCAACTGCCGCCTACCTAGCGACAACATGCTAATGATGGATCGCATCGTTCAAATTAATGATGACGGTGGTGAGCATGGTAAAGGTCAAATTATTGCTGAACTCGACATCAACCCTGATCTGTGGTTCTTCGACTGCCACTTTAAAGGTGATCCAGTAATGCCTGGTTGTTTAGGTTTGGATGCGATGTGGCAATTGGTAGGCTTCTTCCTTGGTTGGTCTGGTGGCCCTGGTCTTGGTCGTGCACTCGGTGTGGGCGAAGTGAAGTTTACGGGTCAAATCTTACCGACTGCTAAAAAAGTGACTTATCGCATTGAAATGAAGCGCGTTATCAAACGTAAGCTATTTATGGGTCTAGCAGATGGCATCGTCGAAGTTGATGGTCGCGTGATCTATGAAGCAAAAGATTTGAAAGTAGGTCTTTTCCAAGATACCAGCGCATTTTAACTTTTTCGCTGTTATCGTTTTATAGCTTTAAAAACACACAAAGCCCCATCTGGGGCTTTGCTCTCCTAAAATTCGGTATCAGGTTTTAAAGATGTTGCGATTATCCATCGCTTCTCGCCATCCGCCTAACCATTCTGATCTGTGTTCTACTTGTTGATAGGGACAATTTTCTTTCGACCGACCGGCTAATCCTGCCTTAAATCCTTGTGAATGTGCTCTTTCTAAACGGTCTCTTTTCTGTCTCTTCATAGGTAATATCCTCACCTTTTTCTCGATCAGCATTAGCGTTTCTAATACTGTGTAGTTCAAACTTAAGCGAACGTCATTCAAAACGAAGATAGTGACTTGCGATATAATGACAATTCGTACTAACAATTTAAATTAAAGATTTTATTGAGAAAAGTTAAACACGAGCGACATCGTATTTCATACAGATGTGCTACTTACCGATGAGATTTGGCCAAACCCATACCTTCAATAAATCACATCTCAGCGAGTCATGCAATGATCAGAAATGTAATTCTTGTACAGCTGAGCACAAAAAGCATAATTATTTTAATTTTATATAGATACCTAGATATTCAAGACGTAAATTATTGGTTGATGATCTTGTTTTTCTATATTTCTCTGTAAAAAAACATTCATAATATAGTAATAAAAAGAGGCTGGACGAATCCAACCTCTTTTCAATAACTTGAGTTTTTAAATCGAGCAAAGCTCAATTAAGCAGTACTGTCTTAGCTTGCTTTAATAACCTCTACACCACCCATATATGGTTTTAGTGCATCAGGCACAATAATTGATCCATCTGCCTGCTGGTAGTTTTCTAAAATCGCAACTAGAGTACGACCCACCGCTAAACCCGAACCATTAAGAGTATGAAGTAGTTCTGGCTTCTTCTCACCACTACGGCGGAAACGCGCTTGCATACGGCGCGCTTGGAAATCCCACATGTTTGAACAAGAAGAGATTTCTCTGTAGGTATTTTGCGCTGGTAACCAAACTTCCAAATCGTACGTTTTCGTCGCACCGAAACCCATGTCTCCTGTACAAAGCACCACTTTTCTGTAAGGTAAGCCAAGTGCTTGTAAAATTTGCTCAGCATGGCCTGTTAACTCTTCAAGCGCTGCCATAGAATCTTCAGGTTTTACAAGCTGGACAAGTTCAACCTTATCAAACTGGTGTTGACGAATAAGTCCGCGCGTATCACGCCCATAACTACCTGCTTCGCTTCTAAAACAAGGCGTGTGCGCCGTCATCTTAATCGGCAGCTCTTTTTCGTCGTAAATAACATCACGAGCGCAGTTAGTTAACGGTACTTCTGCCGTCGGAATTAGGCTAAAGCCATCTTGGTCTTCAGATAACGCTTCTGTATGGAACAAATCTTCTGCAAACTTAGGAAGCTGACCCGTGCCAAACAAGCTCGCTTTATTCACAAGATATGGTACATACATTTCGGTATAACCATTTTGCTCAGTGTGCGTATTCAGCATCAGTTGTACAAGTGCTCTATGCATACGTGCTACGCCACCGCGCATCACTGTAAAGCGAGAACCACTTAGCTTAACACCAGTTTCGAAATCGAGACCCTTATCAAGCGCTTCACCAAGGTCAACATGATCTTTAACTTCAAAATCAAACTGCTTTGGCTCACCCCAAGTGCTTACTTCAACATTCTCTGACTCATCGGCACCTGCAGGTACCTCTTCAGCAGGGAGGTTTGGCAACGACATTGCGTAGTCATTAAGTTCAGCAAGAATTTTATCCTGCTCTTCTTTCGCTGCACTTAATTGGTCGCCCAAGTTTGCAACAGCATCTAGTAAAGGTTGAACGTCTTCCCCTTTCGCTTTAGCTTGACCAATCGCTTTGGAGGAACTGTTACGCTCACTCTGTAATTCCTGAGTTTTGGTTTGTAGCGCTTTGCGCTTTTCTTCTAATTCGGTGATCTTAGCAACATCGAGTTCAAAACCACGCTTTTTCAGACGCGCAGCAGCTTCCTCGATGTCTTGACGAAAGTATTTAGAATCTAACATTGTTTTTTTAACCTTTTTGCATGATGAGGCAGAGACCAACCCAGGCCATAAAGATACACGCCACCACGTTTAATGTGACGTTAAACGCCATTTTCACATATTGCCCTTGTTGAAGTAACAACAAGGAATCCATTGAGAATGTAGAAAAAGTAGTCAGCGCACCTAAAAAGCCAATACCTATCAACGTTTTAGATGGTGAAACCGAAATAACTTCTTTTTCAATTAAACCGTAAAGCACACCCATCAATAATGAACCAAGAATATTAACGATCAACGTCCCAAAAGGGAATCCCTTACCTAAGAGTTTTATCGACATATCGCTGATAAAAAAGCGTAACATTGCACCAAACGCTCCACCTAGCGCAATTGTAAGATAATTTATTAGCATCGCTACTTGTACCTCTTGGTGCTACTTTGTGCATTTTGCGTCCGTAGATAGTTGAGCTTGTCAGCGATTTGTTTCTCAAGTCCCCTGTCTGTGGGTTGATAATATTGTCGCTCTTGAATGGCTTCTGGGAAGTAATTTTCTCCAGCAGCAAAGGCGCCTGGTTCATTATGCGCATAACGGTATTCTTCGCCAAAACCCAGCTCTTTCATTAGTTTTGTCGGTGCATTTCTGAGATGTTCAGGTACGGGGTAATTCGGATCACTTGCAGCATCACGTTTAGCTTGATTGAACGCCATGTAGACCGCATTACTTTTTGGCGCACTCGCGAGATAAAGCGTTGCCTGTGCTATCGCACGCTCTCCTTCGCTTGGCCCTACCCTATGAAATATATCCCAAGCATTTAACGCAACTTGCATCGCTCTTGGGTCTGCGTTGCCGATATCTTCAGTGGCGATCGCCAGCAATCGCCTTGCAACATAGAGCGGATCGCCTCCGCCTGCTAATATTTTGCAATACCAATAAAGTGCCGCATCTGGTGCGCTGCCACGAACTGACTTATGAAACGCTGAGATTAGGTCATAATATAGGTCGCCCTTATTGTCATAACTTGATAATTGGCTGGGCAACACTTGTTTTAGTACAAGTTCATTCACCAAATGAGTGTTTGAGTTTGGCTCAAAACTTAAGTCAACCGCCTGCTCTAGTAGATTAAGCGCCTTTCTTGCATCTCCCGAAGCTGCTTTGGCGATGAGTTCAAGCGCGCTGTCATCAATGGTGATAGCTAATTTCGACAGCTGTTCATCGCGGGACAACGCATCTTTGAGTACTTGACCTAATTCATCCTCTACAAGCGATTGTAAGGTATAGACACGCGCGCGAGACAAGATCGCGTTATTCAGTGCAAAAGAAGGGTTTTCAGTGGTCGCGCCAATAAAAATAAAGGTGCCATCTTCAATGTGAGGTAAAAATCCGTCTTGCTGGGATTTGTTAAAGCGATGTACTTCATCAACAAATAACAGCGTACGTCTACCAAATTGAGCTAATCGGTTTTTAGCATCGACGACCGCTTCACGAACCTCTTTAATTCCCGCGCTAACGGCAGAAAGTTTGATAAGCTCTGCATCCGCATAGTTGGCAATGATCTCAGCAAGGGTGGTTTTACCCACTCCGGGTGGCCCCCAAAGGATCAGGCTATGACAGCGTCCAGATTCAATCGCACGATAAAGTACAGAGCCTTTGGACAAAATATGACTCTGCCCGACATAATGCTCTAACGAGGTTGGCCGCATTCTTGCGGCCAACGGTCGTACATCTGGTGTAAAATCAAACCCTAAACTAGTCACTGCCTCTTTGGTCGTCTACGACCACTCCTTGTGGAATTGTAAACTCAAACAAACTCTCTTTTACTGGTACATTGACTTTGCTTTCCTTAAAGCTAAACGTAGAGACTTGACCTGAAATATCGTTCACTTTCAATAATGCTAAGCCGTCGTTTTTATCATCAAAACGCAGTGTTAATTGCTCTACCTGCGAGTCTACTTTGTTTTTTGGCGTGATCAGATATTCTTGACCGTTAAGAGCTACGTTGTACTTCAACCATTGACTGTCCTCTTGGGTCGTAAGTAGCACAAATGGCGTAGTATCAATAAGTTTAGTCGTATCTAGGATGGTCACTTGCTCAGCAAACGTATCGTAGTAATAGGTTGTTGCTCCGCTTGATACAAATAAAGTGTCATCCGGCATCTCTTGTTGCCAGCGGATTTTTAGTGGCTGCGCTAAGGTTATCGCCCCTTCGCCGGTTTGCAACTCATTGCCTTCTTGATCTTTAACGATTTGCTCAAACTTACCTTGAAAACTGGTTAATTCAGCCAGTCTTCCTTTTAGACTTTGCATCGCTGCCTCATCAGCCCACACAGGCTGAATAAAGAGGTTTGATAATACCGTTAGCAACGCAATTTGCTTAAATTTTTTCATTAATTGGCTCCACCTTTTACCAATACATCTCGTGCACCATTATGACCAGGAGCACTTACCACTCCAGACATTTCCATTTGCTCAACTAATCGAGCGGCACGGTTATAACCAACCCTCAACTTACGTTGTACACTCGAAACAGACACTTTACCTGTTTCAATAACAAACCCAACCGCTTCATCGTAAAGTGGATCAGACTCTTCATCCCCCCCTTCCGGTGCTTCGCCTGGTAGTAAAATATCTTCAGTTGCTTCACCGCATAGAATTTCTTCTACGTAGTTTGGTTTGCCTCTTGCCTTCCAGTCACTCACTACCGCATGTACTTCATGATCGTCAACAAATGCGCCATGTACACGAACCGGAACACTCGTTCCTGGCGGCAAATAGAGCATGTCCCCCATACCCAATAGATTCTCTGCACCTTGCTGGTCTAAGATTGTACGTGAATCAATCTTACTTGATACTTGGAACGCCATTCGCGTTGGTATATTCGCTTTGATCAAACCGGTAATAACATCTACTGATGGACGCTGTGTTGCCAGCACTAAATGTATGCCTGCCGCACGCGCCTTTTGTGCGATACGTGCAATTAACTCTTCTACTTTTTTACCAACAATCATCATCATGTCGGCAAATTCGTCTATAACAACCACGATACTCGGTAATTTATCTAGCTCTTGTGGTTCATCCACCATACCGTCTGTATCTTTAAAGAGTGGATCTAAAATAGGATGACCCGCTTCTTTAGCGTCTTTAATCTTTTGATTGTAACCTTTGAGGTTACGAACACCGAGCGCCGACATCAGCTTATAACGGCGTTCCATTTCCCCCACACACCAGCGTAGCGCGTTTGCTGCCTCTTTCATATCGGTAACCACTTCGCATAATAAATGTGGGATACCTTCGTAAACTGAGAGCTCAAGCATTTTCGGATCTATCATGATCATTCGCACATCTTCTGGCGGCGACTTATATAACAAGCTTAAGATCATGACATTAACGCCCACTGACTTACCAGAACCAGTGGTACCGGCCACCAGCAGATGCGGCATTTTGCCTAAATCAGCAACGACCGGTTGGCCTGCGATATCTTTACCAAGCACCATAGTCAAAGGAGATGGATTTTGTTCAAACTTAGGGGCGCCTATCACTTCAGACAAACGTACGATTTCACGGTGTTTGTTAGGTAGCTCTAAACCCACATACGTCTTGCCTGGGATAACCTCAACTACACGCACACTGACTGCAGATAATGAACGCGCTAAGTCTTTTGCTAAACCGGTGATCTTAGCAACTTTGATGCCCGGCGCGAGATCTAACTCAAAACGCGTAACGACAGGGCCTGGATACACACCAACTACCTGTGCCTGGACATTAAAGTCTAATAGCTTAGTTTCAACTAACCGCGAGACCTGATCTAACTCTTCTTGCGAAATTGGATTCTTAGCCTTGTCCGGCCTATCCAAGAGATCTAATGACGGCAATGGATCTGCAGGTGGCTGAGCTTCTAGAAGCGCTTCAAATTGCTCTTTTGCGCTTGGTGGAGGCTGATAACCGTTGGCCGCCTTTTCAGGTGCTTTAGACTTAAGTGGCCTTGCCGGAGAAACCACTTTGGTTTCGTGCACTGGTGCTTCATCCAAGGCATTTAATGCCGCGACAGTATCCAGTGGCTCATCCTCTATCGCTGAAAAGTTGATTTCTTGCTCTAGAATATCATCTAGCTCATCAAATACCGACGGCTCTTTCTTCTCTTGTAGATCAGAGTGCGGTGCAGACGTGGATTGAGGTGTAGGTTCAGTGTTCGTTTTGCGGAACAATTTATCTTTTAATTTGCCAAGTCCACTGGGTTCTTCTTCAGCATCGAAATCTATATTAATTTCCGTATCGGTTTGTTGCTGGAGAGTCTGCTCAAGATCATCTTTTCGCTCGCTAGCTATTATTGGTGTCTCACTCTCTACTCTATCCGTTTTGGTGCCAGCACCCTCCGGTTTCTGTGAAACTGACTGCGTTTGCTCTATATTGCGCTCTGCTGTCAGCCTATCGCGTAACCATCTAAAGCCGGCGAGTACCTTTTCACCTAAATAATCAACGAATTCAACCCAAGACACACCGGTAAGTAATGTCATTCCGGCAAAGAAAAAGCACAGTAATAGTATAGAAGTACCGGTAAAGTTAAAGGCAGGCATCATTGCACCAGCAACCACATCCCCTACTACCCCACCAGATGAGAAATTATAGATATCATCGAAATTGATGCTGCTAATTGCACTTGCAGAGGTAATAAACAGTGTCGCGCCAATTAGGCGTAAACCTAGCGTGGTGTAATCGAGTTGCAGTAGCTTATGCGGCTTTTTAAATAGTAGATAACCAAGAAACTGCAGCGCAGCTGGGATCAAAAATGCCAACCAGCCGAAACTCAGTAGCATAATGTCTGCCAGCCAAGCTCCGGCAGCACCCGTTATATTGTTTACTTTTACGTACTCACCGGATTGAGTCCAAGCAGGATCGGCTGGGTCGAAACTTATCAACGCACACAACATAAATATTGCTGCAGCCGTGCTTACAATCAAACCTGTCTCTAAGAGGCGTTGCACACCATTTAAGCGCATTGTAATTAAACCTTTTTTCTGTTTCTTTTCCGGACTATAAACGCCCAAAACGTCAGCAAATTAGTGATTTGCGTTAGTATTGCTGTATATACTTACACCTTACCAAGAAATACCTCAAGGTGCACAAGGTTTTATTACTTCTCCTTCTTCTCCTTTTACTTCTTCCATGACCACAAAAGTGCGACTTTCACTGATGTTTGGCAGTTTAAGTAAAATTTCTCCTAAAACTCCGCGATATTCTGACATGTCGGTCACTCGTGTCTTTAATAAATAGTCGAAACTACCGGACACAAGGTGACATTCAATAATTTCGTCATGCTGCTTTACTGCTTGATTAAATCTATCGAACACATCAGGCGAGTTTTTATTCACTGTAACTTCAACAAACACTAAAAGTCCCTGTCCAAGCTTAGCAGGATCGACTACGGCTTTATAACCTCGAATAAATCCTTCTCGCTCCAGCTTTTTAACGCGCTCCAAGCAAGGCGTAGCGCTCAATCCTATGCGCTTGGCTAATTCTACGTTCGAAATTCTGCCATCTTTCTGAAGTTCGACTAAAATCTTTCTGTCGATTCTGTCTAGTTGTTGATACATAGTGTAGTTTTTTATCCTGAATGATTCATTAATTCAGAGTATATCACTGCATTGAAATATTAAAACAGTGAGACACACTGGCTATAGGTAAATATAATAGTCAAAAATTTTACCCCGTTCTTATTTTGAGGCGAATATTATGATTATTGGTGTACCTAAAGAGATAAAAAACCACGAATACCGCGTTGGTATGGTTCCTGCGAGCGTTCGTGAACTAATCAATCACGGTCACGAAGTCGTTGTTGAAACAAATGCTGGTATCGGCATTGGTTTTACTGACGAAGATTATGTTCAAGTTGGTGCTAAAGTTTTAGACACAGCGGCAGAAGTTTTTGCTACTGCTGATATGATTGTTAAAGTAAAAGAGCCTCAAGCTGTTGAGCGCGCAATGCTACGTGAAGATCAAATCTTATTTACTTACCTTCACCTAGCACCAGACCTTCCACAAACAGAAGATCTAATCAAGAGCGGTGCTATCTGTATCGCATACGAAACGGTAACTGATGCGCGTGGTGGTCTTCCACTGCTAGCGCCAATGTCAGAAGTTGCTGGTCGTATGTCAATTCAAGCTGGTGCTCAAGCGCTTGAAAAGTCACGTGAAGGCCGTGGTATGCTGCTAGGTGGCGTACCTGGTGTTGAACCAGCTAAAGTCGTTGTGATCGGTGGTGGTATGGTTGGTCGTAACGCAGCGCAAATGGCTGTAGGTCTAGGCGCAGACGTTACTATTCTTGACCGTAGCATTGATGTATTACGTTCTTTGAATGCACAGTTTGGTAGCCAAGCTAAAGTTATCTACTCAACGGCTGACGCACTTGAAAAGCACGTACTAGAAGCAGATCTTGTGATCGGCGGCGTACTAATTCCTGGTGCAGCGGCTCCTAAGCTTGTAACTGCAGAACACATCAAAGCAATGAAGCCTGGTGCTGCTATCGTTGACGTTGCAATTGACCAAGGTGGCTGTATTGCTACTTCTAAGGCGACTACACACGCAGAGCCAACATACATTGTTGATGACGTAGTTCACTACTGTGTAGCTAACATGCCAGGTGCTGTACCTCGTACTTCAACGTTTGCACTTAACAATGCAACGCTTCCGTACATCATCAAGCTTGCAAACTTAGGCTACAAACAAGCGCTACTAAATGACAAACACTTTATGGACGGCTTAAACGTTCTGAAAGGTCAAGTAACGTGTAAAGAAGTGGCAGAAGGCTTCAACATGGAATATGTTGACCCGCGCGCTGCACTAGAAAATGCTTAATTTTGAATTTAAGTAGTAAAAAGGGCTTCAATTGAAGCCCTTTTTTTGCTGCTATACTAATTCGCTTAAAAGACTAAATGAAATTAGTTTGTCTCGAAATTCACTTCTGTATCTTGCGTTAACGTAACGTCTTTTGTTTGATATAAACTAAAATCTGCATCTATCGTTTCGGCATCATCCAAATGTCCTAGGCACGAATACCCTACTTTGTAATCTCCAGAACCAATAAATGCTATCTCATATTCACTCTCGGCATCTAAGTTTGCGGTTGCTACTGGCGCTGAATCTTCATCACTGATGTCGCCAGGCACTGCAACATCCGCTTTATAAAGATAAACAACGTGTTTGTACTCTCCGACTAGAGGAGCTAGGTCCGCATTATCTGCTATACATGCATTTTTCACAGACTCGCTAACCATGCCCTCAATCTCGAAACTGGTTAACAGATTTTCCAAACGGACGGCTGTTGGTTTTAGATAAACGGTGTCATCATTTCCGCGCTTCAACAGCGCCTTATTTAAGTCAAACTCCAATACGATTTGGTTCTCACCTTCATTTAACGAGAAGTTATTGAGTTGGATTTCACCTACACCATCGTTGCCTTTACGGGTTACGGCTAATGGTGCTTGACTACCATCTAAAAAACGCACGCTAGAGGTTAAATCAAAATTAGACCCCGCACTACCGTTTACAACATCGGCTCTGATCCACTCATAATCACCAGCATCGATCTCTTGGTCATTTACAACCAAATAGATATCATCACCCGTATATTCAAGCAGATTGATTTTCATTGGATTACCCTGCGCATCTAAGGTATCAAATGTGACATCTTCTTTTCCAGATGCTCTAAGTGTCAGCCGTTGAATAACAAGGTTTACCTCTGCAAGATTATTCACAGCGGCATCTGATACACCAACACTTACGGTGGTTTTTTGGGTTGGTTGCGTGGTGTTGTTGTCGTTTGAGTCAGAACCTGAACCGCCACCGCATGCAGCGAGTATCATTGCCGAGGCAATTGCTGTTAAAACTGGTTTGTACATGATGTTTTCTCCTCTTCTAAGTATTAAAGAATAGGAATTGCACCATGAATAAATAATTAATATAAACGCAATAATTTGAAATACTCTCAAATCAACGCAGAAGATTTGGCATTTTCTTATTAAATGTCATAAGTTTAATGTATCAAACTTATTGGAGTGTGGCCGTGAAGTTTAAACACAAAGTCGTATCCGTCTCTGCGCTTGTGCTGCTTGCAGCATTACTGATCTTATCTGTTATTCAATACATTTCCGTGCAATCAGCAATCAAAGCGCAAGCCGAACAAAGTGTGAATGAAATAATTCAAGGAATTGGTAACACTGTCACTGCGCAGATGAAAGGAGCAACCGATCTCGCCGCCCTTGCTACCAATCTCGTGGCTTCCACTGACACCTTAGACGCAGCCTTTCCTATCCTCTCGCAGCCACAGCTCACAACCTCTTTCCTACTGATAGGTTATGGCGAAGAGCAAACAGGAAAATATGTCGCTAGCGATCCAAATTGGAACCCTGGTGCAAACTGGGACCCGAGAAAGCGGCCTTGGTATACTGACGCAAAAACTGCACGAAAGCTCATTATCACAGCACCTTACGCTGATGCGGTAAGTAACGAAATCGTGGTATCAATCGGTGCACCAGTGTTTAAACAAGGCCAATTCAACGGCGCGATTTTTTACGACGTTAGTTTGGCAAAACTCGGCGAAATGATTAACTCGTTTAACCTGCTAGACGCAGGTTTTGCCTTTATGGTGAGTAAAGACGGGTCGACTATCTCACACCCTGATGTAAAACTAAATGGTAAGTCTTCTCGTACATTTCTCGGTGACATAAGTATCTCAGAAAATATTCAATACGTTGAAGTCAACGGCGAAGACAAATTAGTACAGTTTAAAGAGGTCGAAGGCTTAGATTGGTATTTAGGGGTGATGCTGAATGAAGACACCGTTTTTGCTGCACTTTCACGACTGCAAAGAGATGCAGCCATATTTGCCTTTATTTCTGTGGCACTCGCGACTGTGCTACTTTCTTTTGTGATTAGCTTATTATTAAAGCCGCTTGATGAAATCAACACCGCCATGGCTGCTATCGCACGCGGTAATGCGGACTTAACCGTACGATTAAATACCGAGCATGAACCCGAATTTGCAGCACTGGCGCAAAATTTTAATGCCTTTACCAGTAGCTTACAGTCTCTAATAGCAAATATTCAGGGTCTAGGCCATGAAGTTTTAAACGATGCTCAACAAACATCTAAGGTTGCAAATAAAGCCAAACTTTCGATTCAAGAGCAATTAGCGAGTATCAAAGTGCTTGATGAAGCAACAACACACATGTCTGCAACTGAGCATCAAGTAACTCAATCTGCCCATGAGGCCGCTGAAGCAATTAAAACCACCGATCAAGTTGCTCGCCAAGGAGAAAAAATCGTTGCAGAAACAACAGAGACAATTCAAGAGCTATCTAATCAAATCAGTTCGGCAATGACCGTAGTTACGGAGTTAGAAAGCTCGTCTACAGCTATTGAGCAAATATTATCGGTTATCAACAGCATCGCTGAGCAAACCAATCTCCTAGCGCTCAATGCTGCCATTGAAGCCGCAAGGGCCGGTGAGTCTGGCCGCGGCTTTGCCGTCGTTGCAGACGAAGTAAGATCGCTTGCACAAAGAACACAAGAAGCCACAACTGAAATCCGTGGAATGATAAGTCAACTACAGTCAGGTTCAGAAAGCGCGGTTACTGTAATGAAGCAAAGCCAACATTATGTCGATAAAACGGTTGAAAAGGCAGAGCAAACTCGAGCCGCGCTTGAAGATATGCGTAGTGCCATTCGCCATATTGTCGATTTGAACTCTCGTATTGCTGATATGCTGAATGAGCAAAATGACATTGTAAATAACGTGAATAGCAGTAGCTCATCAATTCGTGGTATTTCTGAGTCGGTGTATAGCGAAGCTAAGAGCGTAGATGCCACCATGCAGTCTCAAGTAGAAAAGATAACAACCCAAGAACAACTACTTGAGCAATTCAAAGTTTGATTATCGGTAAACTAAACCGTTACTATAGAGACAGTTGTAAAGCGGCGCGATGCCAAGAGATAAAACATGAAAGCGAATTTGCAGGAATCATTTGAACAGTATTTTCAGATAGCTGAACAGGTTCAGATCAACCTCTACCCAGTTGATGACAATATGGTTCCAGAAAACGAATATCAATTAGAAGCTGCAATTCCGCCGCTATTTAAGCTCGCGAACGAAATTAATGAGTTAGATCTTAATGCCCTGCGACCACTTCGTAATCTGGGTGATATTGCCAATGAGTTAGCAGCTTATTTGCAGGCGCAATCACGTAAGATTGATTTAATTATCAGCCATATTCTCGCAACTGAAGAGCCTGACGACAGTCATCTATTTTGTGACAGCTACGGCGGCGGCGGCCTGACCGCAACGTTAGAAGCAGATTATGAGGTCGGGCAATCGTTACGAACTAAAATATTTTTGCGTAATGAAGCCAGTGCTATCTTTTGCTACTCAGAGGTCATTGCCAAGCAAGATGGTAAGTTCACCCTCGCCTTTACCGCTATTAGAGAAGCGGATCAAGAGTTGCTCGTACGGGCGAGCTTACACGCCCAGACCAGACAACTTAAGCTAAAGCAGCAAAAAGACCAATAAGGCATTTAACGCATTAAGTGCCTTCTTTAAATGCTCAATTATCTTCACAAAACTTACTGACACACCTGAGGTTAATGATAAACTATAGGCTTATTATTATATGGTGATGATTTAATGAGTTTTACTTTACTCCCAGAATGGGCACCACAAGACGCTATCATGCTTACTTGGCCGCATTCTGATACCGATTGGAGCGACATTCTCAGTGACGTTGAACCTGTGTACGTTGCACTTTGCCAACATATTACCCAAGTTCAAGAAGTCGTTATCGTGGCGCATAATGAAGCGCTAAAACAGCATATCGAGAACCTACTCGGCGCAGCTGACGTTAGCTTAACCAAGTGTCACTTTGTTGTGACGCCTTGCGATGACACCTGGGCCCGTGACCACGGTCCACTTACGACGCAAACAAGTACGGGAAATCTATGTATTAAAGATTTCACCTTTACGGGTTGGGGTAACAAGTTTGCTGCGGATTTAGACAATAAGATCAATCAGCAGCTTGCAAAACAGGTCCTCAACCCAAACTGTACCTTTGAAAAAGTTGACGTGGTACTTGAAGGCGGCGGTATTGAGATCAACGAGTCCAATGTCCTATTGACTACTTCAGAGTGTCTGTTGAACCCAAATCGCAATCCACATCTAAGTAAAACCGAATTAGAACTATTGTTGCAAAAAGAGTTAGGTGCTGAGTCATTCCTGTGGGTAGATCACGGATACTTAGCCGGTGATGATACGGATAGTCACATCGACACTTTAGTGCGTTTTGCACCGGATAACACCTTGGTATATGTAAAGTGCGACGACAAATCAGACGAGCACTATGATGCCCTTAATAAAATGGAACAGCAGCTACGCACATTCCGCACCCCAAATGGCGATCCATACCGTTTGATTAGTTTACCTTGGCCTAGCGCTAAATTTGATAATGAGGGTGAGAGATTACCTGCAACCTATGCAAACTATCTGATCTTGAATAAAACGGTGTTAGTACCTATCTATGGCGACGACAAAGATCAAGAAGCACTGGACAAAGTCTCTCTTGCCCACCCAGAAAGAACGGTAATTGGCGTTAACTGCCTACCAATCATCCATCAATTCGGTAGCCTGCACTGTATTACGATGCAGTTACCAAAAGGTTTTTTAAGGTAAGTACCATGACTGAAAAAAACATCAAAGTTGGTATTGTTCAACATAGCAACTCTACAGATCTCGTAAACAACTTTGCGAAAACCTGTGACGGTATCCGAAAAGCGGCAAGTCAGGGTGCTAAGCTTATCGTGTTACAAGAATTGCACCGCAGCTTGTATTTTTGCCAGACTGAAGACACTGATCTCTTCGACTTAGCGGAAACCATTCCAGGCCCAAGCACAGACTCACTAGGCGCACTTGCAAAAGAGCTGAATGTTGTCATCGTTGCGTCGTTATTTGAAAAGCGTGCAACAGGGCTTTATCACAACACCGCAGTTGTACTTGAGTCTGATGGTACGATCGCCGGCAAATACCGTAAAATGCATATTCCTGATGACCCAGGTTTTTATGAAAAGTTTTACTTCACTCCTGGCGACATGGGCTTTACTCCGATTCAGACTTCTGTAGGCAAATTAGGCGTACTGGTGTGTTGGGATCAATGGTTCCCAGAAGGTGCACGCCTGATGGCAATGGCGGGCGCTGAGTTTTTAATTTACCCAACGGCAATTGGCTGGGATCCTCGCGATGACAAAGCAGAGCAAATTCGTCAACGAGATGCTTGGATAATTGCACAGCGTGCACATGCAGTGTCGAACGGAGTACCTGTGATTAGCGTTAACCGTGTTGGCCATGAATCAGACCCTTCAGGTCAAAGTGAAGGTATTCAATTCTGGGGCAATTCTTTTGTTACCGGTCCACAAGGCGAAATGTTATTGCATGCATCTGAACAAGCTGAGGAAGTCTCGGTTGTTGATGTTGATATTGCACGCAGTGAATCTGTTCGTCGCATCTGGCCGTACTTAAGAGACAGACGAATCGATCACTATCAGGATCTTTGCAAAATTTATCGCGATTAATAAATAGGAGTAATCAATGGCGAATGTGCAATGGAACAATTTACCTTGGGTAAAATCAAACAAGGATAAAATTTCGTGGGGTAATTTGGTTGGCAGTAGCTTGTCACTGTGTTTGAGTGAGCACATCCAACAACATGACAACTTAGTTGTACTGGTCACCCCCGATACACCTTCTGCACTTCGCCTTGAACATGAACTGGCGTATCTTTTAAAAGATACGCCTGTCATGATGTTTCCTGACTGGGAAACATTACCCTATGATCACTTTTCACCACATCAAGACATTATTTCTCAGCGTCTTGCGACGCTAAATACACTCAAACAGGAAAAGCAATCCGTACTCATCATTCCTGTTTCAACCCTCATGCTACGTACCGCACCACCAAGCTTTATCCACGGCATGAGCCTTCAGGTAAAAAAAGGTGACACAGTAGACGCACAAAGCTTGCGTGATACCTTAACTCAAGCGGGTTATCGTCATGTTCAGCAGGTAATGGAGCATGGTGAGTTTGCTGTTCGAGGCTCCATTATTGATTTATACCCCATGGGTAGCCCACTCCCCTTTAGACTCGATTTCTTTGATGATGAGTTAGACTCCATTCGTCATTTTGATATCGAAAGCCAACGCTCAAATGATGAGATTGATGCTATCGATTTATTACCGGCGCACGAATTCCCAACCAATGCAGAAGACATTGAACGCTTTAGAATTAATTACCGTGAAGCGTTCGGCGCAAGTAGTGAAAAAGACAGTATTTATATGCAAGTCAGTAAAGGGAACTGGCCAGCGGGTATAGAGTACTATTTACCGCTCTTTTTTGATTCGTTAGCGACGGTGTTTGACTATCTGCCTGAAGATACTGTATTTATGCCTTTTGGCGACATTGAATCTGCAGCGCAAACCTTTTGGCAGGACGTATCTAAACGCTACGAAAGTCGCCGGGTTGACCCACTTCGTCCGCTACTTTCACCAGCCAGGCTATATCAGCCTATAGAGACCTTGTTTGAAGGCCTTAACGGCTTCTCTCGAATAAAGCTTAGTCAAGCGATGCTAGGAACCAAAGCGGGCAATAACAATGTCGCAGCGGAATTAATCGACGATGTCCGCATTGAGCATAAACAAGCTAATCCATATCAAAAAATCCTCGATTACATCGCTGCTGAGAAAAAGCAAAAGTCTCGGGTGTTATTCAGTGTTGAATCAGAGGGCCGACGAGAGTCACTGCTTACCTTATTAAAACCAACAGGTCTAAAGCTTAAGCCTTATAAACGCATTACAGAGTTTGTCTCTAGCGACTCAGATGTTGGTGTGGTCGTCACTCCACTTGCTACCAGTGTGAAACTACTGGATAAAAAATCGCTGTCTATCATCACCGAGCAAGAGCTGTTAGGTGTTAAGATCTCCCAAAAGCGCCGCCGTAAACATAAATACGAACAAGGGCAAGATGCCCTGATCCGAAACCTCGCTGAGTTAAAAGAAGGTCAACCTATTGTTCATTTAGATCATGGTGTAGGCCGCTATTTAGGGCTAGAAACCATAGATGCAGCGGGTATTGCGACCGAGTTTGTGACTATCATCTATGCCAATGACGCTAAACTTTATGTGCCTGTTTCTTCACTTCATATGCTCAGTCGTTACTCAGGAGGTGAAGAAGCTTCTGCACCACTTCATAAACTGGGTAATGACGCCTGGGAAAAAGCAAAACGTAAAGCGGCTGAAAAAGTCAGAGATGTTGCAGCTGAACTCCTAGACATATACGCAAAGCGTCAAAGTAAACCGGGATATGCATTTAAGCTAGATGCGAGCGCCTATCGAGACTTTTCTGATAGCTTCCCATTTGAAGAAACAGACGATCAACGCAATGCAATCACAGCCGTACTTGCAGACATGCAATCAAGCCTAGCAATGGATAGACTCGTTTGTGGTGATGTTGGCTTTGGTAAAACCGAAGTGGCCATGCGTGCTGCATTTGTTGCCGTCAACGATAGCAAACAAGTGGCTGTCTTAGTGCCAACTACGCTCCTTGCCCAACAACACTTCGAGAACTTTAAAGACCGCTTTGCCGATCTGCCTGTTGAAGTCGGTGTGCTTTCGCGCTTTAACTCAGCGAAAGAACAAAAAGAAACGTTACAAAAACTTGAAGAAGGCAAAATTGATATTGTGATAGGCACCCATAAGCTTATTCAAGAAAACATCAAGTTCGCCGATTTGGGTCTGTTGATTGTTGACGAAGAGCACCGCTTTGGTGTGAGGCAAAAAGAAAAAATTAAGCAGCTTAGAGCGGATGTCGACATTCTTACCCTGACCGCTACCCCAATCCCACGTACGCTGAATATGGCAATGAGTGGGATGCGTGATCTCTCTATTATCGCGACACCGCCAGCCAAACGATTAGCAGTAAAGACCTTTGTGCGAGAGCGAAACGACGAGCTTATCCGCGAAGCAATTCTGCGTGAAATCAAGCGCGGTGGACAGGTTTACTTCCTCCACAATAACGTCGAGACGATAGATAAAATCACCGCTGATATCTCGGCACTCGTGCCAGAAGCCAACGTCACCACTGCCCACGGGCAAATGCGTGAAAAAGAACTTGAGCACCTAATGGGCGAATTCTACCACCAAAAGTATAACGTGCTTGTGTGTACAACCATTATTGAAACCGGTATCGATATCCCCTCTGCTAATACCATCATAATGGATAGAGCCGATAAACTCGGATTGGCACAGTTACATCAGCTTCGCGGCCGTGTAGGACGAAGCCATCACCAAGCATACGCATACCTTCTCACGAAGAATAGCCAAGCCTTAACTAAAGACGCGGTCAAGCGCTTACAGGCTATAGAACAACTCGAAGACTTAGGCGCAGGTTTTGCCCTTGCCACCCACGATTTAGAGATCCGTGGAGCGGGTGAGTTACTGGGAGACGACCAAAGCGGTCAAATTCAAACCGTTGGCTTTACGCTGTATATGGAAATGCTGGAACAAGCAGTTGAAGCCTTAAAAAATGGCAAAGAGCCGACACTCGATAACCTACTCCAGCAGCAAAGCGAAGTTGACCTTAAGTTCCCAGCACTGCTACCGGATGATTACATTCATGATGTAAATATTCGCCTTAGCATGTATAAACGCATCGCAAGCACTAAATCACTGGCTGAACTCGATGAGCTGCAAATCGAATTAATCGACCGCTTTGGGCTGTTGCCAGATGCGGCGAAAAACCTTTTTGCGGTGCAGTCTGTTAAGCTAAAGGCAACTCAATTGGGCATTAACAAGGTCGAGGCAAACCCCAAGGGTGGCTTCTTTGAGTTCAGTAGTCATACAAAAGTTAACCCAACATTCATCATAGGATTGATACAAAGTAGCCCGTCAACCTATAGAATGGAAGGCGCGAATAAACTGAAGTTCCTGATCGAAGAAAAAAATGGCCAAGAGAGATTGAAACTGGTTAATGCGATGATTGATGACTTTGAGAAAAAGGCTGTAGCATGAAAACAATAAAAAGTCTGGCCATCCTAGCGGCTTTGGTAAGCAGCACGTCTGCACATGCCACCCGTTGGTTTGAAGTAGAAATGATAGCATTTGAGCAAGAGCCTAGTTTCTCTTTGCGAGAAGACTTTAGTATTGAACCTGAGCCGCTCAATCAAAAAAACATCAAGTCACTATTACTCGACGGTTTTAATACCACCGGCTATAAACTATGCTTGGAAGGCAGTGAGCAGTTCGCTGAGCACGATTTTATTCGTGGATTAACATCGGGTGCGCGCTCCAGCTCTTGCGATCCAGATGCAAACTATGTTGAAAAATTCGGCACTTTGCCTCTTTCACCGCAAGTAGAGCCACAAGAACATATGGACTCAATTTATTTATTGAATGAGTCACAGTTTAATTTTTCTAACAAAGTCGCTGAATTAAAACGTAAAGGACTCAAGCCACTGTTGCACACAGGTTGGCGATTCCCGGAACAAAGTAACAAACGTGCGCCTAATATCGAAATTATTGCTGGCAAACAGTTTGCGTCACCATCCAGTTATAGCGTAATAGAAAATGACGATCAGTTTTCGTCACTATCGAACCGATTTAGTATTCAGGAATCAAAAGAGCAAGTGCATTGGCAACTTGAAGGCTTGATTAAAATTCACGTGAGACATTACCTTTACGTGACCACAGATTTAGATTTAAAGTACGAAGACGGTAACGATATTCGTACTGCTCGTATGTCTCAATATACACGCGTGTATAGCGGCGACATACATTACTTAGATCACCCCAAACTTGGGGTCATCTTTCAAATAAGAAAATACAAACATTAGACGGGCAACCCTATGAAAAAATTACTAACTGCTGCTGCGCTACTCACCCTAGTCGGCTGTTCTAAAGTAAGTTTAGAAAACTACAACAAGCTAGAAGTAGGCATGGACAAAGCTGAAGTTGAGAACATTCTTGGCTCTGCTGATAAATGTGAAGAAAAAACGCTACACACCAATTGCATTTGGGGAAGCGAAGACAAGCACATTAAAGTGACGCTGCTTTCTGATAAAGTCACTTTGTATTCTAAAAAAGGGTTAGAGTAAGTTTTACTCAATGCCTTTTCCATCATCGGTGAAGGCATTTAACTCCCCTATCGATGAAAGTGTTAAAAATTTGTCCCCCCCAAAATCCACAGCCTTCTCTATTATTGAATTTAAATATCGACCGAGCCTGCCATGTGAAAGTGTATTGCGTGACTTAAGAGTCGCTGCGAGCTGACTTTTAAAGAAATAAAAAATCCGATATTAGTTACCTAATATCGGATTTCAAAGTCCCTTTAAAAATCGAACAACTGGTTTGAAGTTTCTTAACTGATCAGCCTTACACAGTAAAGTGATCTTAATCCGACTTCAAACATTAGAAATTATAGGTCAGATTAACAAATGCTCTTCGACCCCAAGGATCATAGATAGCCGAGTCAGCTCCTGCACCACCTACATATTCAGGTAAGATTTTATCGAAAATATTACGAACCCCAACTTCCACCGTCAAATCATCACTTGCAAAGTAACGTCCGGATAGGTCGTGGTACAGCATACTAGGAGCATAAGGGTATGGTAAATCTTCCTCCGTATCACCTTCGGGTTTCCCTTCCGCATTATATGTTTCTTTTAAGTTAATAATTGCTGATCTATCGATAAAACGGCTACTCCACGTGACAGATAGGTCGTCCAGTCGGTATGTTGCTCTGAAGGTAGCCTGCCATGACGGATCACCTATCTCACCATCTTCGCGATCTCTAACATTTGGGTTCTTTTGGAATTCATATGAATCATACTCTAAGACATGGTTTACAAAGAAATTAATCTTAGCATTTCCAGGCAACGAGAAATCAGCTAAGTCTAGACTATAATTGAAATCAGCTTCTACACCAGACAACGCAAGCTTAGCCGTATTCTGATAGCCAGATTCGACAAAGGTTATTGAATTATTATTTGGATCTCGTGTAACTTGAGAACAATAAACTGGGTCCAGATCTGGACCGTCAACGCAGTTATCTGCTACGGTTTGCGGTGTAATCGACTGAATTGCATCCGTAATTTCAATATCATAGTAATCAATACTAAAAGAGAAATTTTCAAAGGCGGTCGTAACAAAACCAAGCGTAAATGAAGTTGACTCTTCAGGCGTTAAGTTTTCATTTCCACCTAGTATAACCCGTTTGCTCGCATTATCTTGACCAATGTGATTAGACGGTATTCCAAGGGCTGCGCAGTTTGCTGGTCTATTTGGGTTATTAGAAAGTCGTGATGCATCGCATGGGTCCCAAACTTGTCTCCTGCCAGGACTTCTGGGAGAAAACGCCTCTGTTACATTTGGGGCACGAACCGCTTCACTGTAGGTACCACGGAGGCTATACCCTTCAACAGGTGACCACATAAAACCTGCTTTCCATGCGTCGACTTCACCCGCATGTGAATAGTCGGCTCTTCTGAATGCGCCATCAATGTTTAAATCATGTGCTAAGAAAGTATCTGATAATATAGGTAAGTTAACTTCCACGAACCATTCTGACACGTCGTATTTACCAAAAGTATCAGGAGTCGCAGATTGATCTAAGGCACCGGATTTTGTCAATTCATCGGTAACTGAACCTGATGATTCCCATCGCTTTTCATAGCCAATAGCCATACCTAGCGCGCCGCCTGGTAATTCAAACCATTCGCCACTGTCGAATGATATTGAACCACCAAAATACCTTTGTTTAATTGTATCTTGACGGGTCACATCCGCACTTATCCAGGCTTTTGCTTCTTCAGAAGCTTGGTCATAGCCAAACGGATTATAAGGCACACAATTATTCACATCTACCGTTGCTGGACTAGTGTATCCCTCACCTTGCATAGATGGCACATTAGCTCGACAGTCTGCCTTACCGGTCTCTGGGTTAATAACAGCATCCAACGCAGCAATCCAGTTACCTATGATAAAGTCATTTGCAAGAACACGATCATTTTCTGTTCGACCATATGAGTAATACACATCATAATCAAACAACGTATCACTCAACGTAAATTCACCTTTAACTCCTGATACAAGTCTAAACGTTTCACGTTTATTGCGAGCTTCTCTATTTCCTATTTCATCAAAGAATTTATTTATGCCAACAACTTGCATATCTTTCGCAGCGAAGAAATCAATGGTTTCTTGAGCAACAAATGGGTTTTCTAGTAAGTTAACTGTATCACCATCGCCAAATCGATATGCCGGTTGGTTTTGCTGAACTATATCAGAACGAACATACTTAACATCTGAATAGAACTTAACGTTATCGTTAATCTCGTAGTTAAAGAATGATCCTACACTCACCTTGTCTCGTTCTGGAAGAAAGTTCTCATATCGAGTAGTCGAGAAACATAATTCACAGCCATCAGGAAAGCTTCCAAAAGCCGCAGTGTTAGACAGATCTCGCACCGGCATTAATTGACCATTACCTGCATTATCAAACGTATAGTTTGTGCTAGCGTAGTCTAACACTGCCGTCTGGCTTATCCACTCAGACAAGATATTTGGCGCCCATAACTTATCTGGGATGCCATCATATTCCCCTGTATTTGCGGGGTTATTGACAGTCCCATTCTCTGAATAATGTGGCATATCTCGTTCCATCACTTCATCAACTGAATCCTTCGTGATATATACGGTCGCATTACCTTTGCCATCTGCAGTTGACACTCCCCCGACAAGGCTGAATGTTTTATTTCTGTTACCAATCCCGTGCAAGGAGTCACTGTAACCTACTTTTAGCTCTAGACCTTCAAAATCATCTCTCGTAATAATGTTTACTACACCGGATACTGCGTCTGAGCCATAAATCGCCGATGCGCCTCCAGTAATAACTTCAACACGTTTAATCATTGAAGTTGGAATAGTAGATAGGTCAACAACCGCTGAACCTTGTTGACCAGCTACGTGACGTTTACCATTTACTAAAACTAATGTTCTGTCAGTTCCCAAACGACGTAAATCAATCGTACTTGAACCTGCATTTTCACTACTTCCTGTATTTGCTCTCAATGTACCTGTTGCACCGATAGCTGGAAGTTCAGATAGCACTTGTGCTAAGTCCGGAATACCTGCTTGCTCAATTTGTTCTCCTGTTAATGTAATGGTAGGTGAAGGTTGAGTAAGCTCATAGCGTGCAATACGAGACCCCGTGATTTGTATTCTTTCTAAATCTTTAGCTTCCTTTTCTTGTTCTTCCGCAACTACCGAACCTGATAGTGTTGCGGCAGCAAGAAAAGACATTTGAATAGAGCTAAGTACTTTGTTTTTAGCAAACATTAAAATTTCCCTTTGATGATATTAATTATTATTTTAAATAATATTTTTAGTGGTTATGTATGGCTATTAACCAAACTAACCAATCATTTTTACCTTTTTTAAAAACAGATTTAAAGCTGCCATTCTGAGTCTAACCTCATCCACAAAGATAGTTTGTAAAGATATCAGAACAAAAACACAAAAAACCGAGGTTTACTTAATGTATTGAATTATATGAATATTTGAAAAATGTCCACAGTTGGAAATCGCAACCAAAACAAGAATAACTAATTTGCAACACAAACAGCCGCAATATTTTTGAAGTGGTGTTGCTAGCACCTGCCATAGAGAAGCAAATAGCAACTTTGCTGTAAAATGACTTTTTGAAATAGGGTGGAAAGAAAAGTAGCTGATTGTTCAACTTTTCAAATTAGTAATAAGTAACAGCGAAAGCGTCATTAAAATTTAATAAAGCAGTTAAAAATTGATGCACCTAAAACTACATAGCTTTCTCTCTATCATCAAAGTGAACACTTAAGCAAAAGCCATGGGGAGGTAATTTTGATTTCTGTAAGGATACGTCTGGAATGTTTTTCTAGCCCAATTGATAATTTTATTTATTTGAAACTTATGTCGCATTTTGCTATCCAGCTTACTCGTTAAGCTATACATGTAAATAGAACCCCCTAGCTTTTGAGGCAATCAAAAAAGGGCCGTAAAGGCCCTTTACAACAAGTAGAAACTAGCAAAAACAAGGATCAGCGCATTGCCATCATCATTTTAGCTGGTTCCTCTAGGAAGGTTTTCCATAAATTATTGAAACGTGCGATCGTGCCGCCATCAATAATACGGTGGTCGCCAGACCAACTTACCTGCATGATAGAGCGTGCAGCCACATTACCTTGTGCATCGAAGCGTGGTAACTGCTGAACTTTGCCAAGTGCAACGATAGCGACTTCAGGTTTATTGATAATCGGTGTCGCAACAGTACCGCCGATCGCCCCTATGTTTGAGATTGAGATAGTACCGCCTTTCAGTGAATCAGGAGATACACGCCCTTCTCTCGCCGCTTCTGTCAGTTTAGTAACAGATTGGGCAACTTCAACAATCGATTTGCTTTGGCATGATTTAATATTTGGCACTAGAAGACCCAGCTTGCTGTCCACTGCCATACCAATATTGTGGTCATCAAAATAAGTGATTTCCGTACAGTCATCATTTACTTTTGCATTCAAAATTGGGAATTCGTTGAGAGCAAGTGACAACGCCTTAATAAAAAATGGCATCATCGTAAGCTTCACACCTTGTTTGGCATATTGCTCTTTCAAAGCACCACGAAGCGCTATTAAATCGGTTAAGTCAATCTCGTCGCAATATGTGAAATGTGGGATCGTCGAAACAGAGGCCACCATCTGTTTGGCCATCGCCGCTTTCATACCACGTAGAGGCTCAACTCTTTTACCACCTTCTGAAGTAGGAGTCGGTTTTTGCGTTTGAGGCTGTACCGTTGTGCTAGCTTCATTCGTGGTCGAAGCGTCACTTACACCGTGCTCAAGGAAATGTTCGATGTCCTCTTTATAAACGCGACCATTTTTACCAGAGCCTGGCACTTCAGAGAGGTCAACACCAACTTCGCGCGCCTTGCGGCGTACTGCCGGAGAGGCAATCGCTTTACCATTTTTCGGCAAACTACGCGTAGCCTCATCGTTTGCAGTAACAGCTTGTGCTTTACTTTCTTTAGGCTTGTGGACATCAGCGATTGGATCGTCTGATTTCCCGGCGTGAGATGACGCCAACTTCATTTGAAATAGCGGACTATGCACCTGTGCTATCTCGCCTTTTTGATAATAGAGTTTTTCAACAATACCATCGTACTTGGCTGGAATTTGCACTAGCGCCTTGTCAGTCATTACATCACAAACGGCCTGATCTTCTTTGATTTCATCACCTTCAGCGACAAGCCATTCAACAATTTCGCACTCAACAATGCCTTCACCAATATCTGGTAAGATAAAGTCTTCTAGTACAGCACTGGTTGAAGTTGTTGGCGAGGATTGAGGTGCTGATTGCTCCGGCTGAGCAGCTTGCTCGCCGGCAACATCCATTGCAAACAAAGGTTCATGCACCTTTGCAATTTCACCTTTTTCGTAATGCAGCTTAGTGATCACACCGTCATGTACTGCGGGGATCTGCACTAGTGCCTTATCCGTCATTACGTCACAAATAGGTTGATCTTCTTTTACTTCGTCACCAACAGCCACCAACCACTCGACGATTTCGCACTCTACGATGCCTTCACCAATATCTGGTAAGATAAATTCTTTAGCCATAACTTATCCTTAAAATTCCATAGAACGTTTGATAGCGGCGAACACTTTAAGTGCATCTGGCACATATTCTTTCTCAAGTGCTAGAGGATATGGCGTGTCTAATCCACAAACTCGCTCAATTGGAGATTCTAAATGCAGGAAACACTCTTTTTGTATGGTTGCTGCAATCTCAGCGCCAAAACCATTCGTGATTGGCGCTTCGTGGCTCACGACCAAACGACCCGTTTTAACCACGGACTTGGCTACCGTGTCCATATCCCAAGGAAGAATGCTTCTTAAGTCGATTATTTCACAGCTAATACCCGCTTCTTCAGCTTTTTGCGCCGCTTGTTCGATGATTTCCATCTGCGCGCCCCAAGCCAATAGCGTTATGTCAGTACCTTCTTTAATCACTTCGGCTTTACCAAGCTCGATGCTGTAATCTTCTTCTGGCACTTCACCAACAGAAGCGCGATATAAACGCTTAGGTTCAAAGAAAATAACCGGGTTATCGTCTTTAATGGCAGCACGTAGTAGGCCTTTTGCTTGATACGGGTTACGCGGTACTACAATTTTAAGACCAGGTGTATGTGCAAAGTAAGCTTCTGGTGATTGTGAATGATATAGACCACCTGCAATACCGCCACCGTATGGCGTACGAATTGTTAAGTTACCCACATCAAACTCATTACCTGAGCGATAACGGAACTTGGCCGACTCGTTCACGATTTGGTCAAATGCTGGGAAGATATAATCCGCAAATTGAATTTCAGCAAGCGCAGGGGCACCAAACGCTGCAAGACCATTGGCAAAACCCAAAATACCTTGTTCAGTCAATGGCGTATTAAAAACACGGTGTTTTCCGTATTTTTCTTGAAGGCCTGAAGTTGCACGGAATACACCACCAAAGTAGCCAACGTCTTCACCAAAAATACAAGCCTGCGGATGCTCCGCCATCGTAATATCTAGCGCCGAATTAATGGCGTGTAGCATGTTCATTTTAGCCATTATTTAATTCTCCCTGCTGTGACTGGGTATGCGTCTGGATAAGCTTTAATATGCGCTTTCAATTCATCATATTGCTTCTGCAGCGATGGAATTGGCGTGTCATAAACATCTGAGACCAGATCTTCTAATGCAGGCTTCTGTACTTTCTCTGCAACCTTCAATGCAGCCAAGATATCTTCACGGATTTTTTCTTTTTCCGCATCATCTTGGGCTTCATCCAGCCAACCTTGTTTTAGAAGCCATTGCTTAAATCGATTTACCGGGCAACTATTTTTAAATTCAGCTTCTTCGTCTTTAGTACGGTAACCAGACGGATCATCAGAAGTAGAGTGCGCACCCAATCGGTATGCAATAGATTCAATCATCACAGGCTCACCGTTTTCAACTGCAATTTTACGCGCAGCTTGTGTCGCGGCGTAAACGGCAAGCGCATCGGCACCATCCACACGGATAGTTTTTATACCATAGCCCACACCGCGAGCGGCAATACCATCACCTTTGAACTGTTCATCCGCAGGTGTTGAAATCGCATAACCGTTATTACGTGCATAGAAGATAACTGGTGAACCATGTACTGCTGCCATGTTTAGACCAGCGTGGAAGTCACCTTCTGACGCAGCACCTTCGCCAAAATAGCAAATCGTGACGTTATCGATTTTAGACGTTAGCTCGCCGGTTTCTTTATCAATGTGTTTTAACTTTTGGCCGTACGCATAGCCCGTTGCTTGAGGAATTTGCGTTCCTAGCGGCGACGAAATAGTCAGGTAATGTAATTCTTTAGAACCATAATGCACAGGCATTTGGCGGCCTTTGCCTAAGTCCTTCTCATTCGAGAACAACTGATTCATGAACTGCTCAAGCGAAAAACCACGATAGTGAATTGCGGCTTGCTCACGGTACTGAGCCATGATCATGTCATCTTCTTTTAGCGCTGCAGCACTTGCCGTAACAGCGGCTTCTTCGCCAAGACATTGCATGTAGAAGCTAATACGTCCTTGACGCTGAGCACCTTGCATACGCTCGTCAAGTAAACGAATAAACCGCATTGTAGAGTAAATTCTTAATGCCGTTTCTTTATCAATATCTGGTGCTGTTGCACCGTCTAAAACATCGCCTTGGTCACTTAAAATCTTTAATGTAGGGATATTGAGTGCATGACCATCTATAAATTCCAGCGCGTGGCTGATATTTAAGGATATATTATTGGGGTTAGTCATAACCTACCTTCTCTTGTTGTCATAACAAACTTACGGAGTTCAAACCCGACTTTCTCATACGAGATCTGGCTTCAGATTGCGTAAGACGAAAAGAGTCTTAACTCACCTCGCATTTATGATTGTGTTAATTGGTCTTGATCACATTCGTGGTTAGTATGAATAACTGGTCTAACAACTTATCAAAGACTGAATAATATTTGCGATTTAAGTAAGTAAATTAAATTAAAGCGTTTCAACTTTACGTTAACGTAAACGGTTATTCAACTAATCCTAGATGAATAACCGTGAAAATGCATCAATGTTTTTGGAAAGATTTTGATACGAAGGCAAGTAGAATTTTACATCTATGATTTATATGAAGTTTTCATCAACCTCTAACGGTACAACGGTTAGTAATGCACGTTGCCCCAAAGCAACATTGGCATTTGGGAAGATAATAGCTTCGCCCTCAACCTCAGCGAAATACTGCTTATCTCCGTCCGTCGCTAGTAATTCACCTTTCGAAAAGCCTGTAAAATTCTCTGCAGAATCAGGGAATGGAAAAGAAAACTCGGCTTGAGTACGATTGATAGTACGATGAACGGTAAACAGCTCAAATTCATCTGCATTAAATTCTTTATATTCTACCTTTTCTTGGCTAATTAATGCTTTTAGAGTTTCCTTGGTTTTTGCAAAGCTCGCCATGTTATTTTCACCAAATGGCTTCACCTGCCCAAGTTCGATAGTGAAAGCATCGGCCCCAAACTGGTAAGAAGAAAAATAACTAAATGTTGTCGCCGCCGAGCGCATCATTAATACGGTATTGACACCGCATGACAATAAAAACTGCAGCTGTGATTTCTTCCACGGCTTACCATGTAAAAACGGATAAACTGCAAACTTTTCGTTTTTAGACCCTCGAATAGCGGTATGAAGGTCATAGTGACAACGATAGCGCTCGTCACCGCCCTGTTCAAAGAAAGCCCTAACATAACCTTCTAGCTTTTGAGCTCGGACCTTTTCGGGGTTATCTGTTTCTTGATTATGTGCACCGTTAAATAGACGGTTTAGATTTTCATCGACAAAACGCTGGCCAATATTAATGGATTTCGGGTTACCAAAAATAAATAACACCCGCTGCGCCAACACTAGCTTGCCGGTAATAATATGTTGGATAAGCTCATCACATATCTCAATTGGCGCGGTTTCATTGCCGTGCACAGCGCTCGATAGCACAATATCTTTCGTTGTTTCACCCGCGGGCGTAAACTGGATCACACCAGTATCATGGACTTCAACCAAGGTACCGTTGTCTAAAGTGAAGTTTACGGGTTCGAGTGTAAATTCGTTATTTCTTGTGATAGTAAGAAAGTCACCGCTTTGTTTTAATTCTGCTAAGTACGTCATAATTCCAAATTGATGTTGTTGAATAATCCGCATTGGGATACAAAAAAGCCATACGAGGAGTATGGCTTTTAGAAGCTTTTTGTTAACTAATCACTGAGTCAACCAATGTCTTTGCCTCATGTTCAAGTTCAGCTAAATGCGCTTCACCTTTAAATGATTCAAGATAAATTTTGTAGATATCTTCAGTGCCCGATGGGCGCGCCGCAAACCAACCGTTTTCGGTAACGACTTTAAGGCCACCAATAGCCGCGCCGTTACCAGGGGCATTGGTTAATATCTGAGTAATTTTATCACCTGCTAGGGTGTCCGCCTTGATATTGTCCGCGCTCAATGCCTTGAGCTTTGCTTTTTGCTCAGTATTTGCGGGTGCATCAATACGTTTGTATACAGGCGCACCAAATGCTTGTTCAAATGCTTGGTAATGCTGAGATGGCGATTTACCCGTAACAGCTAGGATCTCAGCGGCAAGTAACCCCATGATAAAGCCGTCTTTGTCTGTACACCATGTGGTGCCGTCTTTTCTTAAAAACGCTGCGCCAGCACTCTCTTCACCGCCAAATGCGAGCTCTCCAGCTGCTAACCCGTCTACAAACCATTTAAAGCCAACTGGCACTTCGTAAACTTCTCGACCATTTGCACCACACACTTTGTCAATCATGGCACTAGATACCAATGTTTTACCGATTTTTACTGAGCTCTTCCAGCCTCGGTGTTTAATGAGGTAGTCAATTGCAACCGCTAAAAAGTGATTAGGATTCATCAGGCCATCAGGTGTGACAATGCCATGTCTGTCGAAGTCTGGGTCATTACCAATACCGATATCGTAGTCATCTTTCAGTGCTATCAAATTAGCCATTGCATAAGGTGATGAACAGTCCATGCGCACCTTGCCGTCTTTATCAAGTGGCATAAAGGCAAAACTTGGGTCGACGACGTCATTTACAACCGTTAGCTTCAAGTCGTAGTGTTTGGCTATTACAGGCCAGAAATTAACACCTGAACCACCAAGAGGATCCACCCCAATATTAACTCCGGCTCGAGCAATGGCTTCCATATCAATTATATTACCCAAGTCTTGAACGTATGGTGTGATCAGATCTTCATACTTAATAAATCCAGATCTTCTCGCTTTCGCAAACGGGAATAACTCAACTTCAACCAAATCTTCGAGTAGTAGCTGATTGGCTCTATCTTCAATCCATTTGGTGACATCGGTATCGGCCGGTCCACCATTTGGTGGGTTATATTTGAACCCGCCATCTTCTGGCGGGTTATGTGATGGCGTCACCACAATGCCATCTGCAAGCTCGTGTGGATTGTTTAAATTGTGCGAGACAATCGCGTGGCTGATCACAGGGGTTGGTGTGTAGTCATCATTTTCTTGTGTGATAACTTGTACTTCGTTGGCAACCAAGACCTCAATAGCCGAGTTGAAAGCGGCTTCCGACAACGCATGGGTGTCTTTACCAAGAAAAAGCGGACCGTAAATATTGTTGTTTTTACGGTAATCGCAAATCGCTTGAGTAATAGCCAGAATATGCGACTCATTGAACTTAAAATTGAGTGAGCAACCTCGGTGGCCACTTGTGCCAAAGGCGACACAATGCTCTGGGTGCGCTTCTAAGTCAGGCTCATTTAAATAGTACGATGAAACCAGCTTAGGTACATTTACCAATAATTCTTTCGATACCTTTTTGCCAGCTTGCGGATGGATCGCCATAAGATTTCCTTACTTATAGGTAGTCTCTAATTTTCTCGGCAGCTTCATCTGTGTAACCTAACACCTTAGCTACTTCATGAAGCATCATTTTCTTTCTAGTCGTATTTGAATTTGTCATCACCCAATATTCACTGTCTGCAATATTTTTCGGGTTCATACTGCTACCACTTTCGAGTAGAGCATTTTTACTCGTAGCGAAGTAAATTCTATCGCGGCCCTTAATTTCAAGCACACTATTAAATTCGGATTTATGTGTACGATGGAGCGCCGATAGGATAAACAAAAAGCGCCCGACTACACCTTTTTGCATGGCGAGCTCTTCTTTATTTAGAATATTAAAGACATTCGCTGCTGGCTTTACAGGTTGGCTTCGTGTTTTTGTTTGTGACTCAGCTGCAATTTCTTGTACTTGTTTTTCTTCCTGCTGTGCGACGGGTTTAGATTCTGTCCCAGGAGTAAGTTTTAATAAACGACGTAAAATCTCAGAAGCACTTTCTCCAATACTTTGTGTGTTACTTGCAATGTATTGATATAGCTCGTCATCTATTTCTATCTTTTTCATGCGTTTCCTGTCATCTATGCTAATTAGGAGCAACTCATTTCAATTGTCACTTAGTATATCCAAATTTAACTTATTACTCTATGGCTTTGCATTTTTACTCTTCAATGTCACAATTAGCGCCAAATTTGGAGGATTTATGCAGTTAAACTATCAACAAATTGGCGACCAAGCCAAACCTAGTGTATTTGTTATGCACGGACTATTTGGTTCTTTGGAAAATGTAAATGTGGTGGCAAAAGCACTTGCTGAACATTTCAATGTGATTAACGTCGATTTGAGAAACCACGGTCGCTCTTTTCATGATGAACAAATGTCCTATCCAATAATGGCAAATGACGTCAAAGCACTAATGGATGAGTTAAAACTGGATAAAATACACCTCGTTGGTCACTCGATGGGTGGTAAAGTGGCAATGCAATTCGCCCAGTTATTCCCAGAAAGCATCAACAAACTTGTCGTATTAGATATTGCACCTGTTGACTATCACTCAAGACATGATGCAATAATTGCTGCGCTGAACGAAGTGCAAAAAAGTGATGTATCAAGTCGTAGTGAAGCAGATACCATTATGTCGCAGTATATTGAAACCGTCGGCGTGCGTCAGTTTTTGCTCAAAAGTTTAGCAAAAAATGAAGAAGGCAAACTTGCTTGGCGTTTCAATTTAGATGTAATTACTGAAAAATACGATACAGTCACATCAAATATTAATGAAACTCATTCCTGTTTGTGCGATACTTTGTTCATTAAAGGGAATAATTCTGACTACATCCTGCCTGAGCATAGGGATGCCATCGCTCGTTTTTTCCCAAATGCGCGAGCAAAAATAATACAAGGTGCGGGCCATTGGCTACATGCTGAAAAGCCCGAAGCGGTAAATCGCTCAATTATTGATTTTCTTCAATAAAACGAATCGAATTTACCGTTATAAACTTAATTTATGCATTTAGGTTATGTTATAGTAGCCGCCGTTTAAGTATTGAGTAGAGCTCAGATGGTCAGTCAATTTATAAATGAATTTGAAACGCTAGGGCTGTGGTTTGCGCTAGCTGGTATATTCTTTTTCATCGGTATGGCGATTCAGGACGTACTGAAAAAAGGTGACGTGCCAAAGTTCGGACGCTATATCGTTTGGCTGGTGTTGTTTCTTGGTTGCTCTGGATTTATAGCAAAAGGCTTGATCCAAGTGTTTTGGCAAGGCGCAGGTGTTGGATAATGGCCAAGGCTGAAACAGATAGAACGACTATCGACCTATTTGAAAATGAAAAACGTCCCGGACGTCCTAAGACGAATCCACTGCCACGAGAAGTGCAGTTAAAGGTTAACAAGCGCAATCAAATAAAGAGAGATCGTGCTCGTGGCCTAAAAAGGGTAGAATTTAAGGTTTCATCAGAGTTGTATCAAGCGCTAAGTGATATGGCAGAGTCGCAAAACATTAGTCGAAGTGCACTCATCGAGACCATCTTACAAGAAAAGTTAGCGGTTAATAGATAGAAGGTAAGCAATTAATGGCAAGCGTAGGTATTTTTTTCGGCAGTGATACTGGTAATACAGAGCACGTTGCTAAAATGATTCAAAAAGAGCTAGGTAAAAAGCTCGTTGACGTAAAAGACATTGCTAAAAGTAGTAAAGAAGAGATTGCTGAATTCGATTTACTACTGTTCGGTATTCCAACATGGTACTACGGTGAAGCGCAATGTGACTGGGATGATTTTTTCCCTGAGCTTGAAGAAGTCGATTTCGAAGGCAAACTCGTTGCAATCTTTGGTTGTGGCGATCAGGAAGATTATGCTGAATACTTCCTTGATGCGATGGGCATGATCAACGACATCGTCACCGAACGCGGTGCTATTGTTGTTGGCCATTGGTCTACCGATGGTTATGACTTTGAAGCGTCAAAAGCTGTAGTTGAAGATGGTAAATTTGTTGGTCTTGGTATTGATGAAGACCGTCAGCCAGAGCTAACAGAGCAACGAGTTAAACAATGGTGTGCACAAGTATATGACGAAATGTGCTTAAGCGAGCTGGAAGATTAATTCCATTTGCTTTGCACTTGCTGCCCGAGCAAGTTATTCTTAGGTATAGCGTCGTGAATATTGACCTAAGACAAATTATAACTAACAGATTGAGACAGATTTAATGACTGATCACAACTTAGAGCTTAAAAAGGCTGGTTTAAAAGTAACGCTTCCACGCATCAAAATTTTAGAGATCCTTCAGTCTCCTGATAATCAACACATCAGCGCAGAAGATGTGTACAAGATCTTATTAGACAAAGGTGAAGAAATTGGCCTAGCTACGGTATATCGCGTACTAAACCAATTTGATGATGCTGGTATTGTAACACGTCACCACTTTGAAGGCGGTAAATCTGTTTTCGAGCTGTCTGGCAGCACGCACCATGATCACTTGGTATGTTTAAAATGTGGCAAAGTTGTCGAATTTGAAGATGACGTTATTGAAACACGCCAAGAAGAAATCGCGAACAGCAATGGCATCAAGCTAACAAATCACTCACTATATCTATACGGTGAGTGTGAAGATAAAGAAGCGTGCAAAAAGTACGCTGAGGAAAATGGTAACTAACCTACCTTTTCGCCAATTTAAGCATTAAGCCAGCAAATTGCTGGCTTTTTTAATTTGCTGCATAAACACCACCTTCCATTTATATGGTCACTATATCGTAGAGTACAATTCCAGCTGATCTTTGTATGCTTTTTTAAAAGCAGCTCTAGAAACGCAAGTCTCTAGATACTTTCGGCAATAGCTATATTGTTTTAGCCCATCAAACCTATCGACCAAACGAAGTACATCAGCCATCGCGATGTCTGCAACAGAAAATTGCTCAGCCAACCAAGTTTTTCCCCGAAGATATTCATTCATGTGTTTCAAGCGACTATGTAAAAATCGCGCTATCGCTCTGCTGCCATCACTCTCAAAAGTATCTCCAGAAAATTTCAAAATTGTCCATGGAAGAGTTGCCATTTCTACAGAGTTGAGCGCGGCGAATAACCACTGTATTACCGATGACCTATTCTCTGTGGATATTAATTCATCGCTATGTTCAGCGATGTATAACAGACCAGCACCACTTTCGAATATTTCCTTATCTTCATGGCTAAGCCAAGGAACTTGGCCAAATGGTTGATGTAAATAATGCGTATTTTCTCGTTCATTGAAAGCGGTAAGTTCTATATCATAGGGTATGCCCGCCTCTTCTAGCGCCCAGCGCAAGCGAATGTCCCTGACATACCCTCTTGGCAGCTCAGGCACCCAATCAAACGTGGTAATGGTAAAGTTCGGCATATATCAGCTCCATGTCAATTGGACTGATAACTCAGCCCAATTTAATAACTAAGGTTAACACTCTACTATTGTCTTAAAGCCACCATAGATAAGCCTTTTACCATCAAACGGCATTGGATTAGCTTCTTGATCGCAAATAGGATCTTTAAATACTTCTGCCATTCCAGCATCACGGACTTCTTTTGAAGGCCAAGTGATCCAGGAAAACACCACAGTTTCATCAGGCTTACACTTTACAGCCAGTGGCAAAGAGGTAAGCGTTCCATCAGGAACATCATCCCCCCATGCCTCGACAACGCGTTCTGCCCCAAATTTTTTAAACACTTTTGCCGCTTTACTGGCGTGCGCACGATATTCTTCGCGCTTATTGGTAGGTACGGCGCATACAAAACCATCAATATAACTCATCTTTGACCCCTCTATTATCCTCGTCTTTGTGCTTCATAGCTGACATTATTCTCGTCTTGCAACTCGCGAACAGGTCGAATTTCGATGCTGCCATAGCGTGCAGGCGGAATTTTGCTAGCCGCTTGGATAGCCTCATTTAAGTCTTTAACTTCTAGTAAATAAAACCCCGCAAGCTGCTCCTTAGTCTCTGCAAATGGACCGTCGGTAATATCGACTTTACCCGCTCGTATCCGTAGTGTTGTCGCACTTTGAGTTGAGAGTAACGCATTACCCCCTATCATCTGCTCGCGCTCTTTTAATGATTCCCCGCACGCGATGCATTCACGGTTAAGTGCGTCCCATTCATCTTGTGAGAGCTTTTCCATTGCTTGTTCATCGTAATAAACCAAAGCGACATATTTCATAGTGTGTCCAGCTCCTTATTAATTAGTATCTGAATAGCAAGCGTCTTTTGCTGCTCGCTTTCACTTAGATATTCCGTGCTCAAAGTTAATTAACCTGAGGTTTGGATAAGGAATGTTCCAACTCATTGTTGCTAAAGCACAACTTAGTTTTTTCCTTGTCTAGCCAGAGAATCCGCAGCTCAGGTTAATTAGTATTACTAGGTAACATCACCATCCACGCAACACCGAATTTATCAACGACTTGACCATAAAGGGGAGACCAAAATGTTTCTTGTAATGGCATTCTGACCGTGCCACCATCAGCTAGAGCATTGAATGCCCGGTGAGCTTCTTGTTCAGAATCAATGGTTATAGACAGGCTAAATCCTGCAAACGAAGCATCATCACCACAGCCGTCAGATGCAAAAACCTTCATATCGCCAATACTAAACTCACAATGCATTACTTTATCTGAGAAGTTTTCTGGTATCGCACCATCAGGAATAGGATCTGGACTTTCGTTAAAGCGCATAAGCAGACCGACTTTGGCATATAGGTGCTGTTGATAGTATTCAAGTGCCTCTTCGGTACGCCCTGCAAAAAACAAATAATTGCAAACATGTGCAGTTTGCATCGCAATCTTTTGTCTTAATTGTTCTTCGTCTTCGAGGATTTCGCCGCTGGGATCGATATCTGCAAAGTCAGCCATTTCATAAAACGGTCTAACTTCAATATCAGATTCCTCATTCATAGGATTAGGGCAGCGCTTAACCCATTCTAGTGCCTCTTCCATTGATGTTACTTCCCAAACCCAATAACCCGCAATTAACTCATTAGTCTCTGCAAAAGGCCCTTTAGTTACAATGCGCTCTTCGCCTTTAAAGCGAACGCGAACTCCCTCTTTACTCGGCTTTAAACCATCACCAGAAGTCATTATTCCAGCATCAACTAATGCATTATTGAATTCTCCCATCGCAGCCATTAATTCCGCGGTTGGTAACTCCCCTGCTTCAGACCCTTCACTCGCTTTTAAAATCACCATTACTTTCATCGTCAATTCTCCTGTTGTTAAATAGAGCTGGATAACCAAAGGTTACCTGCGGTTTTAATATATAAAGTGCTCTATACAATCTAGTCGAATGCATTCTCTAGAGATCGACAAAGTAAGGAAAATTTTCTTAATTAATTTTCACCGAGCTTGAGAAGCTTTTGTTTGAGAACTCTTTGCTCTGGTAATTGCGTTGTTAAGTTGAGAGCCGTTTTAAATGCATTAATCGCACTAGCCGTTCTGCCAGCACGAGATAATAGTTCGCCATAAGCCGCATGAGCCAAGTGATATCTTTGCACTTCTTTGTGCTCAAATAGCCGCTCTATAATGGTAATACCCGCATCCGGCCCATCTTTCATAGCGATTGCAACCGCTTGGTTGAGCTCAATAACAGGAGACGGACTCACTTGGTGTAGCTGAGCATATAATTCAACAATCTGTGACCAATCTGTCGCCGCGGCAGTTGTCGCAACAGCATGAGTCGCAGAGATAGCCGCTTGAATGGTGTAAAAGCCATATTCACCGGCGCGCATTATTTCAGCGACCAACTGCGTACCTTCTGCAATCATATCTTTACTCCAAAGACTTCGGTCTTGATCTTCCAGTAAAATGATGTCGCCGCAGGCATTGGTGCGCGCCGCCTTTCTTGCATCACTCAGGAGCATCAGGGCGAGTAACCCCGCCACTTCTGGATCTGGCGTTAGAGAATAAAGTAAACGAGTTAAGCGGATAGCCTCCGAAGTCAGTTCACTGCGTATTGCAAGTTCGCCTTGTGTTGCTGAATATCCTTCATTAAAGACCAGATAGATAACTGTCAGCACCGCATCAAGTCGGTTGTTAAAATCAGTGTCGTCTGGCAGCTCGAACGGAATGCGGGCATCACGGATCTTCGCTTTGCCGCGCACAATTCGTTGCGCCATTGTTGTGTTAGACACCAAAAATGCACTGGCAATTTCCTCTGTTGTTAGTCCACAGACCTCCCGCAGAGTAAGCGCAACTTGTACTTTTGGATCAATAGCCGGATGGCAGCAAGTAAAAATTAACCGCAATTGGTCATCTTCAATTGCATTGGCGTTTTGCTCTTGAGCTTGGCCTGCGATGTCAGAAACCCTATCCAAGTCAGTAGCAGCAACTTCTAGCTTTTCTCTTTGACGTTGCTGTTTACGTATTGCATCAATGGCTTTAAAGCGACCAGTAGAAATTAACCAAGGGACTGGGTTTTCTGGCATGCCTTGAGTTGGCCAATGTTTTAACGCCACATTAAACGCGTCTTGCAATGCTTCTTCCGCTAACTCAAAGTCACCTAGAAGGCGGATCAGTGTGGCGTAAATTTTCCGGCTTTCTTGCTTGTACAGCACTTCTATAGACTTACGAATAGCATTGCTATCGCAAGTGAGTTGATTGCTCATCACTTTCCTTCGTCAGCTAGGGTATCGCCATTTGAATTGGTATAGTCACTATTTCATAAATCAGCAAGAGCCTCAACTTGACACCATCAACTCTGAAAGACTCAGCAGATTGGTTTTAGCCTGGGCAGATCCACCTTCTTTTTCCTATACTCTGCTCGCGATGCAATTAAAGCAACCGGGGTTTGCATTGTGAATATGCACATATTCGATTTTATGGTCATCAAATAAGGTATGGAGGCAGTCTTTAATTTCCATTCCTTTTACTATTTGCGCCTCAATCATTACACCCAAGCTGTCGTAGGCTCTGATGGACAGTGATCTGGTTTGCAAGATTTCTGGCACTTCATTTACTTTAGGCTCTGCCAGTACTGCATTTTCCCTCACAAAGATAGGCCCAGAAGAGCGATATGGCGATAAAGTAGTATGGTGCTGATAATGTAACAACACCACCACCTCCCCAATCTCGGCTTCTTGTAGGGAAACGCGACAAGGATAGCCGGGTTTAGCGTCAACAACGAGTTTCTTGGCATGTAATGCCGCTAGTTCTTCATCACTTAAAGAAAATAAATGCTTAAATTGTTTGTAGTCAATCGCGTTAATTTGAAATTGTGTTGTCATATTTACCACTCCTGCTTTCACTGTAATTAGTGTAAAGAACTAGCAGTTAATGACCGGCCAGAAGTGGTACTAACACCTAAGTGTTAACAACAAATGTTTTGGGGTTTTTGGGAAAGAAAAAGTCAGGCTGACGGTCGCATAAAGCAAACTCACGTGTATTTTTATAGGGCAGCTTCATAAACCCTGCTACGCCATAATCTTGAATACTAACCGCATATTGCATGATCCGAGTCAGTAGCGCCTTAAATTGCGCCTCTTTGTTAGCATCAAGTAGCCGGTAGTAATAATGAATTTTCATCCTATCTTGCAACGATTCAAAAATGATGCAACCTGTATGATGGATCTGATTTAACTCGAACACGCATTGAATTATCTGTCTGGGCAGCTGCAGTTGCTCGTCTGGATCTTTGCCGTCTTCAAAGTATGAATGCGGGCGTGTAATTTCATTGCTCGAAATATCGCTAACGCTAAACTCGAGTTCTGGCAGATGGTCAAATTGGAACGCACCGGTGCCATCACGAGTCAATTGAATAGTTTGTCGCGCGTCGAACAAACAGCATTTAAACAAGCCTTTTTGTTTGATCCCCTGCGCAATCATTACGGTGGCGTTCAACGCGTCTTTAAATGCAAGACTCAATGTTTCATCGTGTAAAATAAGACTCGACTCAACAAATACCTGCGCGTCTTTCCAGTGAAAACTGAGACCACCAACGACCGGATATTTTGCCAGTCTGCTGATTGAGGCCAAAAAGGCTTTCTCGGTATCGCCGGTATCAAACAAAAACTCTTTATAATATCTATCTAATTGCGCGTCATTTACGTCTCTTAGATTGTGTTTATCGTCAGCACGACGCAAAAACTGCTTGCGTGAGCTGTAGACGACTGTTTCAGGCTTAACTGTGGTTTCGTAAGTCCAAAAAGGAATGCGGGATTTTTTCTCTGACAGTGTTAAATCTGGTAAATACATTTTTGCCATTGCTGGCATATTACGAACAAAGTAATCCCCTGCATTATCCCTCGTTGCTTTGTCTTTGCTAAGCATGCCATCGAGCACCTGCGCAAATACTTTTGGCAGCCCCAAAGCGCTAGCAGGAATGACCTGAGCACCAAAACGACATGATTGTGCACTAGCCAGTGCATAAATCGTCGATGCAACGCCTTGTTCATCGAAGCGAGGAGAAGATTGTGCACCCGACATTTGCTCATCGCCAATAAAATACACATCTCCCATCCGAGCATTAGTCGTACTTACATCAGATGACATCAAATCCATGATATTGCTGGCAATGGGTTCACCATGCACGTCCACCTGAGCATAGACTGAACTTCCCCAATCAACCAAAGAGAAACCATCGGAAGCTTCATCCCAAACGATATTGGATGGCTTAATATCTCCATGAACGATAGGCTGAGGAGACATGCCATTGCGACGCTCACGCAAATCAACCAACACATTCCTGAGTTTTAGCGCGAGGCTCACCAACTCATGCGCTTTAAAACGGCCCTTTTTGAGTGAAATCTTTTCTAAGTCTTCACCAGGGGCACGCTCCATCATTAAAATGCCTTGCTTTTTTACTCGCTCGAAGGCATAGAAGTTTGGCACCATCGGGTTGTCAATTTGCGACAACATATAGCCTTCATCTTCAAGCCTATCACGCACACTTTGGGCAAGCGTGATCCGAGAAAATTTAAACACCCAGTCTTTCCCCATATCACTTGTACCAGCAAATACGAAGCCAAATGCACCGGAGCCAATTACCTCAACATGTTTATAGCCAAGTTGGCTCAATTGTTTTTTACAGATATTCAGCCATTGACGGTGCTTTTTTGCATCATGATGAGACAGTAAGTAGATGGACTGCTGTTCGTTGATATAGAAGTGTTGGATGGATTTTTCAGACATAATTGTACGCAGAAAAAGCAATAAAAAAGGTCGGCATTAGCCGACCTCATTGGGTATTAACCTTGCTGTTCTATCTTAGCCCACGAATCACGTAGACCAACAGTTTGGTTAAACATTAGCGCTTCTGACTTGTTATCACGACAGAAGTAACCTAAACGCTCAAACTGATAACCTTGTTCAGGTTTAGCGTTTGCAAGCGCTGGCTCAAGTTTGGCATTTGCAATGGTTACCAAAGAGTCTGGGTTTAACACTTCCGTGAAATCTTCAGCAGCCGCTGGGTTTGGCACAGTAAATAGGCGGTCATACTGACGCACTGGCGCTTCAATACAATGTGAAGCAGATACCCAGTGAATTACGCCTTTCACCTTGCGACCATCTTCTGGGTTTTTACCCAAAGTATCAGGGTCGTAACTACAATAGATTGTCGTAATATTACCGTTTTCGTCTTCTTCAATACGCTCAGCCTTAATCACATAAGCATTACGAAGACGCACTTCTTTACCTAGCACCAAACGCTTGAACTTTTTGTTCGCTTCTACGCGGAAATCTTCTTGTTCGATGTAGACTTCGCGGGTAAACGGTAGCTCACGCTCGCCCATGTCTAATGTTGGGTGATTAGGTGCTTGTAGCATTTCAACTTTATCTGCATCAAAGTTTTCAATGACTAGCTTAACAGGGTCAAGTACCGCCATTGCGCGTGGTGCATTTTCGTTTAAGTCGTCACGGATACACGCTTCTAGCATGCCCATTTCAACCATGTTGTCCATTTTGGTTACGCCAATGCGCTTACAAAATTCGCGAATTGCAGCTGGTGTATAACCACGACGACGAAGCCCTGCAATTGTCGGCATGCGCGGGTCATCCCATCCTTCAACATGGTTATTAACAACCAAGTCATTGAGCTTACGCTTCGACATCACCGTGTATTCAAGGTTTAAACGAGAAAACTCGATTTGCTGCGGATGACACTCGATGCTGATGTTATCTAGCACCCAGTCGTACAAACGGCGGTTATCTTGGAACTCTAATGTACAAAGTGAATGCGTGATCCCTTCAAGCGCATCGGAAATACAGTGCGTAAAGTCATACATCGGATAGATGCACCACTTATCACCGGTTTGATGATGGTGTGCAAAACGTACACGATAGATGATAGGGTCGCGAAGCACCATAAATGAGCTTGCCATGTCAATCTTAGCACGAAGAACACATTCCCCTTCTTTAAACTCGCCATTTCTCATTTTTTCGAATAAGGCTAAGTTCTCTTCAGGTGAAGTGTCACGATAAGGGCTATTTTTGCCAGGCTCAGTCAGCGTGCCGCGATATTCACGCGCCTGCTCAGGCGACAAGAAGCAAACGTACGCTTTGCCATTTTCGATTAGCTCAACTGCGTAGCTATAGAGCTTGTCAAAGTAATTTGATGAATAGCAAATTTCGCCATCCCATTCGAACCCTAGCCACTGTACGTCTTGTTGGATCGACTTAACGTAATTGATGTCTTCTTTTTCTGGGTTGGTATCGTCAAAGCGTAAGTTGCACTTACCTTGATAATCTTGGGCAATACCAAAATTTAAGCAAATTGATTTAGCATGGCCAATGTGTAAAAAGCCATTTGGCTCAGGTGGAAAACGTGTGTGCGTGGACGCATGTTTGCCACTGGCAAGATCCGCATCAATAATGTTGCGAATAAAGTTTGATGGGCGATTTTCAGTTTCCGCCATAGGAAATCTTTCCTCTGAATTATGCTCTTAGTTAACCTCGGCATTATTACAAAAACTCAGCCGAACTTACAGCAATTATCTGCGCTGTATCAGGATTTATTCATTCGGTTAAATATTCATCAGATTTTTGTGACAAATTTTGTTCTAGCGCAATATTTCCGTCACAACTTCATCCTATAGTTGCGCCATCTCAGTGTTTATACCACAAACACTGCTTAAGTCACGTTACCGAGGAAAGGACAAAAGTAATGGCTTCAATGAATTTGAATCGTGTTTATATATCTACTAAGGCTAGGAACAATCACTATATTCTTGCTGAGTTTAAACCGGATGATGCATTTTATGCATGTTTTGACTCCAGCAGCGCGTGTTACGAGCGTTTGTCTCGCCAGCTATTCGCACTGTGTGACGAATATGAGCTGCATAATGTACATGTAATTGCGAACGATAAATTGCCGGTGGTGCGTTACCATGACGAAGCCTATACTATGCAAACAGAAAAGCAGATTTTGTTTTTCTATAATCCTAAGTTCCACGAAGCGCACCAAACTTATCTCAATGACGGATACCAAGCGCGTAAAATCCGCTTATTATTTTTAGCCACGGGAAATGAATTACGCGCCAATGCAGCGACCTTTCACAGCAAAGTAAAAAAGGTGCTTGATGCACTTAAAGAAGGGTTTTCTCCGCTAGAGCCTCAGTTTAGAGTCCGAGACCACCAACATTTAACCTATGACCTATTTGCCAAAGCGAAAGGTGACAAAGAGTCGTATGGTTATAAGTTGCGTGCACTTTACCCACGTTATCAAGCCAGAAACTGCACGTTACCAGAAGAATATAGTGAAATGACCTACGCGACCTTTAACATTCCAGTGTCACGTGCAATAAAAACAGAGTTCCAAAGCCAAATGCGCCCTAGTGATTACGGACAATTCTATCGCACACTAGAAGACGCATTTCTGTCTTCTTGTGCCGATAAACAGCTCAATATGGTAGCAATGGTAGCCGATGGCCGTCTGCCTATCATCAGAAGCGCCAAACTCGATAAGTCCGATACTAACCGAGAGCTACAAAAGCTGAGTTTTGATACCGGCTCCGGTGACAATCAAATTTACTCGCTATTTAACGAAGCAAACCTAGTGGACACCATTCGCTTTGTGATCGTTGCCAATGACAAAGACAAAAAAGACATGGGCTATGGTCGTTTTATGAATCACGTAGAAACGGCTATTAAACGCTTTGTTGCGCAACTTCCTGTTAATGTTGAAAAGCAAGATGTCAACGTACGCTTCTTCCAGCATATTAGTTACGACTATTAATAGATAAAAGGGAGCATTTTCTATTAGGGTGTACTTTTGTCACCCTAAGGCAAAGGAATATGCTCCAATTTATCACCGGGGATCATATCGAACCTGCCCTCACGCCAATCTTGCTTCGCTTGTTCAATACGGGATTTACTAAAAGAAACAAAGTTCCAATCAATATAAGGGACTTTTTTAAACGCCTCTCCACCGAGCAATACCACTCTGCTATTCTCATTGAAATGTAATTGCGCGTCGTCGTCTTCAAGTAATACAAATGCTCCTGCACTATATGATTTATTCGACACCACCACTTCGCCGTAAATCACATATACGCCAACTTCTTGTGTCTGATCAGGCCTTTCAATATGTCCGCCAGCTTTTGCCATCACATCAACATAAAACATAGGTGAAAATGTTGGGACAGGAGAATGCAAGCCATATGCACTGCCGATAATGACCCTAGCCATCACCCCTTCTAGTTGCCTAGTAGGCAAGTCAAAACGGTTTATATGTGAGAAACTGGGTTCAACTTCAGCATTTTCTTCCGGTAACGCCACCCAGCATTGCAAACCATGAATAGTATGTGATTGCGCTTTGGTTTCAAACGATTCTCTCTCCGAGTGTACAATGCCGCTCCCTGCTACCATCCAATTTACATCCCCTGGATGGATCTCAAGTTGATTACCAAGAGAGTCACGATGGAGCAAGTTACCTTCAAACAAATAAGTGAGAGTTGCAAGCCCAATATGTGGATGCGGCCTTACATCAATACCATCACCAGCACTGAAGTTACCTGGGCCCATTTGATCAAAAAAGATAAAAGGACCTACCATACGTTTCGCACGCTGCGGAAGTACGCGGTTTACTGAAAGACCACCGATGTCATGTGCTTTGCCATTTAGTTGAATTGCCATTACTTTGCTCCATCATGTTTTGTTTTATTATGGAGCTCAGTAACCAGAAGTAAAATACGCAATTAAAGATACAAGCATTCTAGAAAATAGAATCACACCGCTTTGTACCAAGTGAGGCCTGAATAAGGTTGCTGCTGCAAACTTTTTAACCGACTTTGCAAACTACCACTATGGATCTCGAGTTTGTGATGATCGGGGTCATAAATATAGAGAGAGTCTCCTTCACTGCTGTTTTGCTGCCATACGCCAACTCCGTTATCCAATAATATTTTAGAAAAAGTTGTAAAGTCTTCGGCAGCAATATTGAACGCGATATGACTGTAATCTGAGCTTGGAGATACCTCACCTAAAGATAAGCAAAGCCATACGTTACCAAGCGTTAAATATGCCCCTTTGTCCCAAGTTACCCAAAGCTCGCATCCCAGCAAGTCGCAGTAAAAATCCAGTGATGTTTTTAGGTTAGACACTGTGATTGTGATGTGATTTAAGCCGGTTAGCACATTCCCTCCGCTAGACATGAAAAAAGCCGCGACCATAGGTACAACGGCTTTAACAACCAGAATTATTTTTCTTGATGTAGGCTAGCTACAAAAAGAAGCGTTACAGTGCCTGTTCAAGCTCTGGTAACGCATCAAATAGGTCCGCAACAAGGCCATAATCAGCCACTTGGAAAATAGGCGCTTCTGGGTCTTTGTTGATAGCGACAATGACCTTAGAATCTTTCATACCTGCAAGATGTTGAATAGCGCCGCTGATCCCAACTGCAATATATAAGTTAGGCGCCACAATCTTACCGGTTTGGCCCACCTGCATATCGTTAGGCACAAAGCCCGCGTCAACTGCAGCACGCGATGCACCAATTGCGGCCCCTAGTTTGTCAGCAATACCATTTAGCAAGGCAAAGTTTTCACCGTTTTGCATACCACGGCCACCTGAAATAACAACCGGTGCGGCAGTTAATTCAGGGCGCTCAGATTCAGTTTGTTCAATGCTCACAAACTCACTCACTTGAGAGGCAATACTTTGCGAGCGATCCTCAATGTCACATGCTGCTTGAGTCTCTACGGCATCAAATGCTGATCCACGCACAGTGATAACTTTTTGTGAGTCTAATGATTTTACAGTCGCAATTGCATTACCCGCATAAATTGGACGCTTAAAGGTGTCTGCATCAATCACATCGATAATTTCTGAGATCTGTGATTTGTCGAGTAACGCCGCGACACGTGGCGCGATATTTTTACCTGTGGTAGACGCTGAAAACAAAATGTGTGAAAAGTCACTTGCTAATTCAACAACTAGCTCAGATGTGTTTTCTGCCAATTGATGTTCGAATGAAGCATCGTCAACAGCAACCACCTTTTGTACGCCAGCGATCTGTGCAGAGTGATTGGCAGCCTCAGCAATATTGTGACCTGCAACTAATACGGTAATGTCGCTTGCGATTTTTGTTGCAGCAGCAACCACCTTAGCGGTTTCAGGTTTCAATACACCATTTTCATGCTCAGCAATAACTAATACGCTCATGAGATCACCTTTGCTTCTGTTTTTAACTTGTTTACTAACTCTTCAACGCTCTCAACCATCACGCCACCAGAGCGCTTAGCTGGCTCTTCAACTTTCACCAATTCAATACGAGGAGCTAAATCAACGCCTAACGAATCCGCAGCGATTACGTCTAGTGGTTTACGCTTAGCTTTCATAATATTTGGCAATGAAGCATAACGAGGTTCATTTAAACGCAAGTCTGTTGTCACGACAGCTGGAAGTGATAGCGATACCGTTTGCAAACCGCCATCAACTTCACGCGTCACTTGCACTTTATCGCCTTCAACTACAACTTTAGAGGCAAAAGTGCCCTGAGCACGTTTAGTTAACGCCGCTAGCATTTGTCCTGTTTGGTTATTATCAGAATCGATAGACTGTTTACCTAGAATGACCAGTTCCGGACTTTCTTGTTCCACTACCTTAGCCAGTAGTTTTGCAATGTGCAGAGATTCAAGCTTTGCGTCTGTTTCAATGTGAATCGCTTTATCTGCACCCAGTGCAAGCGCCGTTCTTAGCTGCTCTTGACAAGCTTTATCGCCAATTGATACGGCAATAACTTCCGTTGCGGTGCCAGCTTCTTTTAAACGAACCGCCTCTTCTACTGCGATTTCACAAAATGGGTTGATCGCCATTTTAACATTGCTCAAATCAACATCACTGTTGTCAGATTTGACTCTTGCCTTTACGTTGTAATCAATCACGCGTTTGATTGGCACAAGTACTTTCATGGTTACTCCATCATCTGGTTATTCTCTAAGCTGACGTCTACGTCAACAAATTATTTTATTGGTTTCAGACTACTTCCTGTTGACGTAAACGTCAACCTAAAATAACCTTAGTTTAACGAAAATCAAACTAAAGCCTCTCTTTAGTTAATCTACCGTCAAATAGTGTGAGGTTAATAATGGTCGAACGTGAAACCATGGAGTTTGATGTTGTGATAGTTGGTGCAGGTCCTGCGGGCCTGTCTTGCGCTATCCGACTCGCTCAACAGGCTCAAGAAAAACAACAAGAATTAATGATCTGTGTAGTCGAAAAAGGCTCAGAAGTAGGTGCACATATCTTGTCGGGTGCAGTATTTGAAACCAAAGCACTAGACGAACTTATCCCTGATTGGGCTGCAAAGGGCGCTCCCGTAACAACGAAAGTGACGGGTGACGACATTTATTTATTCAAAAATGAAACCAATGCCACCAAACTGCCTCATTTAGTGGTACCAAAAACATTTAAAAATGACGGCAACTATATTGTTTCCATGGGGAATGTTTGCCGTTGGCTCGCTGAGCAAGCAGAGCAACTTGGCGTTGAAATTTTCCCAGGCTTTAGCGCCCACTCTCTAATTGTTGAAGAGCAACAAGTTAAAGGTATTATTACCGGTGATATGGGCCTAGATAGAGATGGCCAGCCTAAAGACAGCTATATGCCTGGAATGGAGCTTAGAGCGAAATATACCGTATTTGCTGAAGGTTGCCGTGGCCACTTAGGCAAACAACTTATAGCTGAATTTAAACTGGATAAAGACGCTTCCCCTCAACACTATGGCATCGGCTTTAAGGAAATTTGGCAAGTAGACCCGAGCAAGCATAAAGAAGGTCTTGTTGTACACGGCACAGGTTGGCCACTCGACAATGATACCCATGGCGGTTCATTTATGTATCATGCTGAAAACAATCAAGTCGTGGTCGGGTTAATCATCGACTTAAATTACACTAATCCACACCTAAGCCCATTTGATGAATTTCAGCGTATGAAGCATCACGACACCTTTGCAAGTGTACTTGAAGGTGGTGAGCGCATTGCCTATGGTGCTCGCGCAATCGCCAAAGGTGGCTTTCACAGCCTACCTAAAATGCATTTCCCAGGTGGTTTACTGATTGGCTGTGACGCAGGTACCCTCAACTTTGCCAAAATTAAAGGCAACCATACAGCAATGAAGTCCGGTATGCTTGCAGCCGATGCCATCATTGAGGCACTCGGCCAAGAGAGCGCTCCGTCAGACTTGGTAAGCTTTGCCGACAAATTTAAGGCAAGTTGGCTTTATGATGAGCTTTATCAATCTCGTAACTTTGGTCCAGCAATGCATAAGTTAGGTCGTATTATGGGTGGCGCCTACAATATGATCGACCAAAACATTTTCTCAGGTTCGCTACCATTTACTATTAAGGACGAACATCAGGATCACGCACAGCTTAAGCTTGCATCTGAATCGCAAACTATAAGTTACCCAAAGCCGGATGGTAAATTAAGTTTTGACAAACTTTCTTCCGTATTTTTATCGAATACCAATCATGAAGAAGTGCAACCATGTCATTTACAGTTAAAAGATTCTGATATCCCAATCAAAGTGAATTTAGCTAAGTTTGATGAGCCTGCACAGCGCTACTGCCCAGCAGGCGTGTATGAAGTAAACGAAAACGAGCAAGGTGCGAAGCAGTTTGTCATCAATTCGCAAAACTGTATTCATTGCAAAACCTGCGATATTAAAGATCCGAGCCAAAATATTACCTGGGTCACACCAGAGGGTGCCGGTGGTCCGAACTATCCAAACATGTAATACCAATAAATCCTAAATTGCGGGGGCGAAATGCCCCTTTCTTTCCTATACTTAGCGTATATTTTTAAAATAGAGTTGAGTCTATGCCACAACAATCCGTCACCTTTCGATTTTTAGCAGAGCCCACCGACGTCAACTTTGGCGGTAAAGTACACGGTGGTATGGTCATGAAATGGATTGATCAAGCTGGGTATGCTTGCGCCGCGGGTTGGAGCGGTAGCTACTGCGTTACCGTTTCAGTAGCGGGCATGCGTTTCCACCGTCCTATTCTTGTGGGTCAGATTGTTGAAGTTTCCGCGCGCATTGCCCACACCGGGAACACCAGTATGCAGATTTTTATTCAGGTGCGCTGTGGCGATCCAAAAACGCAGCGACTTGTCGAAACCAATCACTGTATTATCAGCTTTATCGCCATGGACCAAGCTGGGTATCCAATTCAAATTCCTCAGTTTAAAGCGAAAACCGAAGAGGAGAAAAAATTGGAAGCCTATGCGGTGAAAATGAAGGAAATAGCGATCCAGACCGAATCGCTATTAGAAGAAACCTTGTCCGATAGTAAATAACATGAAGGTTTGATAACAAAAATTGAAGTGTAGAAGTTCAGCTACGATTGAACTTCTATCAGTTTAAAGGAGCTATTCGGCTCACCAAAAACCACGACATTACACTCACCCCAACTTTTCGGTATATTCCACTGCATATTTTCGGCAAATTTAAATTGTGAAAACTGGTTATCACATCGTACTTCAAGGGTATGAAGTGCGCCTGAAACCTCAGCGATAGCGAAATTGGGTCTGGCTAATGTGTGTGTCCAGACATCATCATTTTTGATTTCAGCGGCAATAACAAGCATCTTGTTCTTATCCGCTATCAAAGCAACGATTTCATCTATGACAGGTTGCACTGCTGACTTATAAGTGTCTTGTCCATCTAATTCCATTAGTTTTTTATGGTTTTTCAGCGCTCCTTTATATTCCTGCAGCTGGGTTTGGAGCTTAATTGCATTGATAAGGGCGTTGGCGTAGAGTTCAGATTTAACGATATCCTTGCCGTGCCAGATGATCCCTCTATGCGCCTCAAGTTCTTGTCTAGGTTCAGCTGTTAGTTGAAAGTATCGCGCTTTTACTAAGTTAAAATAGGCTTCTTCATATCGATTCCAACGACCTTTTTTTGCCAGTTTATCAATATGTTCTTTAGCTTCTTCTAGTTTACTTTCGTCAAGGAGGTTATTGATGTTGCGATAACTTCTCACAAAACCTCGAGATGCCCCTTCTTCCGCATCTGACATATTGAATGAAAACATCACACTATTTTTGCACTGCTTAATCGGCTTACCATCTTTTGTTGCTGGAGAATATTGCCAACGTTTGATTGCTCGCAGTGCAGCGCGTTCGAAGCCTTTCTGTCCAGATGAATCCTCCACTATCGGAGACGCCACCGAACCATCCTCATTGATGATATAGCTCAGCGTAACCCAGCCTTCACCGCCGACTAACGCAACATTACGTGGATACTGAGGAGCAACTCTTTCAACAGCCGATGCATTTACGATTGTAGATAAATGTAAGTTTGGCTCGCTTTGCGCAAATGCGTCTGTTGTGAGTGAAGCGAATAGAACTGAGGTCATTAAAGTAGATTTAATAAAATTTTCCATATCAAATTGTCCGTTATTGATAGCAGCTAAAATATAGCACAGACTTTATATTACCAACAACACTCCTGAAATGGGGACCATATTTTTAGGATTTTGACTCTGATAAGAGCCGTATGTCCTTTGAAAAACGCGTGCCTTGCTGGTCCTGCACTTTAATGGAAGCTAGATAATGTAATGGCTGTAGAGTCTTTGGAAACTGGAACTAAAGATACAAAATCATTCGGGAATATTGGCTGGCTAGTTAAGCCGCGCTAAAGCAAATTTCTTGCTAATGTAAATATGGCTTTTTCACTTGCAGCGAGCGCGTCGCGTTTGCTTAAGTTGCCTTCTTTTAATAATTGTAAGCTTACTTTTTCCGCTTCTTGACTGAGCAGTACATCCATTTTAGTTGGACTTACCGCCCCTTCGGTTAAATCATTAATTATTGCTTGCAACGATGCTCTGCGCTCCGATATCGCGCGGATCAAAATAGGCTTTAGAGGAGAAGATTTGCAGAGTGCTTCTTGACAGCTTTGGTCAACCTTTCTATGAAACTCCATTATTTACACTCATCTCGTTTCAGGCGATTAAATGCTTGTAATTTTTCTCGTAAGCCTCGAATTGGTTTTATGTCTTCGACCAATTGCTTGTACTCGTATGCTCTAGTACCAATAATTTGTTCGTTATCTGTGCGTAAACTCGAACGTAAGCTATTTTGGGGCGAAAAAGTATACCGATTCATGTTGCGACTTCCATCAATATTCCATTATTTACAAGGTTATGCGAAAAATCTGAATAAATGAATTACATGACATTACAGGGCTAATTACGAGCAGGATTTTGTGAAAGTCAGGATCAATAGTAAACTTCGCTCATCTTAATTAAAACAGAGACCATAGTGGAACAAATCACTATCGAGCCCATCGGCTTTATCCAATCTCCTTATAAACAGAAGTTCGCTATCCCGAGACAACCAAGGCTTGTCCCAGAGGCAAAAGCCAAGCTTAGATTTGTTGGTGAATTCAATCGCGAAGAATTTGTTCGTGGTATTGAAGCGTTCACGCATATTTGGTTGTTGTTTCGTTTTCATGAAACCGCTGATAAGGGCTACTCTGCGCTTGTACGCCCTCCGAGACTCGGTGGCAATGAACGTAAAGGCGTGTTTGCGACTAGAGCGACTTTTCGACCCAACGGGATTGGCATGAGTGCAGTAAAGCTTGAGGGCGTAGAATATAAAAATGGTCAGCTGGATCTGTTGCTCTCCGGTGTAGATTTATTGGACGGTACACCAATCATTGATATAAAGCCGTATCTCCCCTATTCAGATGCCTTGGTGGATGCCACAGCAGGCTTTGCTGATACTCGGCCAGAAACGCAAATGTCTGTTAGTTTCTCAGACGAGGCTATTGTTTTTATTGAAAAACAAAAAAGCTATCCTGAACTTCAGCAATTCATTACCAATGTACTGAAGCAAGATCCTCGTCCAGCTTATAAAAAGAAACGCACATCACAGCAGGACTATGGTATGAGTTTGTATGATTTTAATATCCGCTGGACAGTGGATGGTGAGCATAACCATGTCACTGAAATTTCGTTAGCAAAATAGTAAATTCAGCGGCTTGCCAATAAACTTATAAATTATGAAGATGTTTAGGTATTAAAGCTTTTTAAGCGGCTACTGCACTGCTAGAATAGCCGCCAATAAGAGAACAATAAGTAACTTATACTGGAATAAGAATGCGTACGAGTGAATATATATTAGCGACTCTAAAAGAGACGCCGTCTGATGCAGAGGTGGTAAGCCACCAGCTAATGCTTAGAGCGGGTATGATCCGTAAATTGGCTTCAGGTCTTTATACTTGGCTACCATCAGGCCTAAAAGTTTTCCGCAAAGTAGAGAGAATTGTCCGTGAAGAAATGGACAAAGCGGGAGCGATAGAGCTGCTAATGCCAGTGATCCAGCCTGCAGAGCTATGGGAAGAGTCAGGTCGTTGGGAACAGTTTGGTCCTGAACTACTTCGTATTAATGACCGTCATGGCCGTCCATTTGCACTTGGTCCAACGCATGAAGAAGTGATCACTGATCTTGTACGTCGCGAAATCAACAGCTATAAGCAACTGCCGATCACACTTTATCAAGTCAGTACGAAAGTACGTGACGAAGTTCGTCCACGTTTTGGTGTGATGCGCGCGCGTGAATTCACCATGAAAGATGCCTATTCATTTCACATGACTGATGAGTGTCTTGAAAAAACGTATCACAAGATGTTCCAAGCTTACTGTAACATTTTTGATCGTTTAGGCGTTGACTACCGTCCTGTTATTGCTGACAGTGGTTCAATTGGCGGTAACCTATCGCATGAGTTCCATGTACTTGCAGAGTCTGGTGAAGATGCAATCGCATTCAGTGATGAAAGTGACTACGCTGCAAACATTGAAAAGGCAGAAGCGCTTGCACCAACTGAAGCTCGCCCAGCGCCAAGTAAAGAACTTAACACGTTTGACACACCAGAAGCTTTCACCATCGCTGAACTAAAAGCGAAACATGGCGTTAAACCACACCGTGGTGTGAAAACACTCATCGTGTATGGCGCCCCAGACGAAGATGGTAAACGCGGCCTTGTCGCACTTATCGTTCGTGGCGATCATGATTTAAATGAGCTTAAAGCTGAGAAATTAGCACTAGTGGATTCACCGCTAGAGATGGCGAGCGAAGAAGACATTGTTAACACTATTGGTGCAAAACCAGGCTCTTTGGGGCCTGTTGGTCTTTCAATGCCTGTTATTGTCGATCGCAGCGCAGCTATCATGGCTGATTTTGTTGCTGGTGCAAACAAAGATAGTGTTCACTACAGTGGGATCAACTGGGACAGAGACGTAAGCGCTTATACTGTTGAAGATATCCGTAACGTGGTTGAAGGCGATCCAAGCCCTTGTGGTAAAGGTAAAATCCTTATCAAACGTGGTATCGAAGTAGGTCACGTGTTCCAACTTGGTACTAAGTACTCTGAAGCGATGAAAGCTGGTGTACTTGGCGAAGAAGGGAAAAACCAAACATTAACCATGGGTTGTTATGGTATTGGCGTTTCTCGTATCGTTGCCGCAGCAATCGAGCAAAATAACGATGATTACGGTATCAAATGGCCTGTTGCTATTGCGCCATTTGAGTTGGCAATCGTGCCAATGAATATGCATAAGTCTCACCGTATTCCAGAGATCGCAGAAAAGTTCTATGCAGATCTACAAAATGCGGGAATTGATGTGTTATTCGACGACCGTAAAGAGCGTCCGGGGGTTATGTTTAACGATATGGAACTTATCGGTATTCCTTATACCCTAGTGATTGGCGAGCGTAACCTTGATGAAAATAAGGTTGAGCTGAAAAATCGTCAAACTGGCGAAAAACTAATGCTGGATATTGGATCTGCGGTTGAAACAATCGTTAATGCAATTAAAAGCAAATAAGCCTACGTAAATTGTATAATAAAAGAGCATACAGGTGTATGCTCTTTTGTCATATTAGCTTCTCCTAACTGCCCCGCCACTGTCATCTTTGCCTCTTAGCATTGTCATTATTACGCTAAAGAGCCAAGCCATGAAAACAACATACTATCCGAGTATTTGGATCTCAGACGTACACTTGGGCTACAAGGACTGTAAAGCGAAGTTCTTGCTAGATTTTCTCAACAAAACTGAATGTGATGTACTCTATCTGGTTGGTGATATCGTTGATCTATGGTCAATGAAACGCCAGTTTTTTTGGGATCCATCCCACTATCAGGTATTAGAATGCATACAAAAAAAAGCGGGATCTGGTACACGCGTTATCTACATACCGGGTAATCACGACGAAACCTTCAGAAACTACGTTGGACAAACGCTTTTTAAAGTCGAAGTGCATAAAACCTTTATTCATACCACTTCCGCAGGTAAGCGGTTTTTATTACTACACGGTGATGATTTTGACTCGGCAACAAGATACAACAAATTGATCAGTATCATTGGGGATGCCGCTTATGATTTTCTACTCTTCTTAAATCGCTGGACCAATCGTGTACGGCGCTTATATGGCGGTCATTATTGGTCGCTTGCATCTTGGCTGAAAAAACGCGTGCATAAAGCCAGAGAGGCCATTGCCGCATTCGAGAATGCAGCAATTCATGAAGCGAAGAAACAAGGTGTCGACGGTATTATCTGCGGGCATATCCACCAACCAGAGATCCGTGTCGTAGATGGTATTGTGTACTGCAACGATGGTGATTGGATAGAAAACTGCACGGCATTGGTTGAAAACCAAGAAGGTCGTATCGAATTGCTGCATTGGTCAGATGTACAGTCCGTACTCAACGTAGTTGAAATTGACAATGTTAAAACCGATAATGTTGAAGCCGCTTAGTTAGCGGCTTCAGTTCTTCCGGTCACTCTTCTTTTAATAGCTTATGCAGTAAATCGATGCGTTTATTGACACGCTTGTTTTGCACGTATGCCTCTGCGCTTAAGCTCATCATTAAAATCAAAAAGATGTATAAAACGGGTTGTTCAATAATTTCTGGGTAGCGATAAATTAAAAATACGACTGCCGTTAGCATACCGATGATCTGGTAGAATCGTCGCTTATTATTAGGCCTCAGCGAATTAAACTCTTTTAGTATCGCTTCCTTTCGCGACATGTCCTCAAACAGCGCTTGAGGACAATCCTGATTTTTCTTCATATGCTTTCACTTATTTTTAGCGAAGTTATATTCGAAATACACAATCGCCGTTTGTTAACAATACTTGTTGCCCAAGAATGGGGAATTACCCAAGCTTTATCACTTAAAAAGACGTTTTATGAAAACAATCTCCGCTTCTCGTCAGGTGCGTTATATCACAAATGTGGTCATTGCCCAAACAATTATACCCAAAATAAACACAAAAATACCATATTGAAAGTGCCTCACCATTGGGAACACCGCTTTATCCGTACGCTCAATAGACAAAGGATATTGCCAATGCGTTAACGCAAGTAAGAGTGGCTCAGCTTCTACGCTCATACCAGAGAGTGAAATCGTTGCGCCATACTCAGTATCAAAGATCAAATCAACAATATGATTACGACGAGTCGACGCGGTTAACCTATCCAAGTCGCTAACTGTAAACGTATTCCAGTGTACCTTAATATCGTTAACTTCATCCTTTTTTACCTCTCGTGCTTGTTTATCTGTAAACAGTAACGCAGGTAGCAGCAAACTATTTTCCTCAACCTTAATTTGGTTACAGGGCGATTGGTAAACAAAATAGTGTTTATTACTGATGAGTAAAGACGTCAACCAATAGCTCAAATACGTGAGCACCAAAAATACTAAACCAGCAAAGTAATTTTGTGACGAGTAAAGAATAAAGCAGGTCATTAGACCAAAAGCCCCTACCACCATCCAAACTATATGCAGCTTATGCTTAGGCGTCGGGAGTGCACATCGTAACACGGAGAATCGTGCTTCAATATCGCGATTGCTATTCATAAATAAAGGAAATAATCTTGCAAGGCTAGTTGGAGTTGAGCGCGTAGCTGATCTTCTATCTGCATCCGCATCTGCCGTCGGTTGAACGTTATGGTCAAGACCTGATGCAGACAAAAGCGCGGTGAGTTTATCAGCTTGCCGCAAACACGAAAATGAATAGACCGCAGGCTCCTCACTTTCTGATAGATAACTTATACCAATATAATTGAGTTGCTTGTTTCCACCCGAAGATACATCAGTCACAGTAGCAAGCGGTATCACACACTCGTCTATTCGCCAAACACTTACATTCAATAACGATAGTTGTTTAGTGATAACAAACTGCTTTTGTGCAGGGTCAAACATCAATCGATTACGGTATGAAAATAGTAACAATGAAATCACTAAGTAGATCGGAGCTTCCAAAAAACTTGACCCGACTAAGTGCAACACCGACGATAACAAGAATAAAATGGCAATGCCGTTAGTAACTGATTCACTGACTGACTTAAGTACCGTGGTTGATGTCATCCTACATTCCTTGAGTGACTAATATTGAAACCTACTACTTGCACAAGCTACCTAAACAGGTAGAAGACTAAATTACAAAAAGTTAAACGCTGAACAAGGCGTTTATCGTACAGAAAAACGCCATAATTCTCAATGACTCACACCTAACTGAAGCTTTACCTAAACAAAACGGTTTCTTTATTAAACCATTTAACGCAGCACACGAGTAACCCCGCCGCTAGAACGGCAGAAGCGCCAAAAATTAATGCGACGTAGCCATAATCAACTGTGCCTTTGATGATTTCTTTAATCGCTAATGCGACATTGGTAATTGGGATCAATGCGGTTTTTGCGGTTAACTCCATATTTGGCATTAAAGACATCACAATGGGAATGAAGATCCCCATGCTAAGTGGCCCCATGTAGTTTTGTGCTTCTTTAAAGGTTCTGGCGTAAATTGAGATGGCAAGTGTTAGCGACGAAAGCATCACAGCAACAGGAAGCAACAACGCAAAAATCAACACAAAGTCTAATAATGCAACCGACGAGAAGGCGTTTTTAATAACATCTAGTTCGACAAAGCTACTGGCAATCCCTATCCACAGCGCCATACTGGAAACCGTGATAAGCGCACAGAATATTGAACTGCTCAATACGGTTAAAAACTTACCTAACACCAGCTCTGTGCGTGAGATTGGTGTTAATAACAGCGTCTCTAAGGTGCCACGCTCTTTCTCTCCAGCGCCTAAATCAATAGCTGGATAGCTTGCCCCCATCAATACCAACGGAATTAACATGTAAGGGATAAACGCACCTAACTTCTCGCCTAAATTTTCGCGTTTGTCAGCAGTATCCACTTTAGTAATCGATATAGGCTGGAGCACTGCCACTTGCTCCGCTTGCGACAACCCCAGTGAGGTTAACTTCGCCGCTCTGAGTTCATCAGAAAACTTCTTAGCAAGTTTAGACAAACGGTCATAAATAAAGTTGATAGATTGCGCATCGTTAAACACGATTTTCCATTCACTTTTTACGCCAGACTCTAGATTTTCAACCGGATCGGATGGAATAAAAACCCCAACATCGATCACGCCTCTTCGTACCGCATCACTCAGCGCTTCGACACTATCAAGCTTGAGCTCACCAGCATATTTCTTAAAACTTTTATGATAAAAAACCTGCTCAGAGAACTTTTCAGCATAAGCTTCATTTACGATGTAATACGTATGGACTTCTTGCTTCGCTTCCATGGCGGCTTGTGAAGCCATAAAGCCGACTAAAGCCATAACCACGGGAAATACCAACATCGGTAGTGCAATCACAAAAAACAGTGTTTTGCGGTCGCGCAGCAGCTCTCTAATTTCTTTTAAAAATACCTCAAACATGCTGTGCTCCCGTTAACAAATTCAAAAATGCCTGATTTAGCTCTTCACTTTGCCCCTTTGCTTTAAACTCAGCCAAACTGCCATCAAAACAGGTGATCCCTTTATCGATAACAGACACCCTATCGCACAATAACGCGACTTCATCTAAGTGATGGGTAGAAAATATAACGGGTGTACCACGCGCTTTGAGGTCGCGAATAAAAGAGATAACCGTTTGTGTGGTCATAATATCAAGGCCTGTCGTAGGCTCATCTAGTACCACGACTTTAGGGCTATGTACCACCGCCCTTGCTATATTGGTCTTTTGTTTCATACCGGTCGATAGGTGTTCAGCCCTTTTATCTAGAAAGGTCTCCATCTCTAAGCGCTGAAACAGCTCATCGCATTTCGCTTTTAATGCTTTTCCTTTTAAACCATGAAGTCGTGCAAAATATTCAACATTTTCTTTGGCGGTTAGACGTCCATATAACCCTGTTGACCCTGATAAAAAACCGATGGCTTTGCGTGCAACAACAGGCTTTTTCACAATATCCTGACCATCCACTAAGATAGTACCGGCATCCGGCGTCAGTGCAGTTGAGAGCATACGCAAAGTGGTGGTTTTTCCCGCCCCATTGGGGCCGAGCAATCCAAGTACTTCACCTTGCCCACAGTGCAGGTTAACCTCTTCTACACTGTGAAAAAAACCATCACGCTCGCGAGGATCCGTCTGACTCTTTTTCTTTTTGTGTTCGCGAGTCAGGGCGAAGCGTTTTTTTAATCCATTGATAGCTATCATGCTATTTCCTTCTTTTCGGCCTGAAATAGTCCGTATTTTGATAAAATTCTAAATCTTGTGGCTCATGCCAGTTTGGGATCCCAAGCAGCGGAATGGGTGACATTTTGGTATTGTCTTCAAGCAGCCCATCATTGATCAGTGCGACCAATTTATCATCTAACCAACGATATTGTTCGCTTAATGAAAGTTGCCAAAATGTGGCATCGACATTGATACACACCAGTTTTCCCGTTAACCCAATAAAGGGATTGGTTAGCATCTCGTAGTTTGCGTGACCAAATACAAAAGGCTTTAGGTTTTGCTGCCATTCTGAGCGATTATCGTAAAATACATTCTGCCATTGGTGTGATTTAAAGGCATCACGCCATTTATCATCATCGATTGCCAACACCAAACCACACTCATCAAAAAGTGTTAACGCATTGCGCTTTTTACTTCGCTGCTTTAAACCAAACTGTGCTATTTCTTCGATATGTAGGGCATTTAACAAAGCTTTTGTTTTTGGGAATAAACACCAAATCAACGCACCAAATAAGTCGTGCCAGTTTTGACTACGCGTCGGTACCTGATGGGTTTCAAAGATAATCTCTTCATAGTATTTATCGCCAAAGTCTATCGTTTCATCGGCCACAAAGCGGGTATCATACTGTTGCAAGCTAATGCTGTTTACGTGCGAAGACAACCACTCGGGGCTTGGCCAGTCTTGTTGACTTTTTAAGTCAAAAAGCTGATTTAAATGGGAAAATGGCTCAGCATGTAAACATGCAACCTGCCACGCCTCAGGCGCTGTAAACTTTTTCATTTGATTGAGATACTTATCATACAATTAGCCGACTATTTTACTGAAGCGCCTGATACTTGGCAAAAGCCAATTGTAAATGAGCGTAACAGGCTAAATCGCATGCTAAAATTAAGATAATTATTAAAAATTGTGCAGTGTTCTGTTCCAGCTACGGATTTTCATTCATTTCTATCTCCTCTAGCCATCTTGTCCCGCTCGAACTTTTACGCATTTTATGTTACTACTTATGGGTTCCTAACAAGTAAAAGAAAGGCAATTATGAAACTTAAACTGACGCTCAGCGCTCTATCTATGGCGGTGCTGGCGGGCTGTGTTAGCACTAGCAATAGCCCCCAAGACATCGATACTGCATACAATAGTATTAATGATGCTCAACTCAGAGTCCATATTAAAACCCTTGCCTCTGACGAGTTTGGCGGCCGTGCTCCGTCAACAAAAGGTGAAGAGCTAACGCTTGCCTATTTAACCAAACATTTTAAAGCGCTTGGCTATCAGCCTGGTAATGGCAACAGCTTCTTACAAGAAGTGCCGCTTGTTTCGCTTGAAGCCGATCCTAATATGACGTTAACTATCGGTGGCAAAAACTACGAATATAAAAAAGACATGGTGATGGGCTCGGCCCGTATCAGCGAACTCGAGTCAATCAAAGATTCAGAGCTGGTTTTTGTTGGCTATGGCGTAAATGCTCCAGAGTACGACTGGAATGACTACGAAGGCCTAGACGTGAAAGGCAAGACAGTGGTGATGCTAGTAAACGATCCTGGCTTTGCTAATCCTGAGTCGGGTAAATTTACCGGTGAAGCTATGACCTATTATGGTCGTTGGACGTATAAATACGAAGAAGCTTCACGCCAAGGCGCAGCAGGTGCGATCATTATTCATGAAACAGCGCCGGCTTCTTATCCTTGGAGCGTAGTAGAAAACTCTTGGAGTGGCCCACAGTTTGGCTTCCAAAAAGAAAATAACAATATGGACCGCGTTGCGGTTGAAGGTTGGGTAACGGTAGACGTTGCTAAAGAGCTGTTTCAAAAGGCAGGACTTGATTTTGACACTGCAAAGCAAAAAGCTGCTGAAGGCGCATACCACGTTGATATGGGCAACCTAAGCGCGTCAGTTACCGTCAAAAACACCATCAAAAAATCAACTTCGTATAACTTTATCGCCACCCTGCCAGGTAGTAATAAGTCTGACGAGCACATCATCTACTCAGCACACTGGGATCATTTAGGTACCGATCCAAACCGTAAAGGCGATCAGATCTATAACGGTGCGCATGATAATGCCAGCGGCACAGGCGGTATGATTGAGGTAGCTGAAGCCTTTACTAAACTGCCAGCTCGCCCTAGCCGTTCAATTACGTTTTTGGCTGTGACGGCTGAAGAGCAAGGTCTGTTAGGTTCTAAATTTTATGCTGCAAACCCTGTTATTCCAGCAGAGAAAACCGTTGCTAACATCAATATGGATAGCCTAAATTTATTGGGTAAAGTAAAAGACATCAGCGTAGTTGGGATTGGCAAATCCGAACTCGATGAAATGCTAGAAACCGCAGCAAAAGCGCAAGACCGTGTCGTTTCAGGGGATCCACGTCCTGCCGCTGGTGGTTACTATCGCTCTGATCACTTCGCATTTGCGAACATGGGTGTGCCTGCCATGTACGCCGGTGGTGGAACCGAAGCACGTGACGAAGAGACTGAAACCTACCGTAAACGTATGGGTTTAGTATTACGTGGTTGTTATCATCAGCCGTGTGACCGCTACCGTGAAGAGTGGGATTTAAGCGGCGCGATACAAGATCTACAGCTGTTCTTTAAAGTTGGCTATGATGTCTCTGAGCAAGACGCGTGGCCGAAATGGAAAGCAACGGCAGAGTTTCAAAGAAAATAATGCAAATGATATTGATTTTCATTTAAAATGAAATTAAAGTGCAACTTAGACAATACACGGGTTGCACTTTATGTTTTCATCTCTACTTCGATACTCTCAACCAGCACATGGCGCTAAGGTGAGTTTATTGTTCAACAAACGGCTAATTTTACCCCTCGTTATTATTGTACTTTTAGCATTTGAAACGGCGAGACCAATTGTGGTCAGCGCACTGAGTGATGCATTCTTTCAAGTCAGCGTTTTTGTTGCCGCTACCCTGCTCGTGTACTACTTTCTTGTTGACAGAATTCCACAGCTTAATCTCAGTTATCTGAGTACCAAATCCCCTATTCTCGAAATAGCCATGGCGTCAATATTGGGCGCGCTGCCAGGCTGTGGTGGTGCGATTATCGTGGTCACCCAATTTACCAAAAAACAAGCGAGCTTTGCTTCAGTTGTCGCAGTGCTTACTGCGACGATGGGAGATGCTGCGTTTTTGCTACTCGCCAAAGAGCCCCTGACAGGCCTTACTATCATTGCGATGGGGGTTGGTGTGGGTATCGTGAGTGGGCTATGTGTGCACTTAATTCATCAACCCGACTTTTGTGTCCCGCAGACCATCAATGAGGTCGAAGAAGAAACCTTACACGCGAGCCGTGCGTTTAGTCTAAGCCGTAAGGTGTGGAAGCTGGGCTTACTGCCTAGCCTTGCAATTGCGCTCGCGATTGCTTTTAACGTCGACTTAGCACCTTTTGATACAGAAATTGCTTGGCTTGGAGCAGCATTGTGTCTTTTTGCTGTGTGTGTGTGGGCACTTAATTCAAAAGGCGTAAGCTATAAAGATATCACCTGTGAAGAAGGTGAATGCGACCCTCCGTCAAAACTCACTAGAGTACTACAGGACACGCACTTTGTGACCGCTTGGGTCGTTGCAAGCTTTTTGCTTTACGAGCTATCTACTGCGTATTTAGGGCTTGATCTCGCGGTTTGGTTTAAAGACTATGCGCTGTATGCACCACTGGTGGCCATTCTTGTCGGATTATTACCAGGCTGTGGGCCCCAAATTGTTGTTACAACGCTGTACCTGCAAGGCGTCGTGCCATTTAGTGCCCTGGCGGCCAATGCCGTTGCTAACGATGGCGATGCGTTATTTCCAGCGATAGCACTGGCACCAAGGGCGGCGCTATTTGCCACTATCTACTCTGCAGTGCCTGCATTTATCGTGGGCTACGGCCTCTACTACATTAATTTGGCTTAATATTTGAGCACGTCGACGAAGTGATCTGACGCTGGCTCAAGCACGATCTGGCTGTTTAGGGTTATGAGTTCAACCAAATCTGACCGTCCGTAACTAATTAATGGCCGAAAAGAGCGAATAGCGGGCGGTCAAATATACTTATTTTTGGACAAAAGTGTTTTAGGTCGTCGGCTGTATTAGGTGAGTTTCGCATAAAAATTTCTATGGGCTAGCGCCCGGCTTTGGGGCGGACTTGTAGCCGCAAAGCAGCGAAAAGGCCGTCCCAGCCCTGAAAGGGCACAACAGCCGCTTGTTAGTTTGTTTTACTTTTTAGCCACTTGCTAACAATATCTACGTTTACTGAAACAGGGCAAATTTCCTGAATTATTAGGTCGCAGTTTTTACGAACTTGATTTACCGTTTCAATATAAATATCTCTGAAGTGCCCTTCGTAATTACCCAGATATTTAAGAACTGAACTATGTGAATCATTTGAGCCGTGTTCAATGTTTCGCCTAACAACCCGAGAAAGACAAATATCCATAGGCTGATCAAGTAAAATCACATAGTCTATCAACGAAGAAATACAGCTGCGTTCTCTACCAAATGGCTCTTCGACAAAAATATACGAGTAATTGCCTTCAATTAATTGCCGAAGCTTAATGATCATATCAGGCGTATTGATTTCGGATACGTCGGCACCATTTTCACGCCACTTTTTCATGTCTTGTGGATAGCTGAATTTATGAACGTAATCATCAAAATGTAAAAAAGGGCAATCGAAATTACTGGATAGTTGCCTGACAGTTGATGTTTTACCGCATCCAGATGCACCGCTAATAGCTACAACTTTAACTCTATCCATAGTGCCTCTATGCGCTTAAATATGGTTGCAAACTAACGCCGCAAATAAACGGCTAAAAATAGTTGGCTAAAATTGGCGACGAAGGAGCACAAGCCTGCTGTTTTGTGTCCTTGGTTTAACGGCCTTGTTAGAAGCCGCCTCTCCGTTGTTCTTTTAAAGGGTCGTGAGGCTGTACATTGCCCCCTTGAGTAGCCTTATTTACATACCCTAAGTCAGTTTCAATTTCTACTTGAACTAAGTAGGGTTTGCCTAACGATGAGCGCCAGTAATGATATTTTTCCTGATACTCTTGATTAAAGCTAAAGTTAGCTGAAATTGATTTCACCCATTCATCGGGTAGCTTATGCGCTTTAAGTATTCGCGTAATTTCAGAACTCATATACTTGCACATATCTTCTAATAAGGGTGAACTGATATCGCCTGTACAATTTACTAAATCTAGCGAGATCATATCTACTTCATGCTTTTGAGCAAATAAAAATAGCTGACCTAAAGCCCAATAGCCTAAGTAATCATTATTGCGACCACTCAATAATTCAGCGAGGTTATTTGCGACCCCTTTTAATTCTCTACGACGAGGCATAAGTTCTCATAGGCTTCTAACGCCGCAAATAAACGGCTAATAATAGTTGGCTAAAATTTGTGAGGCACGAACAAAGCCAACTGTTTTTTATCCGAGCTTTTAATTTGCTTTGTTATATGACCAATAGCTTCTATTTTGAAAAAAGCTTTTTGAATAACTCTTCTGATTGCTTAATGCCTTCATCGGTCAATTGCACTGACTTTGCCTTACCAACCGGATCACAAATTAGACCTTTTTCATAAAGCCTATTCATAACTTCCCAGTCAATTTGTTTCCAAGCTCGGCCATAATCATGCAAAGTGAGATGTAATAAAGCTAAAGCTGCTTCATCTATTTTATTTTCATCTATATTCATTCAACACTCCAAAACCTGATGGGCATAACGCCCACAGAACCGGAAACGCAAGCGTCTTAATGGCCTGCTTTCCAAGGCCATTGCTTGCGGTTTTCGGTTGCTGTGTTTGTTATGTGATTTACCATTTTGCTATTTTTAACTTACTTGCAGCTGCACTAAGCTCTTCTTTGGTTAACCCAATAATAGTTTGAAAATCGTTGTCATCTAAACCGAAACCCAATCTATGTGCATTTAAAGTATTGATAATACCGCCAAGTTCAGGAGCAGTAAGCATATTTGGAGATACTTCTTGCACTACTGAATACAGTTTGTTCGCAATAGCATTTTCAACCGAGTTTACAACGACTAAGTCGCCAGCCTCTTCTAGTTCTTTAATTGCTTTGATTAATACTTCTTTTACTACAGATTCGCTCATGTCATTTATTCACATAACGCCTTACTCTGAAGAATCCCCAGATAATCATATTTAAAATCAAAAACCACAACAAATCGCTGACACCCACCACTAATTTGCACCTTCCTAAGATACCGCCTAAGCTTTAATTCTGCACTCAAAAAAAACCACAACAAATCGCTGACACCCACCACTAATTTGCACCTTCCTAAGATACCGCCTAAGCTTTAATTCTGCACTCAAAGGATTGAGGAAACCAAACTATGGCTACTGCCCGTAAAAGACAAATCAGTTTAACCGACACCAAATATTATCACTGTATCTCCCGTTGCGTAAGGCGTGCCTTTCTGTGCGGTGAAGATAAACTTACTGGCAAATCATACGAGCACCTGTCTCTTATACACATCTCCGAGCCC
>NZ_MBQA01000160.1:0-46769 GCF_001709235.1 Pseudoalteromonas sp. BMB
TAATATTTAATTATCCTTACTTTATGGGTTTTGAAAATAATACAATGATTTGATTTTATTAATAAAAATCAAAAACACACAAAATAAAAACATTTTTTACATAAAGGATTTAATTCCCATCTAAGTTTACAATGTTGTACAGTCAGTATCTTTTGAGTTGTTGAATCTAGATGCAATTACCTAAAATCAAAAACACGGTTTACTTCTATGCCATAACACACCTCTTCGAACATAAAGCGATTCATTGTTACCCCTTGAGCTTGGTCTAGATTTACCGCACCATGCTTTTCGTAAAAGCGTCTCGCTTGTTTGTTCTGCTCATAAATCCAGGTATACGCGCTTTGGCAGCCTTGCTCGTAAAGTTTTAATAAACGCGCCTTCAACAGCGCTTGACCCAATCCACGATTTTGATGGCTTGGCAAAATATAACCGCGATATAGTTCACCCGCATTTATTCTCGATACTTTTTGGCTAACTGGATTATACATTCGACGGTAATTACCCGCCGCACCGCAGCCTAATATTTTCCGACCATCAGTTACGAGCAAAGCCGTTTGGGTTGCAGAATTCTTAATGATCTCAGACCAAATTGTTGCGAAAAATTCGACGGTTCCCCCTGCTAGCACTTGCTCTGGTAAAAAGCCACTGAAAGCCGCTTGCCAACTCATTTTGGTCACTAACGCCATTTCCTCTATATCTGCGGTGCTAGCAGTCTTGATGGTAATTTTTTCTGGCAGGTTAAATACGTCAACAAATGCCTTTTCATCTAATTCAGCAATATCCATATAAACACTCAAAATCTACTTTACGTAACAATTAACCCATTATTGTTACAAGTTAAGATTTATACAAATATTTATTCCAACTTTTTGCTGGACTCAGTCGTTATGCAGCGCTTTACTGCACAATCAACAAGCCTTAATTAACATTCATGTCAACTATAAAACCGAAAGCAAATCTCGTTGACTTACCTTACCAAGCTTAAGCTGCTCGTAAGAATGATAAATAGCTTTTTTGCTATCTTGCAGTCGCTGAGTAATATCTTCACCTTCAAGTAACGCGGCTTGCGCAGCTTCTAGCCTATCTTGTGTATCGGTAATAATTGCAGTTAATTTTGCTTTATCTGATCTAATTAGCGTACTGTCTTGCTCAACTTTTTGCTCAAGCATAGTTAACAACTCTGAACGCACTGACACGGTTTTATACTCTTTAAAGTCTAATCCCAGATGATTAAATAACAGCGCTTGATTCATCTCTTCTGGTGCAATTTCTACTTCAATCGGCATCTCTACAATGTTCGTCATCATTTCACGATACATCTCGATGTTATATTCACGGCTGCCTATTTTGTGATTGGAACTCACCAAAGATTCATGGGCTAGCTTTTCAGCGTGCTCAAAATGTTTGGTAAGGTAAGTCGATTGGGTGTTGTTCGGCGTTTTTTCTTGTACAGCCTTTGCGGCTTCCATAAACGAAGGTGTTCCCGAGTGTTTTGCCGCCGAATTAGAAATGTCTTGATCACTCACAACATTATTATTCTTTCGACTATAAAGATCGTTCGAACCATACATTTGTGAATAGGGTGAATTTTGAATGTACATACTCGCTCCTTGTTACATTGACTGTTCTAGTACAGCAATAAGTGCGCCAAGGAAGCGTTATTAACCTGATCTCGGGTTAGTTAGGGTCCAAAGAGTCTTTTAACCACTTTTTTCGATGTAATCGGGTTTTGCCAAACCAAAGTTTGCCGTTCAAGCGCTTAATATTACTGCGCTTGGGGCAAACTTTTTCCGCTATCGATTAATTAACTTTCTCACGCCAACGGATCATCAACATATATACTACGGGTAACACCACTAAGGTAAGTAATAGCGCGCTTGCCATGCCGCCCACCATAGGCGCGGCGATGCGGCTCATCACCTCTGAACCTGTGCCCGAACCATAAAGGATTGGCAATAACCCGATAATAATCGTTGCCACCGTCATCATGACTGGACGAATACGCTTGCCCGCGCCTTCTAAAATGGCATTGTTAATGGCCTCAACTGTCAATGCTTGCGGTTTATCTTTAAGCTCACTAATGGCTTGGTTGAGATACACGAGCATGATCACGCCTATTTCAACCGCAACACCTGCAAGCGCTATAAAACCAACGCCTACCGCGACCGAAAAGTTAAAGCCTTCAAGGTATAGTAACCACAGTCCACCAATCATCGCCATAGGTAACGTCGCCATGATGATTGCCACTTCGCTAAAGCTTCTAAAGTTCAAATAGAGTAAAACGATAATGATCCCAAGCGTGAGCGGCACCACATAAGTCAATTTAGCTTTAGCACGCTCCATATACTCGTATTGACCAGCCCAACTGATGGAGTAACCTGCAGGTAACTCCAGCTGCTCGCTCAGTACTTGTTTAGCGGCTGCCACATAGCTGCCAACATCGACACCGTCTAAATCAATAAAAGTCCAACCATTGATGCGAGCGTTCTCGCTTTTAATGCCCGGTGGCCCGTTTTCAATATAGATAGTTGCCACATCACCTAGGGCAATATTTAATCCCTCGGCGGTGACTATAGGAAGCTTCCGCAGCGCTTCGGGAGAATCGCGTAAGTCTTGCGGGTAGCGCAAACTAACCGGATAGCGCTCTTGTCCTTCAATGGTTTGCGTGACGTCCATTCCACCAATTGCAGTTGCGACCACTTGCTGGACATCAGCAATATTAAGCCCAAATCGCGCGGCTTTATCACGTTGAATATCGACCTTAATATAGCGCCCCCCAGCTACCCGCTCTGAATAGACCGAAGCTGTACCCTCTACCTGACTCAGAATACGTTCAAGATCTTGACCAATCTTTTGGATAGTATCTAAATCTGGACCTGCGACTTTAATTCCAACAGGCGTTTTAATCCCCGTCGCGAGCATATCAATACGCGTTTTGATGGGCATCACCCAAGCGTTGGTTAAGCCCGGAAACTGCACTAGCTTATCGAGCTCTGCTTTGAGCTTTTCAGTGGTCATTCCCTCACGCCACTGATCTTTAGGTTTTAATTGAATAAAGGTCTCAATCATCGTCAACGGGGCAGGATCGGTTGCAGTTTCCGCGCGACCGATTTTACCAAAGACATTTTTTACCTCAGGCACCGTCGCTATCAACTTGTCGGTTTGCTGTAAGATTTCTCTGGCTTTACCAATCGAAATACTTGGATATGTAGTCGGCATATACATCAAATCCCCTTCATCCAAAGGCGGAATAAACTCACTGCCGATTTTATCCATTGGATAAAAGCCAACGACTGTAATAGCTGCAGCGGCTAACAACGTCAGCTTGGGAAAGCGTAATACTTGTTTCAACAAGGGCGTATACGCGCCAACCAACATTCGATTGATTGGGTTTTTATGCTCGGGCACAACTTTACCGCGAATAAAGTACCCCATCAGCACAGGAATAAGCGTAATGGCAAGCCCTGCCGATGCGGCCATCGCATACGTTTTAGTGTATGCCAGTGGTGCAAACATGCGCCCTTCCTGCGCCTCAAGAATAAACACAGGTAAGAAGCTTACGGTAATAATCAACAAACTAAAGAACAGTGCAGGACCAACCTCAGAAGCCGACTTAGCGACGATTTCCCAGCGGTTTTCATCATTGAGTGGCGTTCTTTCCATGTGTTTGTGCATGTTTTCAATCATCACGATTGCACCGTCGGTCATCGCCCCAATAGCAATGGCTATGCCACCAAGGGACATGATATTTGCGTTCACCCCTTGAAAATACATCACGATAAAAGCCACCAGAATGCCAAGTGGCAAAGTGATCACGGCAACCACGGAAGAGCGAATATGAAATAGGAACACCACACACACTAAGGCCACCACCACCAGCTCTTCGAGCAGTTTAGACCAAAGATTATCAATGGCTTTGGTGATAAGCTCGGAGCGATCGTAAACCGTCACCACTTCCACACCTTCAGGTAAGCCTTGTTGTAGCTCAGCAAGTTTTTGCTTTACGCCGTCGATGGTTTTTTGCGCGTTTTCTCCAAAGCGCATGACTACAACACCGCCAACAACTTCTCCTTCGCCGTTAAGCTCAGCAATGCCACGACGCATTTGCGGTCCAATATTGACAGACGCAACATCTGCTATCGTTAATGGCGTGCCTTTGACAGCTTGCCCAAGTGGTATAGCCTCAATATCTTTAACGCTTTGAATATATCCCGTACTTGTCACCATATATTCAGCTTCAGCCATCTCAATCACAGAAGCGCCCGATTCTTGGTTACCGCGTTGCAACGCCTGCTGCACATGCGTAAGCGGAATACCGTAAGCGCGCAGTTTATTGGGATCAACCTGTACTTGATACTGTTTCACCATACCGCCAATCGGCGCGACTTCTGACACACCGGCAACCGATTGCAACTCAAACTTTAAAAACCAATCTTGTAGGCTGCGTAGTTGGCTAATATCGTGTTTGCCGGTTTTATCGACTAATGCATAAAGATACACCCAACCCACCCCAGTGGCATCAGGGCCCAACTGCGGTTTAGCCGCATCAGGTAATTGTGGTGCGACTTGACTTAGATACTCGAGCACACGACTGCGCGCCCAGTAAAGATCCGTTTTATCGTCAAAAATAACGTAAACATAGGAATCCCCAAAGAAAGAATAACCACGTACGGTTTTTGCGCCCGGGACGGAGAGCATTGCCGTGGTCAGCGGAAATGTCACCTGATCTTGCACCACTTGTGGTGCCTGTCCTGGATATGGTGTCTTGACAATGACTTGTACATCAGACAAATCCGGAATGGCATCGACAGGCGTGTTTTTAAGGGTAAATAGCCCAGCCCCCACCAGCATAAGTGTCAGCAGTACCACAAAAAAGCGGTTGTATACTGACCAGCGAATTATTGCTTGGATCATTGCGAACGCTCCTTAGTGGCCTGAGTGCATATTCATCGACATCTCACCTGCAGGTTTGATATCAGTCACCACAAATTCGTCACCCACTTCAAAGGTGAAAGTCACCTTCATTCCTGTCATAAGCTGGCTTAAATCAATGTGCTCAGCTGCAACAAAGTCCATCGTTGTTGCGGGACGGTCCCATTTCTCAATGGCGTCGCGAGAAATATTAAGCACTCGGGTGTCAGGGGTGATGGCGTTTATCACGCCACCCACTGTTGCTGTAGGCAGTGTATTTTCGGTCATACTGCCTTCAGACATAATGTGAATACCTGTCAGTAATACGCTGCCATCATCTTGTTTAGTAGCTTCAAAATGCAAAGTCTGTCCAGCGTTTAATTCTTCAACATCGACACTGTCAGCCACTGAAAAATCCATCACCATTTCAGGCCATTCCCACTCGGGTACAGGTTGATGATCGATATTCACCACTCGACTTTGGTAGTTCACGCTTTGAATTTCTCCTTTAATCCAAACTGACTTAGCCTCTGCAACTGGCGCCATACGCATAAAGTCAGAAGTAATGCTCGATTGAGAATCAATCAGGAATTGGGCTGACGTAACTATCTTGTCTCCTTCGTTAAGGCCATTGAGGATTTCAATGTTTTCATCACCAATTTGACCCAGTTCAACGGCAACCGATTTAAAGCTACCGGGTGCGACTTCAACGACAACACGATTTTGTTTGGCGGTGCGGATCACAGATTCACTCGGCACTTGCAATACGTCATCACGAGAGTCAGCATGAATGTTCACTTGCGCAAACATATTCGGCTTTAACTGCGCATCACTGTTGTCAAACCTGAGCCTTACTCTAAGTGTCCGTGTTTTTTCATTGAGTGAGGGGTAGACGTAATCGACTTGCCCTCGCCACGTTCTGCCGGGTAAAAAGTCTAACCTCATGGAAACGGCTTGCCCCTGAGCGACCAACATAGCATCACGTTCAAATACGTCAGCTTCGACCCAAATTTCGTCTAGTTTGGCGATACTCATTAGCGTTGTGCCTGGCTTTACGTAAAACCCTTCTCGGATCTGGAGTCCATCCAACACCCCAGATTGACGCGCATAAAAGGTAATGCTTTGATGCACTTCACCCGTTTTTTTAAGCGTATTGATAAAGTCATCACTCAGGTGTAATGCCTTGAGCCTTTCGTGCGCTGCGTTTATCAGCGCCTGATTATTACGCTTTCTAGCAATAAGATATTCTTCTTGCGCATTGACCAGTTGCGGCGAATACAAGGTGTACAGAGGTTCGCCTTGTTTCACCGGATCTCCTGCTGCTTTCACGTAGAGCTTTTCAACCCATCCCTCAACTCGAGGGTGAATGTGAACTAAGCTATCTTCGTTATACTGAACATACCCCACAGTACGGATCTGGTGAGACATCGCTTGACGCATGGCCACCGCAGTACGAACGCCCAAGTTGTTTTCAACGTGAGGCGCTATCTCCACAACCCCCTCACCAAATTTTGCATTCGCAGACTCATCTTCGTACACAGGTACAAGGTCCATTCCCATCGGAGACTTACCTGGCTTATCACGACGATAGTTCGGATCCATAGGCGCGACCCAATAAAGTGGCGCTTTCTCAGCGTTTTGCGCTATCGCAGATTCGTTACTTGAAGAGAGGTTCATCCCAACTAGCACGCCTGCCGTTAATGTCGTGACGGCAACCAGCGTCATTTTTAAGTTGTTATTCATGGCTTACACCCTCTTCAATTTGAACCAAATAATAGTTACTGCGTACCACCGCTTTTAACAATGCAATATCAATGGAAAGCGCTGATAACTGCGCATTCAGTTTCGCGATGCGCGCCCTCACTACCTCGGAAAAGTCGCCATCGTCATTGGTATAAGCGGTCAATGCAGCTTCGGCTTGTTCAGCGCTTTGTGCCACAATTGATTTTGCGTATAGCGATTGCCTTTCTTGCAATCGTTGGATAGTTTGAATTTCTCCATTTAAGTTTGAAAACAGCTGCTTTAGCACCAGCAACCGATCGGTTTTACTCGCCTCAACTTGTGCGGTCGCTGCCGCTTTTTGTTGGTCTTGTTTTCCATCTGTGAATAACGGAACGTCGAATGACACACCAACGCTGAAAAAGTCAGTGCGAGACATCTGATCCGGCGCATCATCCCGATATGCGTAACTCGCATTGACGGAAAACTGTGGTTTATATGCCTGCTCAGCTAACTTTACCCCTTGATTGGCGCGGTATGTATCAACGTCGGCGGCAACAACCAACGGATGATGAGTCAAATGTTGTACTACAGCTTGGCTATCAACTGGACGTTGCTGCATCAACTTTGGCGCAATTGAGCGGATCAACGGCAGTGTCACTTCGTTTTGTTCAAGGACACTCAGTGCATTTGAATTAGTGAATGCATCATTTAATAGCCATTGCGAAAGCTTTGCCTTAGCGGTGTTAAGCTGCTGATAAGCCGCGGAACGCTTGTCGTCTAATTGCATCACCTCAAGCTGAGCACGGATCACATCTTGCTGACGTGTTGCACCCAGCGCATTGGAGTAGCTAGCATTGGCTATTTCTACCATTTGGTCGAACAGCACACTATCGCGTTCAATCAGTTCTAACGTCTTTTTGGCTTGCACAATATCAAGCCACACCTGAGAAACATCGCGGCGCACTTGCGCTTTTCTATCCGCTTGTAAAATCGGTTGCTTTTTAGCGTCAAGTGCCAATTGCTGGCTCTTAATTTCGAGGCTATCTCCTCGTGGTAACATCTGCATCACGCCAACTTTAAGCTGAGTCATCCCCTCTTGATTAAACTCCCAACTATCAACAGGCAGATTCATCATACCGATGGACACCTGAGGATCAGGATAGCTTAGCGCTTCGCGGCTCATAGATTGCATCGCAGAACGCTTGTATTGACTAGATTTAAGCCAAGGATCGTTACTGATAGCAGCATCTATCGCTTGCTCTAACGTTGCAATATTGGCCTGTGCTATCTGTGGCAGTATCAGTGTTGCGATAAACAGGGAAACTTTAATTGTCATTAGAATTGCTCCTCATAGCTGTCGATTTCAGCAAAAATCTCATAGCTTCCATCTTTTTTAAGTAGCAATACTTGATAAGGCATAAAACGCTCGCCAACTTCCATACCAGGCGATCCAAGTGGCATAGCCGGCACACTCAAGCCGATATTTTGTGTGTCTTGAGTTAACGTTTCGTTTTGCAAAAACTGTTTAATAAACTTAGCAGGAACATGCCCTTCAAAAATAAAACCATTTTTAGAAACCCCGGTGTGACAAGATTGATAATTTTGCTTAATACCAAACTTACTCTTAAGTGAGCCAAGATAATTTAAATCGGTGGCTTTGTGCGCGATACCTTGCGCAGTTAAATGGTTTAACCACAGCTCACAACAGCCGCAGGTTGGGGATTTAAAGACTTCCAATTCTATATTGGATTTACCGTATGCCACGGCACTCATTAGCCATAGCATCATCACTAAATAAAACTTTTTCATGCTAACCTCGCATGCAATACCAATTACGTTAGTGCAATAGGTATCAATCAATTCGTTGAAAATTACGCCAAAAAAGACGATTAATCGTACAAAACTTTGAAATTAAGGCAGATCCGCCCTGAGGTTAGGCAAGTATTGGGGGTTTATAAAGAGAGCGAGGATAGTCGCTAAGCTGACCACTTGTGAAACTTAATTTATCGTTTTTCAGTACAATAGGCGCTACCCACTCTCTTGGCGAAAACGCTGCAAGATTTGTGGAGCACATATGTGTGGGGCAAGTACAATCGCTGCATTGTGCTGTGTTCTGAGGGTCACAACAATCCATCTCAACCATCATTTCATGGTGATGAGGCTCTGCCGTTTGCACGTTACTTTGAAGCATTTGATGACTTGTTTCATGACTGGTAGCGCCATGCATTTCACATGCTGCCATAGAGGCAGCCGCGTTTTGACCACTTAGTGTAGCCACCACGAACATTGTGATAAGTAAACGTAAGAATACTTGCAAGGCACTTTTCCAAATCAAATAAGCAAAGTAATAATAAAAATCTAACCAAAGAAATGCAAGTAAATAGACCAACCTCGTTATTATTTTCTTTCATCATTGATATACTAAAGCCCAATTCTAAAAAATTATTCCGACTCAAGGATATGAACGTTATGAAATTTGCTTCAGTAGCTACTATTTTGGCGTTAGTTGTTTCGAGCAACGTCAATGCCGCAGACTATGGAGACTATGGAGACTTTGGTGTCTCAATATATGGTGGCAAAACTTACAGCAGTGATATCAAAACTTCGCGCCATCAAAAGTATGAATTAGAAGACGATTCGCACTTTGGATTAAGTATCGATAAATATGTACCTGAAGGCCGTTATGGCTTCTACTACGGAAAAACTGAGACCCAACTTACCGCTTATCCGCTAAATAAAGTGGAAATGGAATATCTATTATTTCAAAGTGCGGTGGTACGCCCTCTCACAGACAACTTAGATGTTTATCTAGGCTTACAGCTTGGTGCGACCTTTGTTGACCCTAATTTTATCGACTCTGATACTTTCTTTGCATCAGGGTTATACACGGGTTTTGAATACAACCTTGGCGCAGGTTTTCATCTCGGTGCTGAAGCACGATGGATTGCAACTATCCTCAACAACAACTCTAAAGTCACTTGCGATGTCGACCCAGAAACCCAAAATACCTGTAGCTGGCACTTCGACAATGAGGTAATGAGTCAATATCAAGCGAGCGCAACATTAAGTTATCGCTTTTCACTGTAATTATTACGAGCGGGTTTTAATATACAGTAAAACTCAACAACCCCTGGTAAGTCGCTTTACAATAAAATCAGCAAAAATACTCACCTTTGCAGGAATATGGCGAGTTGCTGGATATAGCATCCACAGCTCGCCTGAATAGTGAGTCTCAAATTGCCATTCAGGTAATACCTGTATCAACTCCCCTGACGCCAACGCATCTTTAGCTACAAACATAGGTAAGCTTGTGATCCCAAGCCCTTGCAGCGCAGCATCTAACCTCACTCGAGTATGATTTGCTTTATAGCGCCCGTTAACTGGAGTTGTGAGTTTTTGTGTGCCTTTTCTGAATCGCCACTTAGCATCAGCATCCGTTTCCCCCAAGGCAATACAGCTGTGTTGTACTAGTTCTTTAGGGTGAGTAGGAATTGAGTGGGTCGCAAGATATTTTGGTGATGCCGCCACTATATGTTCTATTATCATTACGCTTCTACCGATTAAGCCTTGTGGAGGCTCGTTGGTAATTTTAAATAGAATGTCTATTTCATCACGGATCAAATCCAACGCGTTGTCATCTAGCACCAAATGAACGTCAATATTTGGAAATTCGCCTAGAAACGCCATCACATTTGGGTGAATTAGCGAATGTGCGACCGCTTTTGGCGCTGCGATTTTTACTGTTCCTTGTGCCGTTTGATGATAGCTTTCACAAAGCGAGATGACGTCTTTGGCGGCTTGTTCCAATTGAGTACAGTGCTCATATACAGCCCTTCCTGTTTCGCTCAATCTTAAGCTACGTGTGGTGCGTTGAAGTAAACACACCCCCAATTGCTGTTCAAGTAGTTTTATGGCACGACTCACTGACGACGGCGAGATACCTAATTGCCGAGCACTTTTGGAGAAGCTTCCAGTATTCACTACCGAAACAAAAATCGACATTTCTTGCAGTAGTTCAATATGTTTACTGGTCGTCATAGCTCTCCCATTTGTGCGCTCTACGCAAAAGTTATTTCTATTTTTAGATTATTATCTTCCTAGGAGAATGAAAATACAATGTTCTCAATTATTCAATATTATATTGGGAGCTTATTATGGTGCAGTATTGGCCAGAGTTTGTATCATTAGCCATCATTCATTTTGTTGCAGTCATCTTGCCAGGCCCTGACTTTGTTATTACAGTCAGACAAAGCTTAAAATACGGCAGACTACATGGCGCAATGACAGCCTTGGGAATTGGCGCTGGGCTTAGTGTTCATATCTTATATACCTTACTTGGTGTCGGCGCACTGATGCAGGCCTCACCTTGGGTTTTACAAGTAGCTAAATTAATCGGCGCTGCGTACCTTATCTACATTGCTATTCAACTGCTCAAAAGTGCGGGAACAATTCAACTGGATGCAGAAAATGCCCAGGCTGATGTAAGCTCACAGTCGCTCAAAAAAGCCTTTAGTCTTGGTTTTTTAACTAATGCAACCAACCCAAAAGCAACCCTGTTTTTCTTAGCCGTAGTGACCAATGTCGTCAGCCAAGGAACTCCGTTACATATTCAACTTTTTTACGGCGCTTGGATGTGCAGTGTTAACGCTTTATGGTTTATCTGTGTCAGCTTATTATTCTCAGCCCCATCTTCCCGCGCTTGGTTCTTGAACAAGATGAACCTAGTTGAAAAAGCACTTGCTGTTTTGCTTATGGCCTTCTCATTAAGGCTGTTGATTGCTTAACACATGTAAGCCAAATAAGGGTTTCCGCATCATGCGTTAGCCCTCATTCAATCACTAAGATATGGATATTAGGGCATCAACGCTTCCCACCAGCTGCTACTTGATAGCGTTTCTGATAGCGTCAACACTTCACCTACAACAGGTGTTACCAGTGCCACTTGATTTTGCTCTGCCGCGATTTTCACTCTTGCGAGCGGATCAAACCAAGAGTGAAAAGCCAAGTCAAAAGTACCATTATGAATGGGGATCATATGCGTTCCTCGCAGATCTATATGAGCTTGTACGCTTTGCTCTGGCGTCATGTGAATATCAGACCAATCTTTATCATAGGCGCCAGTCTCTACTAAGGTTAGGTCAAACGGGCCAAGCCGTTCACCTATTTCCTTAAATCCAGCAAAATAACCAGAGTCTCCACTAAAAAAGATATTTTTGTCTGCTGTGCGAATAGCCCACGCTCCCCAAAGGGTTTTATTTGCATCTCCAAGTCCACGTCCAGAAAAATGCTGAGTAGGTGTAAAGGTGAGTGTTAACTCAGCGGTTTCTTCAAACTGCCACCAGTCAAACTGCTTTATTTTCTCGGCGGGAACTCCCCACTTTTGCAAATCACCTTCTACGCCCAAAGGTACATAAAATGCCCCCACTCTGTCTGCTAATCGCTTTACGCTTTCCTTGTCTAGGTGGTCGTAATGGTTATGTGAAATCAACACCTTATCAATTTGAGGCAATGATTCAATAGTAATAGGTGGTTGATGAAAACGCTTTGGACCAATAAATGAAAATGGTGATGCTCGTTCAGCAAAAACGGGGTCAATCAGAAGATATTGCCCTTGCGCTTTAATAAGTACTGATGAATGACCCAGTTTGATAACGTGAGTGTGCGTATCAGAAAGTGCCTTTAAATTCGCCTCGGTGAGCACTTTTACTGGCATATCAACCTTCGGCACCGCATTGACTTTTTGCTCGGTAAAAAAGCGCCAGAAAATTTCCAGCGTCTTACCTAGGCTCGTTTTATTCGTTTCATGAGTATTATGAAATTTACCATCACCATATTGAGTTGATGAATACCCACTTTGATTTACCGCAGCATTTAAATTAGAAGCCATAACTCCTCCCACTCCTATCAGTAAGACCACAATCAAGCCAAACCATGTTCGCTTTTTCATATAACCACCAAAAGTAAACTACACAGTGTAGTTTACACATCAAGAATAGAAAGTAAACTAAGCAGTGTAATTTATTTTAGTTTTGCTAAAATGCGGAGTATCCATTTGTTGATATTCCCTTGCCTGTAATAGATAAAATGAAACAATCAGAAAGAAAGCGACTGCAAATTCTAGAGGCTGCCCAACAGTTATTTGCTCAGCACGGTGCTCAAAATACCAGTATGGATCTCATCGCAAAGCACGCTGAAGTGTCTAAACGAACGATTTATAATCACTTTGAGACTAAAGAGCTACTACTGTATAACGTACTTGAACACATGATGCTTCAAGTTGACCAAGGTGATATTTATCAATATCGACCCGATGTCTCGATTGCAAAACAACTTCAAGAAATCGCTTTACGAGAAGTCAATCTGCTCACCTCTGAATCATTTATCAAAGTGGCTCGCGTGGCATTTATCGAGTTGTTGCAAGACTCTACATTGGCTGCGCATTTCAATAACAGTAAAGTAGGTTGTATGCGTTATTTAGAAACGTTTTTAGCCGATGCTGTCGCTAACAATGCACTGTATATCGAACATCAGGCATTCGCAGCACAACAGTTCTTATATCAACTCAAGTCTTTTATCTTTTACCCACGGCTTTATGGATTTGATCTCACAAATACGGAGGAAACGGACTTTATTGTAGAGCAAAGCGTTGCGCTTTTTATGGCGAGATATGGGACTGAACAACGCGCCCAAGATTAATGATAGGGTATGCTAATACAAGGATTTAAATAAATTTCATACCAGCTTGCATAAGGCTATATTTCAAACAAAAAAGTTCCCTGATATAGTCATCCATGCTAACAAGAGTAAGGAAATCAGATGAGCGAATTAATTGCAATTGGTAAAAACATTTGGATCCACAACGGCCCAGCTGTACCATTCTTTGGCATGCCATACACTACCAGAAGCACCATAGTAAAGCTTTCCTCTGGCGCATTATGGGTGCACTCTCCTGGAAAATTAACGGAAGGATTACTGAGTGAATTGACGCAACTTGGGCAAGTGGCCTACCTAATTTCTCCAAATAAACTTCATCACCTATTTATGGGAGATTGGCAGGAAAAGTTCCCACATGCGATAATGTTTGCTTCTCCAGGTGTCGACAAAAAACGGCCTGATCTTACTTTTCAGCGCCAACTGGGCAACATGGCAGAACCCGAGTGGCAAGGAGATATTGAGCAACTCATTTTTAAAGGCAGCGCGGTGATGGAAGAAGTCGTATTCTTCCACAAAGAGAGCTGTACATTAATTTTGACAGATCTTATCGAGAACTTTCACCCTAACCACTTCTCCGGTTTTAAAAAAGTATTAGCGAAAATCACTGGGATTATTAGCCCTAACGGTAAAACGCCCATAGACTGGCGAACTTCATTTGTGTTTGGGAAGCAGCAGGCCCGAGCCTGTTTTTCAAAGATGGCTGCTTGGCAACCTCAATATATCGTTATTGCCCATGGTGAATGCATTGAAACAGGCGCTGGAGCATTTTTAAACCGCTCATTTTCTTGGCTGGGTATCAATAAAGCCGCGTAAGATGCAGTGCAAAATAACAGAATATAAAAAGCGCTGTCATGTCAATGAACAGCGCTTTTTGTTACTTAATCTAAGATTTAGATCAGGAGTTCATTGCTTTAAGGATCCCCTGAAGTTACATTCCTCAAATTACATTCCAGCTGGATATGCATAGCTTGCTTGTAGACCTAGCGGAATACCAAGCATCCAGTAGATCAATAAGAAGATGCTCCAACCAATCAAAAAGGCAATTGAGTAAGGCAACATCATCGCTATCAATGTACCTATTCCTGTCGACTTAACATATTTCTGGCAATAAACCACAACCAGCGGGAAGTAAGGCATAAGCGGAGTGATTATATTTGAGCCAGAATCACCAACACGATAAGCCGCTTGTGTTAAATCAGGTGAAATACCCAATTGCATTAACATCGGAACAAAAATTGGCCCCAGCAACGCCCACTTCGCAGAGCTTGACCCTACAAATAAGTTTACAAATGCGGTCAAGAAGATAATACCAACTACAGTAACATAGCTTGGCAGCGCCAATGCTTTTAATACTTGAGCCCCTTCAATGGCAAGCAGAGCACCCAAATTTGAATGGCTGAAGGCACTGATGAAAAGTGCACAGAAAAACGCCATAACAATATAGTAAGACATGCTATTCATGGCTTTAGTCATGGCATCAATCATGTCTTTTGAGGTTTTAAACGTACCGACAACGAAACCGTAAACCGCACCAGGGATCCAAAACAGTAGGAAGATAAGTGGTACAATTGATTGCATTAACGGCGCACTAAAATCAGTTAAAGCGCCCGACGGGCTGCGTAGTGCTGAATCTTCACCGCTTGATGCATAAACCAATAATGCAATACCTGCTAACATCACCATAGACGCCACCACAAAGCCCTTTTTTTCTTTGCTTGTGATCTCATCAAACGAAGGCAAGCTCTCTGTATCGCCGTCAATTTCTGTCGCTTTTAGCCTTGGCTCTATGATTTTATCAGTGATATACCAACCTAATAAAATAATGAATAAGCTCGATGCTGAGGTGAAAAACCAGTTGTTTAGTGGGTTAATCGCGATTTCTGGATCGATGATCTGCGCTGCACTTTGGGTAAAGCTTTGTAGCAACGGATCGATACCTGAAGGAATAAAGTTCGCGCTAAATCCGCCGCTTACGCCAGCAAATGCCGCAGCAATACCCGCAAGAGGATGTCTTCCCATCGCATAGAAAATAACACCGGCAAGCGGAATAACTAACACGTATCCAGCATCTGTCGCCGTGTGGCTTACAATTGCAATAAGAATAATAGAAGGAGTTAGTAGTGCTTGAGGCGTGCGTTTAAGCATGATTTTAAGGCCAGTATTAATATAGCCAGAATGTTCGGCAACACCCACACCTAGCATAGCAACTAGCACCACGCCTAATGGTGCAAATCCCGTGAAGGTTTTTACCATCGTTGCCATAAATCCGGCAAGCGCATTTGGGTCTAATAAATTGTGAACGACAATCGCCTGATTGGTTCTTGGATCAATAGCGCTAAATTCTACGCCTGAAAATAACCAAGATAGCAGCCAAATCAGCAACATTGCTGATAAGAAAATGATTGCAGGATCAGGAAGTTTATTCCCCACCCGCTCTATCCCGTTTAAAAACCGGGTGATCGCAGAGTTTTGCGAGTTCGCTTGTTGTGTTTCGTGCATACCATTGCCCTAAGAAAAAAATTGCTTAACCATAACTTAATATTTACATGTTAAGCAAGAAAACGTGCCTATTGACGAGACACTTTGCCGAATTAGTAGTCGACTTGGTATTTTTTTGTCTCAAGTCAGTGTTCAATAAAGAATTTACGCTATGCTTTTTATATGTCTGAAATTAAGGATTTTTAGATGATAGATCTAGACGACAAAGTGTTAGCTGACGTCAAACATGGTTTTAATTTACCACCGAAGCCCGCGCTGATAAGCGAATTGCAAGCCGCCCTTGCTTCGCCGGATCCAGAGTTAAACGATGTCGCCACGATCATCGCTCATGATGTCAGCACCGCAGCTGCAGTGTTAAAAATCATCAACTCGCCCCTATACGGCTTGGCAAGAACGGTAACGGATGTAAAGCAGGCTGTCGTCTTTCTTGGCTTAAACTCTATCAGTAAGCTTGTGACTGGCTTTTTGCTCAAACAAACCTTTGACCAACGTAAATGTTGTATCAGTTTGGAGCGTTTTTGGGATAACGCGTCAGACATCGCAGATAGCATCATGGTGATTGGTAACAAACTGAAATCGCGTGTTCCTATCGAAAACTTGCACTTACTAGGCTTATTTCACGACGCAGGAATTGCCGCTATGGCGGTAAATTACCCCGATTATATGGAAACGCTCATTGCCGCGAACAAAGATTACGACAAGCTGTTAGTCGAGCACGAGGAAGAAAAGTACGAGACAAATCATGCTATTATCGGCTACTTCCTCGCAGCTTCTTGGAATTTACCGCAAAGTATTTGTCAGATGATTTTATGTCATCATGACCCTGAATTTTTGGGAAGCTGTAAAGACGAAGAGCAGAAATTAGCTTTCGCCGCTCTAAAAATGGCGGAAAATTTTGTACATATCAATAAACGTTTTGTTGCCGCGCCTGATTGGCATTTAATGAAAGCAGATGTCTTGAAGGTTTTAAACTTAGATGAAGACGATTATCAGGACATCAAAGAAGACCTAGATGAATACTTTTTAGAACAGGATGAGTAACCGACTAGTTATCCCACACTCAACACCACCTGTGAAATGCGACTCAACGTCATTGTTGCGGCAATTCTTAAAACTTCGTAGACTGGCAGCAAAATTAAAATAACAAAGACTTAAGGAATTTACATTGCCGGCGCTGCTATCTCTTAAAGGCAAATTTGCCATCTTTGGGCCTGGAATATTAATGGCAACTGCTGCTATCGGTGGTTCACATCTCGTTTCGTCAACGCAGGCTGGGGCACTATTTGGTAGTCAATTGATCTGGTTAATTGTTGCTGTTAATTTACTCAAATATCCCTTTTTTAAATATGCAGTAGAGTACACAAGCCACTCTAAGCATAGTGTCGTCGAAGGTTATCACGCACATTACCGCTTCGGATTTAAGGTTTTTGTGCTACTCAATATTTTCGCAGCCATTGTAAATACTGCAGGTGTGCTATTACTTACCGCAAGTCTCTTGAGCTACTCGCTGCCATTTCCAATAAATATTGAATTGTTAAGCTTTATACTTTTGGCTAGCTGCTTAGCAATCTTATTGGTTGGGCATTACAAAATACTTGATGTGACTAGCAAATGGGTAATGATAATTTTGACCATTTCCACAGTTATGGCACTTGCCATTGCGGCTCATAATGGGCCTGCCCATCCGGCCCCCATTGATCCAATATCCCCTTACGACATCGCGCTACTGGGCTTTTTAGTTGCGTTGATGGGTTGGATGCCCGCTCCAATCGAGATTTCAGCCATTAATTCCTCTTGGCTAAAGACGAAGATGGCTAAACAACCGCTAACAAGTAGCCAGATCCTACTGGATTTCAAGGTGGGATATTTTGTTACGCTGGGTCTGGCGGTCGTTTTCTGTTTACTCGGTATGCTAATGCAATATGGTCAAGATAAGCCTGTGGAACTCGCTGGTGTTGCGTTCTCACAGCAGCTCATTGATATGTATGCCAATACGATTGGCGAATGGGCCAGATGGCTAATTGCTGGCGTCGCATTTTTATGTATGTTTGGAACAACCATCACGGTGTTAGATGGCTACTCCCGAGTGCTTAGTGAATCGCTTCAGTTGTTACGACCGAACACAACGAAAAAGAGTTACACACTCATTCTATTGCTACAAGCAGCGCTTGGTATGGCCGTAGTGCTGTTTTTTAAAGCCGACTTAAAGAGCATGCTAATGTTTGCCATGAGCTCAGCGTTTGTCACTACTCCTATCTTTGCTTGGATGAATTTAGGATTAGTGAAAGGTGAAATCTATCGCCGTCAACCAATTTATACCAAGGTTCTAACCGGACTGGGGCTGATTTATTTAGTGGGCTTTGCACTGTTATTCATCTATTGGCGATTTTTGATGTAAAGCCAAAAGAGGCTGAGTAGCAGATGCAAATTAGACTTCTAGGGCCTGTTTATCTTTCAAGTTTGTTTTTGCAGCAGCTTGATTGGTGTTTATACAAGGCAGAGCCTGCGTAGCATAGTTGCTCTATGTAAGTCTGGCGATAACACAGTAGAAATGCCAATCAAGCGCTGCCCTTTGGGTTCACCTGAGTGCGCTCTGTTCATTGTTGCCCAACTTTTGCCTAGATTACTAGGCGGCAAGTCGAGCGTCGCGATCAAAGCACACTCAGGCGAACAAAAATCAAACAGCAAAGGTCAACAGGCCCTAGCATCTGCTACACTCAAGCGAGGTGCATTTATTTTAGATTTTGCACCTGCTCCCAAATAGAAACTACGTGCGCTTTGTCATCGTCATTTAGCTCTCCATTTCGATATGCTTTTACTAAGCTGCTCTCAACTTTGGCATTTAACTCATCAATCGAAAGATCTGCTTCCTCTACTTGTGCATAGCCTACCGCTAAGTCAAAGTGACCGCGTAAATAGCCGCCAGCAAATAGTTCATCATCGCTCGCTCTATCAACAAGCTCATCAAAAAACTGCTGCGCTTTCTCTACATATTCTACTAAAGACATATTTATTCCTAAATTATTCTTGATGGCCTATGGCGTACATTACATGGTCATTGAATCCAGTGATCACTTTAATAAATCCAGCTAAGGACTCATCAAGTTGTTCGTCACCGGTATCAGCAATTAAAGGACGACCATTTAAGGCCTTTAATTTCGATTTTGTAGCGATAAGGATAATATTATCTTTACCGATTTTTTTGATGAGGTTAGGGCTTAGCTGCTGATTACCGCGGCCAAAAATGTGTCCTTGCCCACCAATTAATGTGATCACTAGCTTTGTTTTGTCATCAGCAAGCGACAACAATTGCTGCGCGGTTTGGTCTTGCGCGATCAGCGCTTGGTCCCTTACAACATCAACACCAAGAAGTGTATTATCAAGTCCCATCTCTTCCATCACTGCTGCAACGGTAGAACCAGATCCCATGATATAGGTTTCGTCTTCTTCCATTTCGGCAACCACATAGGCGGCGATATCTGCTAACACTAATTCATCGCTTTCTTTGCCACCGTTTTTCACCGCTTGCACATATCTCAGCTCGGTCGGCACTTGCATTTCACCAAATCGTTTAGCACGCACAGTCCCTTCACGAAATGCAGCTTCATCAATGTCCATCACATCGGCTTCGCCAATGGAGACAAGCTCTCCGGTAACCAAAAGTTCAACAACTCTACCAGCTGCTTTTGGCGTTATCGCGTATACGCCGCTATGAATTTTGCACCCAGCTGGGATCCCAAGTACAGGACATGAATCACCCACCGCGTGGCAAATGTTGCGAGCAGTGCCATCGCCACCAGCAAACAAAATCAAATCGACACCGAGCTGTTGCATCATTTGCGCTGCGGTCTCGGTATCTTCAGGACGAGTTACCATGCTTTGAGTTTGATAAATCACTTGGGTATTAAAACCTAGCTCTTTTGCCGTACGCTCCCCCATCTCACCGTTAACGGTAAATATTTCGATGTTTTGTTGATGTGGAAGCAATTGTGTTAAAGCCGTTTTTGCTCGCTGATTAGCGCGAGGCTCTGCACCTAACGCCAATGCTTGTTGAGCTGTTTCTGCGCCATCGCTACCTTTCAGTGCAACGCTCCCACCAAGCCCAGCCAAAGGATTAATGATAAGTCCAAGCTTAAATTGCATCGTCAAACTCCATGCTTAGCTCTGTCGGGATATCCCAGTTAAATTGCTGCTGGCGTAAAGGCCAAGGTGTATTATAAAAATTGCTTAATGCGTTGAGTAGTTGAGTCGTTCTGGTATTAAATCCGCTTTCTAATAAAGCAAGCACTTGCTGATGCACCCGTTGTTGAAAACTGAAACGGCAAGTTTGTTCACCGTTGAGGTTATCAACGGAAACATTAAATGAAAAACCAGCTGCGACGCTTAACGCCCACTCAATCGCTTGTGGTTTCACTTCCACTTTTTCAAATTCGAGCTGCTGCGCTTTATCTCGTCCATCAGGACAATACCAGTAGCCGTAATCTTCGAGTTGACGACGCGCTTCACCCGCAACAAGCCAGTGCGCAACTTCATGCAAAGCACTAGCATAAAAGCCATGAGCAAAAATAATGCGATGATGAGGGTATGATTCATTTGCAGGTAAATAGATAGGTTCGTCGTCGCCCACTACCAGCTCAGTGTTGAGCGTGTGCAGGAATAACCCATTAAAAACAGCAATGAGGTCTTCTATTTTATGCATCAACATCCGCCACAAGTCTAAACTGGGCGCAAATTGTAAGGTTTTTAGCGGCTAAAGTAAAAGATCTCGTTTTAGACTATGCCTTTTTGTCCAAAGAGCTGCGTGGCGCGATATAAAGCGAAGCACGATCTCGACCTGACTTTTTCGACTCATATAGGGCTAAGTCAGCTTCTTCAAAACATCGTTTGTGATTAAAGCTTTCACCAATAAGCTCATATCCTGCCACGCCAATGCTGAATGTCAGTCCAAAACTGGTGAAACGAGTAAATTCATGTACCAGTCGTTGTGCAAAATTAAGCGCAGCATCCGGTCTAGTCTCGGGGCAGATAATTACAAATTCATCACCGCCCCATCGTCCAATATGGTCGCTTGGACGTGCTTGCTCTCTTAGAAACTGCCCAACTTCCTTCAATGCATTATCACCATCTTGATGTCCTGCGGTGTCATTAAGCTGTTTAAAATGATCAACGTCGATTACCAGTAGCGATAGCGCTCGATGATAACGTATGGCCCGCTGTACTTCTTCTTTCAGCAGCGCTTCAATCTTTCTACGATTCATAACCTGGGTTAAGAAATCCAGTTCAGCCCGGTTCTTCAATTCTTGTTCTTGACGTAAATCTCGGATCACAGCAATAAAAACATCATTTTTAGAGACGGACACCGTGGATAACGCGATATCCACAGGGATCTCTACACCTGATTGGTGCCGCCCTACAATTTTTAGACCATCATGCGTCACCCTACGCATGGTAGAAGTGCCTTGGAACTTCTCTCTGTCCACTACATGTTTACCGGTATACCGCTCTGGAATGAGGTCTTCAACCTGCATACCTAATAGCTCTTGAGGCTGATACCCAAATAAATCTGTACAGGCCTTATTGACCTCTGTAAGCCTACCGTCTTTATCGCAATATAAAATAGCATCAGGAGTAGAGTTGAATAACTTTCGCTTTTCGTTGATAAGTTTAACCACAAAAATGAGCGTAAAAATGTTTAAGCAAGCAAACAACAAGACTATTGGTAGTAGCAACAATACACCGGTGCTACTCAACTCTTGGGTTTGAGCAAGCTTTACCGATTGGTTTTGCTTTGCAAACTCAAATTTCTTTCCAATCGACTTACGCAAATAATTAAATGCAGCTTCTGCGTCCGTGTCATCTACTTTCACTAAACGATCCACAGCCTCAGAGCTCAGCCTTCTCGATGTGAATTTTGACTTAGCAAGCGCAAGCATTTGTGTATATTCATCAAAGGTGTGTTGAATAACGGCTAATGCCTTTGTCTCTTGGCTGCTTAGCGCCGTACTTTGCAATTTTAGGATTGTCGCTTTGGTCGCTTCAACATCAGCTAAAGCCTGTTCGTAATAAACCTCGTCTTGGCGTAGTACATAATTTTTGAAGTGATGAATAAAGCCGTTATAACCAAAGCTACGCTCCAGCTCAGCTAGCAGTTCAGCACGTTTAATTGCAACTTCCGTTTCTGATTGCCATGACTGATGAAATGAAGAAATGGAGTGGTTTAACAAAGTGGACCAATAAAATAGACCACCACTCACCAAAATAGTAAAAATAACTAACCCGCTGATCTGCAAAAAGATACGTTTATTCATATACTCTGCTGTCCAAATTCAGCAAATCCTAGAGCGCAGTAAGCAAAAGAAGAAATTAGAGGCCGTCTAGGTGCTGTAGAATCCATGTCGATGGTACAAAAGTTACATACCATTACAGCTACTAAGTCTAGACCAGAGAACGAAAAAAGCCGCATTACAGCGGCTTACAGATAGGATATTTTCAATTAAGATAAATTGGTATCGTTACTCGTAATAAGCTTTGCCTTCTTCGGCCATAGCAAGTAGCGGCTCCGCAGGTGTAAATACAGGGTTGTCAGCTGCATATGTTGATAGCTCTGAACACACCTTATTGGCGCCTTTTTTGTCCATATAACTAAAAGGGCCGCCCAAGAATGGAGGGAAACCAATACCGAAAATAGCGCCGATATCACCATCTCTCGCATTACGAATAATACCTTCGTCAAGACAGCGCGCAGCCTCATTGAGCATCTGCGCAACGCAGCGGTTCGCAATTTCCTGTTTATTCAACTTAGGAGAAGGCGTGACACCGAGTAACTCATAAACCGACTCGTCCACTTGCTTGCCTTTTTTACCTTCATAGGTATAGAAACCACGACCAGATTTGCGACCTAGACGTTTGCTATCTATCATACGTGCAAAAGCATCCGGCGCCTTAAAGCGAGCACCTAATTCTTTTTCTAGGATTGGCGCTATCTTAGAACCAATGTCTACACCTACTTCATCAAGAAGCGCAAGAGGACCAACTGGGAAACCAAACTCAACCAAGGCTTGATCGATTTTCTCTATCGGCTCACCGGCAAGCAAAAGACTTGCCGCTTCGTTGACATAAGGTGCCAGAATACGGTTTACGTAAAAACCAGCTTTGTCTTTTACGACGATTGGTGTTTTCCCTTGCTTACGAGCAAAAGCCACAGTGCGCGCAATAACCTCATCACTGGTGGTGTCGTGCGGAATGATCTCCACCAGCGGCATTTTTTCTACTGGTGAGAAATAATGCAAACCAATTACGTTTTCAGGACGCGTCGCTTTTGCCGCGATTTGGCCGATTGGTAATGATGAAGTATTACTTGCAAATATCGTACTCTCACTACATTCGCGTTCAATATCCGCCACCATCGACTGTTTAAGGTCTAAGTCTTCAAATACGGCTTCAATCACCATGTCTGTGTGTTTAAAACCAGAGTAATCTGTTGTCCCCGTGATCATATTCAAAGTTGACTGCATCTCTGCCTTTGAAATAATACGACGCTTTTGGCGTTGCGTTAGGATCTTATAGCTGTAATTTAATGCGTTGCTAATGCCCTGATGCGCAACATCTTTAATACGTACCGGAGTGCCTGCTTTAACCGCACTAACATGGGTAATACCTGCGCCCATTAAGCCACCACCTAGCACTGCAACACGCTTCACAGGAGCAAGATCTTCACCTTGGAAATCCTTTTTCATTTCCGTTGTTGCAAAGAAAATCCCACGTAGCGAGCGCGATACTTCAGACATCACTAAATCAGCAAAACCCTCGGCTTCGGTTTTATAACCTTTAAGCTTGTCCAGCTCTACAGATGCACGTACCGCTTTGATGATAGCGAGCGGCGCAGGATAGTGACCACCCGTTTTCTTCTCAACATTTTCTTGTGCTTTTTTGAAAATGATATTGCGTCCGAACGGGTTAGACTCTAGCAATTGGCTAATTTTGTCTAAATTTGGTTTGCGAGGCTTAGGCTTACCTTTTCTGGCAAGCTTCACCGCTACGTCGAGTAAAATACTGTGCGGCACGGAATCGTCAACTAAGCCCGCTTTTTTCGCTTGCTTAGGTCGAACTTGTTTACCAGTTAGCATCCATTCAAGTGCTTTTTGAATACCAACTAATTTCGGTAGACGCTGTGTACCGCCACCGCCTGGCAATAGACCAAGCTGTACTTCTGGAAGACCCAATTTAGTCTTGCTGTCTTCAGTACATACCCGGTAATCACACGCCAGCGCAAACTCCAAGCCACCACCCAGTGCTACACCGTGGATCGCGGCAACGGTCGGGAATGGTAAATCAGCCAATTTAAAGAAGGTTTTATGACACATTTCCGAAATCGCTAACGCATCTTCACGGGTTTTCGCGCTGTCTAGCATTTTAATGTCTGCACCCGCGATAAAATTATCGTCTTTACCACTGATAAAAACCATACCCGTTACGTCGTCTTGCTTACTCTTTGCGATGATCTCTAATAATTCATCAGCAAATGTATCACGTAGGGTGTTCATTTTTTCGCCCGGCACGTCGATGGTGACGATGGCGACTTTATGGTCGTTTAATTCATAAGAAAATACTGACATTATGCGCTCTCCAATACGAATGCTGCTCCAAGACCACCTGCAGCACAGGCTGTTGTCAATGCAAGGCCACCGCCGCGGCGCTTAAGCTCATGTAGGCTTTGCGTGATCAAGCGTGCGCCAGTTGCTGCGAATGGGTGACCATATGCAAGTGAACCACCAAGCACGTTAAACTTATCCATGTCGATTTCGCCAATTGCTTTACTGCGACCGAGTTTTTCTTGCGCGAATTTGTCTGAGCCAAACATTTTCATATTGGACAGCGCTTGCGCTGCGAAAGCTTCATGCATTTCTATCAGGTCAAGATCAGCAAGGGTAATACCCGCTCGGTCAAGTGCTACAGGCGTTGAATGTGCAGGACCCATCAACATATCTTCGTGTACGCCGATAGCAGAGAAGGCGAAACTACGCACATAACCTAAGATGTCATAACCAAGCGCTTTAGCTTTGCTTTCGCTCATCATTAATACTGCCGCTGCACCATCGGTCAGTGGCGTTGCATTTGCTGCTGTTACTGAGCCGTGCTGTCTGTCAAATACAGGCTTTAACTTGGCGTAGCTTTCCAATGAAGAGTTTTCACGGATGTTATTATCTTTATCAATAAAGCTTTTGTATGGCTCAACATGGGCAGCCATCACTTCATTGTTTAATAAGCCTTCCGACCACGCTTTTGCAGCTAAGGTATGTGAGCGGTGCGCCATCGCATCTTGATCTGCACGGCTGATCCCGTGAGTCTTAGCCATTTGCTCAGCGGTTTGCCCCATTGATAAGCCAGTTGAATATTCTGCAACTGCCGGTGGCACTGGCAGTAAGTCTTTGAGTCTTAGCTTTGAGAAAATCTGTAAACGCTGCTTAAGCGTACGTGCTTTGTTCAAGTCAACAAGACTACCTGCAAGCTTTTTGCTCACGCCGATCGGTAGCACTGATGAAGAATCCGCACCACCAGCAACACCCACACTCACTTGGCCTGAAATAATGCTCTCTGCAACGTTAGCAATCGCTTGGAAACTGGTTGCGCATGCACGTGATACAGAGTAAGCATCAACAGAAACTGGCATGCCAGTGCCAAGCACGATTTCACGCGCAATGTTTGGTGCTTCCGGCATTTGTACAACTTGGCCGAATACCAGTTGGTCGATTTCTTTACGATCGAAGTTCAAACGCTCAAGCATTTCGTTGACGACGATTTTACCTAAATCTAGGGCTGGAACGTGGTGAAAAGCGGTAGCTTGCTTTGCGAATGGCGTACGCAGGCCGCTCACGATAGCGATTCGGTCGCCTTTTGATGTTTTTAGTATGTTTTGTTCAGACATGAATTTTGCTCTCCCGCTGACAGGTCTGACCTGTTAATTTCCTCCGATTCTAAACAACCAAATCGAAGTTGCCAATAGCAAAGCACGAAATGGCTGCTTTTTAAACCGTGAAAACCAACTTTAGATGCTTTTTCAAGCAATCTCAAAGTATTTGAAATTGTTATTTAAAATTTATGAACTTTTCTAAAATTATGGGTCTAATCAACTTGATTATTCATTCCGCGTCCATATAACTATTTTTATTTTTGTCGGCTTAAAAGGCAGTCTCATGGCAGTAAACGAGTTTTCTCAACTAAAAGAATATTTAGATACCCAAATTTTAGGACAAAGTGCACTGACCGAATCCTTGCTTATCGCGCTTTTAGCAGATGGTCATTTATTGGTTGAAGGCCCCCCAGGTCTAGCTAAGACCCGTGCAGTAAATGCGCTGGCTAAAGGCATTGAAGGGAGCTTCCAACGCGTCCAATTTACCCCTGACTTATTGCCTTCTGATGTAACTGGTACAGATATCTATCGCCAACAAACCAATGAATTTGTATTTGAGAAAGGCCCGCTTTTTCATCATTTGATTTTGGCTGACGAAATCAACCGAGCGCCAGCCAAAGTGCAATCAGCGCTACTAGAAGCAATGGCCGAACGCCAGATAACCGTTGGCAAAACAACGTATCCGTTACCTGAGCTATTTATGGTAATGGCAACACAAAACCCGCTTGAACAAGAAGGTACATACCCGCTACCGGAAGCGCAGCTTGACCGCTTTTTACTCCATCTGAATATCGATTATCCGGATGCAGAAACCGAGGTCGATATTTTGCGCCTCACTCGCGGCGAGGCGCTGGAGGAGTATCAAGCAACCTTCACACCTATTAGTCAAGCAACCCTATTTGAGGCCCGTAAAACCGTACTAAGCATGCACCTTGCCGAGCCTCTGGAGCAATATCTTGTACAATTAATTATTGCGACCAGACAGCCACAACGCTTTGATGCAACGCTTGCAAGCTGGATTGATTATGGTGCGAGCCCTCGAGCTACAATTGCGCTTGATAAATGTTCTCGTGCTCATGCGTGGCTACAAGGCAGAGACTTTGTCACCCCAGAAGATATTCAAGCTGTGGTGCATAACGTGCTACGTCACCGTATCGTGCTGAGTTATGAGGCACAGGCGGATGGGATCACCAAAGATCAGGTGATCAGTAAGATTTTAGAATTGGTTGCTGTTCCATAATACTATGAACGACATCAAGCAGTTTAATTCAGCCAGCTGGTTTAATGAAAGCCACAGTAATGGTGTCGAACTCGGCCTGAAAGAGCTACTTTTTTATAAGTCCAAAGCGCATTTACTTTCGCTCAAACCGAGAGGAAAAGTGAAAAGTGCTCAATCAGGACAATACCTTGCACCGCATAAAGGTCGAGGTATGGAGTTCGCTGAAGTCAGACAATACCAATATGGTGATGATATTCGTGCGATTGACTGGCGAGTTACCGCGCGTACCGGTGAAGCACACACGAAACTCTTTCAAGAAGAGAAAGAACGCCCCGTTTTTGTATTTTGTGACTTTTCCTCAAGCATGCTATTTGGTTCAAAGCTGTTACTTAAGTCGGTGCTTGCGGCGCACTTAGGCATTTTGGTGTCTTGGGCTGCATGCCAACGCGGCGACCGTGTTGGTGGTGTGGTATTTAATGACAGCAATCACCACGAGCTAAAACCGATTGCTCGCGACCGAGGAGTGCTTGCGCTAGCTCATCAGTTTTGTGCCCTACACGAACAAGCATTAATTCAAAAAGAGACTCACTCCTCGGGGGATCGTTTCAATGAGAATTTAAAACGACTTGTGCATCTAGCCAAACCCGGCAGCCTGATTTATCTCATTTCGGACTTTACGGAGTTGAATGATGAAAGCTTTAAATTGCTAGAGCGCACCGCTCGCCATAACGAAGTAATTGGTTGTATGGTGAGCGATCCTTTTGAGCATCATCTGCCTGAATACAGTCAAGCGATTGAGGTCTCAGCTGGTGAACAAAACTGGACATTGCCCTTGATGGACAAGCAATTTAGAGACAAATTCTCGCAAAATGCGTCTGACTTTTTCAATCGAAGATTAGCGCTACTTAAGCGCTCTGGTATGTCGTTAAAAAAGTACGACGCGTCATTACCAATCGAATTACAAATCATGAGGGGTTAAATGCAAGTCAATCCACTCGACCAGCTTAATGATGTGGTCATCCCTCAAAGCGTGAGCTGGTGGCCATTTTCTTATCCAATGTGGGGAGCCATTTGTGTTCTACTCACAATATTTGGGGCTACGTGTTGGCTATTATATCGTCGCCAGCAATTTTTAAAAGCAAAAAAGGAAGCCGTAAAACTGAGTCATTCGCAGGATAATGCCCAAGCATTACACACCATACTCAAACGTTTAGTAAAACATTATTACGGTGATACCGCTGCGAGTAGATCGGGCCAAGAATGGTTAACACTGCAAACAAAACTCACACGCGTTGAACTCACTCAGCAAGAGCTTGACTCGTTATATGCTCCGACTCAAGACCCCGCACTCAGCGATAAACTATGTCGTGCGATCAATACCTTCAAAGTGAAGGAGCGTCTCGATGTTTGAGTTTAGTTGGCCCCTTGCCTTTTTATTGTTACCTCTGCCTTGGCTAATTGCGAAGTTTAAACCGAGTATCGCGCAGACCAACATCAATATTCGTATGCCAAGTGCCGCAAAGTTACAACTCGCGAGCACAAATCAACTCAATAAGCGCATAAAAGTAAGCCTAGTGGAAACACTCATCTGGCTACTACTGGTAACCGCAGCGGCAAACCCGACTTGGCTTGACGACCCAATCGTTGTGCCAAACGAGGGCCGCGATATTATGCTTGCCGTTGACTTGTCGGCTTCAATGACAGAGCAAGATATGGAATACCAAGGTCGCTTAGTGGACAGATTGTCTGTCGTCAAAGCCGTTGTTAGCGACTTTATCGAAGCGCGCCAAGGGGATCGTCTGGGGCTTATTCTTTTTGGTGACACCGCGTTTTTGCAAACGCCACTCACCCGAGATTTAGCGACGGTTAGCCAAATGCTTAGTGAGGCACAAATTGGTTTAGTTGGACGCGCCACAGCGATTGGCGATGCTATTGGTTTGTCGGTAAAGCGTTTTGGTAAACGTGAACAAAGTAACAAAATCTTGATTTTGCTGACCGACGGTCAAAACACCGCGGGCAACCTTCAACCAGAAGAAGCACTGATCTTAGCCCGAGAAGAAGGCATAAAGATTTATACTGTTGGTGTTGGCTCAGATGGTAGACGCGGTTTTGGTTTATTTGGTTTTAATTCTATGGCTGGTAGTAGTATCGACGAGAAAACGTTGCAACATATCGCCAAAGAAACTGGTGGGCAATATTTTCGCGCAAAAGACGTGGAAGGCCTACAACAGATCTACGCTATGCTCGATGATCTAGAGCCGATAAGTGATGAAACACAGACTTTCCGTCCTAAGATTTCACTGTTTTATATTCCTCTCCTCGCGATACTCGGCTTGCTTTTTGTGGCTCAGCTAAGTCTCGTATTAAGAACAAAATTAAGAGGGTAAATAATATGATGGAATTTGAATTTATTCGCCCACACCTGCTTTGGTTGCTTATTCCTTGGGTGGTATACAGTGCATTGCAATGGTCTAAAAAGTCCAATCAAAAATCAGCGCAACTTATCGCACCGCACCTGATGAAGGTGGTGATGGGAGCCGATGGTCAAAAACACCAAAAACAAAGTAACTCTTGGCTTGGTATTGTGTTCTTTTTGTTAGCCATTATTGCGGTTGCGGGACCAAGTATTGAAAAACAAGAAGTACCGGTTTTTAAAACTCAAGCACCTAGAGTGTTAGTGTTGGATATGTCTTATTCTATGTACTCAACCGATCTCGCGCCAAACCGCTTAACCCAAGCGAGATTTAAAACTTTAGACATGCTAAAGCAATTTAAAGAAGGCGAAACAGGTTTAGTTGCCTATGCAGGCGATGCTTTTACCGTGTCGCCACTCACAACTGATGTCACTACTCTTGAGAACTTGATCCCAAGCCTTCGTCCAGAGATCATGCCCTCAAAAGGCTCTAACGTATATGCAGGTATCGAAGAAGCCGTTAGCTTGTTAACAGGTGCAAGTGCAACCTATGGTGACATTATTTTGGTAACCGATGGACTTGAACAAGAAGACGCAGAAGATGTACAAAAGCTTCTTTCTGACAGCTCATTTAAGCTGAGTATCTATGCCTTAGGTACGGCGCAAGGCGCACCAATCAAATTACCTGAAGGCGGCTTTTTAAAAGACCAATATGGTCAGATAGTGGTGCCAAAGTTATTCCCGACTCGACTTGAAAAACTCGCTAGAGTAAAAGGTGGAAAGTTTGCCAGCTATACTGCTGACAGCAGTGACATAGAGACATTTAAGCCTAATTTGGGTGCAAATACATCGGTGCTTAAACGCGACCAAGAAAGTGCTAAGTGGCGAGTAGATGCGGGAATATATCTGTTGATTGTACTTATTCCACTCGCACTGTTATTGGTTCGAAATCACGCAGTTATGCTCAGTGCTTTGGTTGTTTTTGCGATGTTGCCACAGCAAAAAGCGCTGGCGAATGAATGGACACAGTGGTTTAAAAATAGCGACCAAAACGCGCTGCAGGCCTACCAAAATGAAGCGTTCGATGAAGCTGCTCTTGCCGATAATCCGGTATTAAAAGGTGCAGCCCTATATAAAGCTGGAGATTACGAAGGAGCGGTAAAAACACTCGAACAAACAAGCTCAGTAGAAGGCCAATACAATTTGGGCAATGCGCTAGCACGGCTTGGTAAGTTAGACGACGCAATTTCTGCCTACGAAAAAGCCTTATCCCTAGATCCTGATTTTACGCAAGCGAAGGATAATAAAGCGTTAGTCGAAGCGTTAAAGGATCAGCAAGAGCAGCAAAATCAGCAAGACCAACAAGGTCAGCAGGACCCAGCAAGACCAACAAGGTCAGCAAGACCAACAGAATTCACAAGCAGGAAGTGAGTCAGAACAAAACAACAACGAGCCAGAGCTAGATGCTGCCCGCCAAGACCAGCAAGCAGCCAAGGAACAAACTCAAGAGCAAAAACAACAGCAAGCGCAAGCCGCACCTACGCCCGATCCCGAGCAATCACCGCAGGATGAAGAAAAGGCACAGGCTGCAATGATGCAAGATAGTCGGCCACTTACCCCTGAAGAAATTGAGAAAGCGCAACAGCTTAATCAACTGCTTAGAAAAGTACCCGATGATCCGGCCATATTATTGAGAAATAAAATGCAACTAGAAGCACAACAACGCAAACAAAGACGTCTACCAAGAGGAGCTGAAAAATCATGGTAAAACGCATTCTATTTTTTCTGTCTTTGTTGATATTAAGCCACGCCTCGTTGGCATTGGAAAATCTCACAGCCAGCGTAGACAAAAACCCAGTGCTCGCAGGTGAATATTTCACGTTGTCGATTATCGCTGAGGGTAAAGTCAAAGGCACCATTCCTGATGTTTCGGTGCTTAGTAACGACTTTATCACCAGCCCGGTGAATACCAGCTCAAGAACCAGTATCATTAATGGTAGCGTTTCAAGCTCCACTACCTGGCAAATGCAGCTCGTTGCTCGCACTCCGGGTACTTACACCATTCCTGCGTTGGAAGTAGATGGTGAAACGACCCAGCCGATCGAAATTAAAGTTGTTGCTCGTGATGATGAGCAGCAAAGTGAAGATATATTCGTAAAAACCGAACTCAAGACAAAAAATCTCTATGTTCAACAGGCTGCGCTTTATACCGTTAAGCTCTATGTAGGAAAAGAACTACTAGATGGTCAACTGAGTGCCCCAATCTCAGATGGTGCTAATTTCACACAATTGGGCAAAGCCAATGAAGAATACGAAGTTATTGACGGTCGACGCTACATGGTGCTCACTCGCGAATATATGATCCAACCACAAAAAAGTGGTGACTTCAGCATAGAGCCGCCGATCTTCAACGGCCAGATCAGAGATGGCTATCGTAGAATGGCGACTTCTGCGGTTGGCAATACCATTGACTTTTCAGTATCTCCAATTCCAGCTAACGCTGCTGATAACTGGCTACCCAGTGAATATTTGAATTTTTCTGAAGAATGGCAGCCCAAAGATACCGAGTTTATGGTTGGGACGCCCATCACGCGAACACTAACACTCACTGCAGTAGGTGTTACTAAAGAGCAGCTTCCTGACATTCAGCTTGAAGACGTTAATGGCTTTAGAATTTATCCAGACGCGTCTGAACGTAAGCAAATTACCCGAGATGGAAAAGTCATCTCACAGTTAACTATTTCTTTTGCTTACCTACCGCAACTTGCCGGTGATTTTACTCTGCCCGAAGTAAAACTACCTTGGTTTAACACCATCACTAAACGTGAAGAGTTTGCGACATTACCAAGTAAGTCTGTCAGCGTGATTCATGACCCAAATCAGCCTGCCTTACCACAGGCCGCTCCAATCACGCAACCGCTTTCAAGTCCAAGCGTAAATCCATCAACGGCTACGCAAACCAACGTGATCACAGAGCAAATTATCCCGCTGTGGATGTGGGGACTCGCCGCTTTCGGATACGTATTATGGCTAATAACATTACTAATATGGCGCCTAAGGGCAAAACCTGCCTCAAACCCACTAGTCAATACGGTCACTGATGAAAATCCAGCACCTTTTATTTCGTTTGAAGAAGCGGTTAAGCAAGATAACCCAGCGGGCTTTTATCAAGCGCTACTGCGCTACACCAAACAACAAAATATCACCATGACACAATGGCTAGCACTTCAACCCAGCTCATTGCGAGCACAGGTACAAACGCTACAAAGCTCGCTGTATGGAGGCAATAGCGCAAAAGTAGACTTGTCTCAACTATATGGTGAAATTAAAACCAGTGTAAAAAGCACTGTTCACGCAAATAAAAGCCAGAATTTAGGCAATCTATATCAATAAGCGCCTCAGGGCGCTTTTTTATTGCAAGACGAACTAGATTTGTTAGTAAATAATTAACAGATCCATTATGCTTGGTGTGAGATACACTCCCAAAATCAACTAAAATAAAATACGTTTTTGTTGAAATAAACCTGCAAAAAGATAGGTCTCATAGATATGGCCAGTAAACAACATCACTACGAGTCACTGGTTCGGATGTACCACAAAGAGCTATATAAGTTCGCTTATTGGTTGTCTGGCGATCCGACAATAGCAGAAGACTTAGTACAAGAAACTTTTTTGCGGGCTTGGCGCGCACTCGATTCATTACAAGATGAAAATGCAGCAAAGCCTTGGTTATTAACTATTTTAAGACGAGAGAATGCACGTCGTTTTGAGCGCAAGCAATTTGACTATGCGGAGGTTGAACAAGATACGCTGGTCGACGATACCAGTTCGGCTTTGGATGATGCAATGGAGCAAACCGTTGTGCAACGACAAATAGCCAACTTAGCACCAGAATATCGTGAACCACTGCTACTGCAAGTGGTGATGGGATGCTCTGGGGATGAAATCGCCGATATACTTGAGCTGAATAAAAACACGGTGATGACAAGGTTATACCGTGCTCGCAACCAGCTAAAAGACGCTTTAACGACTGAATATGAACCAATAAAGGGGGCATCAAACTGATGGATGAACTCGAATTTCGACGCCGCCTCGTTGCTGATCCTCATGATGAAGAGGTCAAGAAACAGGCCAAACAGCAACCTGAGTTGCAAGCACTGGTCGAAGAAATGCAAGCTTTCGACGATTTCTTGGGAAAATCACTCGATATTGATGTGCCTGAGGGGTTGGCTGATAAGATAATTGCAAAGCAAAAGGAGCTTGAAACGGAAGAACACAAAGTAGTGAAAATGTCTTGGTTTAGACGCGCTACTGCACCATTTGCGATTGCCGCCAGTGTATTTTTTGCCGCCGTGGTCTTTTACTTTGGTGGTTTTGGACACCCTGTCGATACCGGTGAACATGCGCTTGCTCATGTGTATTACGAAGAAAATGCACTGCAAAAGCAAGAAACAGTGTCACTGCAAACCGTGAACGAGAAGCTCGCGATGTTTGGGGGTAAGTTCGACAACTTACCGGGTAAAGTGGTTTACGCGACATTTTGTAACTTTAAAGGCCAAAAAAGCCTTCACTTGGTTATGCAATCCGAGTTTGGTCCACTCACGGTTTTTGTCGTGCCAGCTGGTCAACAAAGCACGATTGACGGCAAAGATAGTTTTGGAGATAGCCGCTTTGAAGGCTTAATTGCTCATGATGGTAAAGCCAACACCATACTGGTGGCAAACCGAGGTACGCCGATTGAAACCTTCCAATCAGAAGTGACAAGCTCACTACGCTGGTTATAACGCCACCGCCCCACTCTTTGGGGCGGTGTCTCAATATCCTTACTAAACCTCTCAAAATACAAATTTAATTGAGGTACATACCTATTTAAATAGCCATGTTAGTTCTTTACAATGGCGGCAGTTATTTTGGTATATAGGAACTTTATGAAACATTTCATTGTGTTACTTTCCCTTGTTTCTTTTTTATTTACAGCCAGTTTTAATGCTGAAGCAAGAAAGAAGTTTGGTAGTAAGAGCTCAGGAAAAACCCAGCAAACACAAACAACCCAGCAAAAGCAGCAAACTGATACACAAGCATTAAATGCAAAATCGACTACGACACCTAAGTCAAGTAAAAAAGGCATTATGGCCGGTGTACTTGGCGGATTACTAGCCGGTGGTCTAATTGCCGCAATGCTTGGCGATGATTTTGAAGGATTTCAATTCCTTGAAATGATTTTGCTTGCCGCTGCTGCCTTTTTAATCTTCAAATTGGTTAAAGGCATGCTTGCAAAAAAACAGCAGCCAAGTTATGCCGGTGCGCCGCATATGGGTGGCTACAACAATACGCCACCACCACAACAATTTCAAAACCAAGGATCAATTGGCGGTGGTTTTGGCGCAAGTAGCGTGCCTATGAACCTGCCTAGAGATTTTGATATCAACGGTTTTTTACAAGGCGCAAGGCAACATTATCAAACCATTCAAACCGCTTGGAATAACAACGACTTTTCGACGGTTTCTGAATACTTGAGTCCAGAGTTGGTTGAAGAGTTCAAACGTGAGCGAGAGCAGCAAGGCGACGTTAACACTGAAGTGATGTTTGTTGATGCTGAGTTAGTCCGTGCAGATACACACCCTGACGTTTGGGAAGTTAGCATTAAGTTTACTGGCAAATATCGTGACCTCGGCGACATGCAAGAAGAACCTATCCACGAAATATGGCACTTAGAGCGTAAAACGACGGGGGATGCCCCCTGGTTAATCGTTGGTGTTGAAGAGCTAGCGGCCTAATTCATCAACTTTAGTAAAAATTACACTCAACTTGTTTATTCACCAAGTTGAGTGTTTATTTGCAGCACTGCTCTATCCTCACCCAAACACACTTCAATATCTGCGATGTTTGGTAAGCTTTGCATCCCCCATACCGAAAGGCGTTGAAATGGCTGGATGAATTGTCTAACTTGCTCATCACTCATCCCCTTTCCAGTCGATGCTTTGAGCATATGCTCTTGTTGCAGGCGCCACTGATATACTCTGTCGAAGCTCATTCCATTTAAATAAATGAGACTATCTAATTGTGAAAAAATAGCTTGATACTCTTCACATAAAATGTGATTCACTTGTAAGCGAAACGAACCGTCTTTATCAAACTCTTGCTCAAATTGATTAACGGGAGATGCTAACGCATCGCTAGGCTGCGGCTCCACTCCCATACACCATCCCTCGATAATAAGTACCTGTAAACCCGCATCAACTTTTCGCCATTTTGATTTTGGCAACTTCCTATCTATTGATTTATCAAATACAGGTAAAGTCAGTGCTGCGCCGCGTTTAAACCTGTCTATAACATCTTGTAATAGTTGCAGATCATGAGTACCAGGCAAGCCTCTTTGTTGAAACAGCGGATGAAACTTTGAAGCAAGCACTGCCCGCTCTTCTGGGTCTAAATAAAAATCATCAAGCGACACACACTTACAGGTAATGCCAACCTCCCTAAGTTGTTTACAAAGAGAATAGCTGAGTGTTGATTTTCCAGAGCCCTGAACGCCAGACACCCCGATAACTAGTGTTTTTTTAGAATTAAATATTCCAAACCCTATTAGACTTTCGGCTAATTCCATATTTCTAAGCATTATTTTTCAGACTAGTAACCTTATGATTAGTATAGACTTAAATAAAACAAAAACACCACAACAAAAATAAAGTTACATTAAACTTGAATAATTTACATTAATAAATTATTTTTACCCTTCATTGATACATAAGCAATAGTACCAATATGGGTACTATTGCGTTTTTCACACAAAAACAATAAAGGAAATCACAATGAAACCACTGGGGAAGATACCATTTGCTAAGAGTACTCTCTGCCTTAGCATGCTGGCTGCATCAGCAAGCTTTTACGCAACCGCGGAAGAGCAACCAGAAGACGGTGCTAAAGAACAAATTGAAAAAATTACCGTTACCTCTCGTCGTAAAGAAGAAACCATCATAGAAATTCCAATGCAGGTTTCTACTATCTCAGCTATGGACATCGCTGATCGTAACTTAGTATCAGCAGAAGACTTTTATAGAACGCTTGCAGGGGCTGCTTCTCCTAGAGGTCAACTTATTTTGCGTGGCCTGAGTGGAGGTAACACTGCATTTCCAGATACAACCAGTGTTTTTGTCGATGATGTTCCTTTCACTTTTGAAAACTTAAATGACGTAGAGCGAGTTGAGGTTTTACGAGGACCACAAGGTACACTTTATGGCTCCAATGCTATCGGTGGTACGGTGAGGATCATCACTAAAAAACCTGTACTTGATGAGTTTGAATTTTTCGCATCTACACAGATTGGAAGTGAAAAAGATGTAGATGGTCTACATCGTAATATTTCAATGGGTGTTAACATTCCACTTGTTGATGATACATTAGCACTACGTGTAAGTGGTAATACAGAGCATGAACGTTACCAAATGGTTAACATGAATACAGGTGTTCAGGGTAACGCAGATCGAGGCTTTATCCGCAGCCAACTATTATGGCAAGTAGACCCAGAAACTTCTGTTACTCTCGGCTACGCACATACGACATTCAGCGACACAGGTACAACAACAGGTGACCGTTCTACACCAGGTTATTATTGGGACTACAGCTTAACTGCCAATGAGGAAGCGGCTTATGGGTATGATGTCGACTTCTTTAAAGTTTCTTGTCCTGAAACTGCAGAGCGTCCTCAATGTAACGCGGGTAACGCGCCAATCGCTAACAAGGGCGTACCACAAAAATACCAAGTGTGGGACTTAATGGACCCATGGTCTGATGCCACTAATGACCTTTTCACTTTAAATATTCAGGATGATAACTTCCTAGATATTGCGTCTTTAACTTACGCAGGCTCTCACCGTACTTATGAAGAAGACAGCATTCAAACTGCATGGAGTCGCTTAGATGCGTCAGATATGTTCCGTACTTGGATCATTGACCATCGCAAATATGAGCGCGTGACTCACCAACTGCGTTTCCAAAATATTGATGTAAACTCGCCTCTATCTTGGACTATCGGCGCTTACTATGACGAAGTTGAGTACGGCTATGATCCAGACTACCAAAACCAATATCATGAAAAAGGTGACAAAGTATCTGCGTTAGCACTTAATTGGTGGGGTGCGGATGCGACACAAATTGGTAAAGATACATTTGGCAACCCGCAAAACAACTGGAACCTTACCAACATTCGTGATTACTCAGAAGAACTCGCTTTCTTCGCGGATGTTGCATACGAATTTGATTTAGGTGATTCCGGTAGCCTTGAAGTGAATGGTGGTGTACGCCGCTTTGAACTTAAAGATGGTTCTCACTACACGCAAGAAGGTATTTGGGCAACTTCTGAAGATAATCTAAGTGGTGAAGAATCAGGTAACCGCTATAAGTTCAGTGTTTCTTACCGTCCAAGTGAAGAAATGTCTGTATATGGTTTATATTCAGAAGGATATCGACCAGGTGGTAACAATGGTCCATTAGCAGCTTCATGTGAGGCCGATCCACTTGCTAAAAACCGTAAAGACCGTTACACCTCTGATGCTATCGAAAACTACGAGTTAGGCTTGAAAGCAAGCGTACTTGACAGAAAGGTTGATTTCTCAGCCGCTATCTATCGCATCGATTGGACTGATATTAAAACTTCAGTATACATGGACACGTGTGGTTTCTCATATACAGCTAACGGCGGTGAAGCTAAGTCTGAAGGTTTTGAGTTTGAGTCAACGGCTCGTTTAACTGACGACTTAACGATGTCATTCAACACGTCGTATACAAGCTCAGAGATCACAGAAGACAATGATTCTATCTCCGCAAGTGCTGGTGATAAGATGACTATGGTACCAGAATGGAATGCATACCTAGCGCTTGATCAAAATATTCAATTGTTCGGTAAAGATGCTTACATCCGAGGCGAATACTCTTTCTATGATGAATATAAAACACACTTTAATGTTCGTGATGAAGACAAAACACCAGCATATAGTGTCTTTAATTTATCAGGACGTATTCAGCTAAGTGATAGTCTAAAACTAAGTGTATTCGTTAATAACCTATTTGATAAAGAAACTGCTACCTATATGCGTGCTCGCTCTAGAAACGCCAATAATTCAGCAGCTCAAGAGTATATTAACTACCTAAATGGCCGCACAATCAGTCTACGTGTTGATTATACGTTCTTTTAAGTAATAAAAAATGTGCCACCGTATAGGTGGCACATTCATTCTAGAAACACCTACCCCATCAGCTAATTAAAATTCTTAATATACTGGATCACTAAATTTCTGCCCTGTTGTGGCACATGACCGTCAATCAATCTTGGATCAAATACGGTGTATTTTTTATCAAAAAGATTTTCAGCTTTCAGTTGAATTTTAGCGTTATTATCCAAATTGAAAGAAACGGTGCCGCCGATGAGGTAGTAACTTGACTGCTCGAAATCATCGACAATTGACTCAGGGGGAGCAGGTATAAATGTTGTGTCTCTCCAAATTGCATTTAAAGTTACTTCTACCGCCTCTCTTTTATGAGTAAAGGCAAGTGCAGCAAACTTTTTAAAACTGCCATTTAATGGCTCGTCAAATAACTGGGTGTATGCGCCTTGTATCCAAGTTGTGCCACTCAGATTAAAATTAGCATTAATTTCAATACCCTGCATGCTCGTCTCAAAAACGTTATCAAATGTAAACTCCGCTTGTTCATCATCTATTGGGACTAGATTAATGAAGTCTTCAAGCTCATTATCAAATAACACTACATCAAACTGTTTAGACTCATCTTGATAGTGCCAAACAAGCTCTGTGGTTTTTACATATTCTGAAGTTAACTCCGAATTACCTGATGTAACATCATCGTTTGAATTAAGTTCGTTGCTCACAGGGGTACGAAAAGACTCACCATATTGCAACTTAAAAGTGTTAGCCTCATCGTAACCATAAACGAACGCGAGTCTAGGCGATAACTTATCATCTATGTCTTTTACTTCGTCATATCGTGCACCCGCGAACATACTCAGTTGCTCGCTAAACCGATACTTTGCTTGAACGTACCCAGCATATGAATCAAAGTCTTGTCGCAACGGATAAAAAGGGGCGTAATCAGATATGGTTTGAATACCACCTAAATAAGTGTGGTTATAGATGATGATATCACCGACACTTTGATCGTAATATGAGGTTCTAACGCCAGCTTTACTTTGTTCTTCTTTTGATAGCTCAACGCCAAAGTTCCACTGTAACCGGTCGTTTTGTTTAAAACCACCATCTAAGTTATAAGTTAAGTCTCTGGATTGCCAAGCTGGACCAACTAAGAAGTCCCCACCTTGCGTGATACCAATTTCTGCTGCTGTAACGATGAGTCCTGCACTTTCTATATTATGCTCAATAAAGCTTAGCTTATGCGTTAACTCTAGCTGCTCAGTAACTTGCCAATGATACTCAAATGTTGCTGCATAGTTCTCACTTTTATGCTCGTTTTCAGGGGAATAACGGGAAAGATTTAAAAACTCATCAAGTTGAGTACGGTTAAACCTTACTTGCCATGTTAACGCTTGATGGCTACCTCCAAATACAACAAAAAGTGATTCTAACGGGTCTTTTACAGCACCTCCAAAATAGCTATCCCCTGAGCGTTTATTAAATGCTACATTGGCATAGAGCCGTGTTTCATCCGACACTTGTCTTGAAAGATTCAACGCTGCTTGCGCACTACCGTGTTCACCATAACCAACAGAAAGCTGATTATTACGCTTTTTGGTAATAATATTCATCACGCCAAGAAAGGCGTTACTACCATATAGGGCGGAACCGGGACCTCGGATAAATTCAACTTTATTGATAATCTCAATCGGAATGTAAGGTGTGTAGACTGATGCTTTACCAAATGAGGACTCATTGAGCCTTTGGCCGTCAATCATCACTAACACATGTCCAGTATCCAAGTACACACCGCGAGTATGCTCTTTTGGCACAGCGCCTACCCAATCACCTCGAGTAGATTGAAAACCAGGTACAAAGTTCATCAAATCATAAACACTGTCGACACCTAGGCTATTTATTTGTTCTGAATTAAAAACAGTAATACTAGAGGGAACCGATGCTCTCGTTTCGTCGGTTTTGGTTGCGATAGACACATTTACATTCAACAGCTCTTCAAATGAAAGCTGATAAAGGTCGGAGTCCGTAGCTTCTGGTTCAGCGACTACCGCAAAAGGAATTAATAATGGCGTGACTTTAATTAAAGCGCTTAAGTTTTTCATATTATACGAGCTCTATGTTCCCACACTTCACTCGTAGTGTTAGATTACTCTAACCTACGTAGCAGCATATGATTAACTTAATAATACTTGCTCCTAGCCACTACGCAAGTTTTTGATTAGCCTTTTCTTTTAGACTCTAAGCCGATGCCAACTTTCTCGCTTTGAAATATTTAAATAAACCAATTAAAGACGCTGCGATCCAAAATAGCTCAATCACAAAGCTTGCAAGGTTAAAGTTATAACAAAGACTAATCAGTAGTAGGATCGCACCACTTAAATTCATTAAGTTATACGTTAAACTATCGGGAGATGCCTTTTCCAGCTGTAGCATAAAGAATGCACCAACAACCAAGAAAGTGCCTGTCATACCGATGATATCGAACATTAAATCGATCATGTTTTTTCCATTTAGCAAGACCCAAGAGGCTGGCCCAGTTCCATGGGAAGGGTCATTTTCATTCGTTGAAACAGCAAAGCCAAACGGCGAGATAGTAACAAATTGGAAAATTCAAGACAGGACATTTGTCTGATAACAACAAAAAGTGAGCAATGAAAATTTAAGTAATGACTACTTGAAGGTGACCTTGCCGCCAATTATTTTCAGTGCTGGCGCACCTCTCACTAATGTATCGCGGGCAAACTCTTGCTCACAATGAGGGCAGTTTATTTGGTTGGTGGTAAAATCTTGGGTGATCCGTTCTTTAAAACATTTAACTAGGCTGCCCTTGCCTCCCTTACGATACTTAAATAGCTGCTGGCGGCATCCAGCACAATAAATATCGACGGTTCTAACAGGGCCTTTTTTATTGGGTTTTGCCATACCGGGTTAGCTCATGATCCTAAGTACAAATGCAATGAGCGTAAACTGTAACACATGATAGCCACCGTTGACTAAAAACAGTTTCATCGGGCGCTGCTCAAATATATAGCTTATTCCTAGTGAGCAGGCGACGAAAAAGACTCCTACACCAAGCCCAACTCCGGTAGCCGCTAGCAAAGAGAGCGATAGATCAAGCATTACTGCCATAAACACAGCGGATAACAAAGACAACAAAAATGCGACGCCAAAAGTCATCTTGGGATCGCTCGTTTGTAGGTCAAGTTCTGTCAGTCCACATCCCTCCATCCAGGCTTTTTGAAACAGCATAGGAGAGTACCAAATACCACCTAACATAAAGGAAGACAAAGCGGCGAGAATAATTGCCCAAAGGTTTAATGCTTCAAATGAGAGTATCATCGACTAACTCAGCATATTTCATTTTATTTAATAATGAGTATAAGTGAAAACCTACTTATAAACAGGTTTCTTTTGTAATTTCCTCTGCAGCGTTCTTCTGTGCATGTTAAGTTGCCGCGCGGTTTCAGAGATATTACCTTCATTTGCCTTTAAAACTTGCTGAATATGTTCCCACTCTAGTCGTTCTGGAGACATGACTTCTTCCACAATTTCTTGGCCTTTCTCTCCCAATAGCGTTTGTACTATCAAGCTGGTACTTGCAGGTTTAGTTAAGTAGTCGTCAGCGCCCAATTTTATCGCCTCAACTGCAGTCGCAATGCTGGCATAACCCGTTAATAATACAATGCGAGCATTTGCATTGAGCTGCTTGATTTGTGTTATGAAATTTATTGAGTTGGCCTCGCCAAGTTTCATATCCAATAATATGTAGCTGAAAACCTCTTGTTTACAAGCCACCTGCATATCTTCAATGGAAGTAACATGCTCAACACTAAAACCTTGTTTTTCTAAGCGCCGTATTAATGTTTGTGCATAAGGCACGTCATCTTCAACAAGCAGTAACTTCATCACTCACCCTTGGTAGTTTAATCGTACATTTTGTCCCATAGCTAACATCGCGTTCAATGAGTAAATGTCCGCCAAGCCGTTCAATTGTCGCATGACTAAGTAGTACTGCCATGCCAAGTCCTGATTCACTATTCACTACATTGTGCCCCAGCTGCGCTAGCCTTTCTTCTGCAATTCCCTCACCTCTATCAAGTATGGTGATCACATGTTCAGTCGACTCTGAGGTAAATATCACGTCGATGTCAGTCTGTTTTGCTTGCTCATTTGCTCGCACACCGTTACTAATAAGATTTAAAATCGAAGGCATCAACATAGGATCATCGCACAGTGCCCCCTGAACATTAGTGATATCGAATCGAAAATGCTGCTGTGGAAATTGTAAATTCGTTAATTCTTTTAACTGCTCTGCAAGGTGCTCTACAGTTATCATTTGTTTAGACGCTGACTTTAAATACTCAGTGAATTCTCTAAAGACATTAAGCTGCTCCTTACATTTCCCAAGAGGTTCTGACATTTCTTGAACACATGCCTCTTTTGGATACGACTCCTCCAGCTCTTCGTGTAATAGCGCCAAATGTGCGATTGGCGTGGCGAGTTGATGGGTCGCTTGTGCGGCCGCACTACCTAATGCGATTAATTGCTCTTGCTGTAGCTGCTGCTCCCGCAACAAAGCAATAGCCCGCTCTTTTTTTCGATTTTGCTTTACCAATATGCTCACCACGGTAACAACGACTATGATAGTGAAAGTAAAGTTAACTAACATCCCAAGCAAGTGAGTGCTCATGTCCATATGGTGGACATGTTCATGAGACATTTTTATATAAAGATAGAGATAAGCACCAATCGCCCCAGCCGACACCATCAACATATTGATAGTTGGGATCGTTACTGCTGCAATAACCGTTGGCAGTACCAACAAGGACACGAATGCATTGGTTGCTCCGCCGGTCAGATCCAACAAAATAGTAAGAAACAAGATATCCGCCAACAATTGCATTGTCATGCCAATGGGCGCTGCTTCTTTTGTGTTACGGTAGGCGTAAATACTTAATAGCTGAAATACCGACTCCGCAGCCACCACCGCAGCCACAGAAACAAAATCAAATTGTTTACCAAAAACGACAGCCGCTATCGCTAGCATCACAATTTGGATAACGATTGCCACTGACCGCAACAGCAACAGTTGACCCAATGCAGAATTGGGAGAAAACGCAATTTTCATGAAAATCTAAGAAGCTAAGCTAAGATAAAAGAATTATACCTAATCTAACAAAAATAGGTGTGATCGAGGTCAGTTATATCGCGCTAATACAAACCTCTGCTTCGCTTTTATGGCAATACTGTGAAGGATTTGGTATAAATAAAAAATTGGCCAACTGGTCGGATTAGATTAAGAGACACTATGGTTTATGCAAAAATTACAGGCTGGGGAAAGTGTATTCCACCAGCTAGCATCAGTAATGATGAAATTAGCACTATCGTTGACACCAATGATGAATGGATAAGTACGAGAACAGGTATCAAATCCAGACGCGTTAGCCATGTGAGCACTGCTGAACTTGCAACGGTGGCCAGTCAACACGCTTTGGCATGTGCAGGGCTTGAAGGTAAAGATATCGATCTTGTGCTACTTGCTACCTGCACACCGTCAACTATGGTGGCAAATACAGCTTCTTTAGTACAAAAAAATATTGGCGCTATTGGTGCAGCAGCATGTGATACCAATGCAGCCTGTTCGGGCTTTTTGTATGCACTACAAAATGCCACCGCACAGATCCAAGCCGGTATGATTAAAAGAGCAGTCGTTGTTGCAGCTGAGCGGATGACTTGGTATGTAAACTGGGCAAAGCGTGACAGCGCAGTATTATTTGGCGACGGTGCAGGTGCTGTCGTGCTTGAAGCAAGTGACGAACCAACCGGACTATTAGGCACCAAAACTGGCTGTGATAGCACAGATAGAAGTATATTACACATTCCAAACTATGGTACTGATATGGATCGCTGTGCTGGCACCGGACCTTCTGATCTCTCTTTTGAGGGACGTGAAATCTTTAAGCGTGCTGTAAAAGGTATGAGTGAAGCATGTGATGATGTACTCGACCAAGCACAACTCTCATTAGACGATATAGATGTGCTTATTCCGCATCAAGCTAATCTTCGTATCATTCAAGCTATCCAAAATCGCTTGGAAATTGCAGATGATAAAGTCATGGTTAATATCGACAAGTATGGTAATACCTCAGCTGCAACAATTGCAATTGCACTGTGTGAAGCTGTCGAAAATGGTCTTATTAAGCCACACGCTAATATTATGTCGGCGGCATTTGGCGCAGGATTAACCTGGGCTGCCAGCTATTTGAAATGGGGAGAAAGAACGACCCCAATTGCGGTGTCGGATGCACGTTTACCTGATTGCGATAAAACAGGCCTTGAATTGATCGCACCAGCAGTGGCCGCAAGTCAAGCTCAATAACTAACCTATTCTCCCGAGTTAGGGTTAATTGCTCGATCTTGCCCTTGGGTGGGTGGTAATATTGCAATATTATTATCGCTCATCCAAGGAGTCTACTGTGCTCAAAGCGCATACTGAGATCAGTCAATTAGAACCACAAGCAATTTGGAAGTTTTTTGACCAAATTTGTGCCATTCCCCACCCTTCAAAGCACGAAGAAGCGCTAGCAAGCTTTATTGTTGATTGGGCTAAAAGCAAAAATTTAGACGTACGTCGTGATGATACAGGGAATGTATTCATCAAAAAGCCAGCGACGAGCGGCATGGAAAATCGTAAGCCTGTTGTATTGCAAGCGCACATTGATATGGTGCCACAAAAAAATGACGATACAGCACTCGATTTCGTTACCGATCCAATCAAGCCATATGTTGATAATGGCTGGGTAACTGCAACTGGCACGACGCTGGGTGCAGACAATGGTATCGGCATGGCCTCATGTTTAGCCGTATTAGACGCTGACGACGTTAAACATGGTCCACTTGAAGTGTTGCTAACCGTTGATGAAGAAGCAGGTATGAGTGGCGCGTTTGGTTTGCAATCTGGCTGGTTAGAAGGTGAAATCCTACTTAACACCGATTCCGAGCAAGAAGGTGAGATCTACATGGGCTGCGCAGGTGGTGTAGATGCATCCTTAACTCTACAACTCGCGCGAGAAGCGTTACCTAAACACCATCAAATATTTGAGCTGTCTCTAAAAGGCTTACGCGGCGGACACTCGGGTGTCGACATTCACACCGGCCGCGCCAACGCCAATAAATTGCTCGCAAGATTCTTAAAGCATCATATCGCAGACTTTGACCTAAGACTTATCGAGATCAGAGGCGGCTCCCTTCGCAATGCAATTCCGCGCGAAGCATACGCAGTCATTAGTTTTGATGAAGCGAAAATAAGCGAGTTCCAAGCGCTGATTGAAGCTTATGAAACCATCATTAAGCAAGAATTATGTGCCATAGAAACCGGGATCACATTTGCGCTCAACACTTCAACAAGTACCACATTACCAATGAGCCAAGCTTCCGAAAGCAAAGTATTAGCGCTTCTCAATGCTTGCCCTAATGGTGTTATACGCATGAGCGACGATATTCCAGGCGTTGTTGAAACCTCTCTTAATATGGGCGTAATTTCTACTACAGATAACAGTTTAGAAGTCCTATGTTTGATCCGTTCATTAATTGATTCTGGTCGCAGTGATGTCGAGGGTATGTTGCATTCACTCGCAGAGCTGACACAAGCTGATATTGAATTCTGTGGTGCTTACCCTGGCTGGAAACCTGATCCAAGCTCAGAAGTATTAGCTATTTTCCGTGATATGTATGAATCAATCTACGGTGAAAAGCCACATATTATGGTTATTCATGCTGGTCTTGAATGTGGTTTGTTCAAAGAGCCTTACCCGAACATGGATATGATTTCTTTCGGTCCAACCATCAAATTTCCACACTCTCCCGAGGAAAAAGTAGAAATTTCAAGCGTTGGTCTATATTGGCAGCAAATGAAAGGGATCTTAGAAAATATTCCTGAGAAGCAGTAAAACTAATCCAAAACTAATACCAATTTGACTTAATACTTGCTCAATTTGAGGGGGTTAAATCTGACGCTAGCTGTGTTAAAAATTTATCATTTAGAACAACTAAATAGCAAAATTTTTGCCAGGCTATCGACAAGATTTTCTTACCTCAAAATAGACCACTTAACTAGGGCCTGTTGACCTTTGCTGTTTGATTTTTGTTCTTCTGAGTGTGTTTTGGTCGCGACGCTCGACTTGCCGCCTAGTAATCTAGGCAAAAGTTGAGCAACAA